>JAQTOZ010000145.1 GCA_028713205.1 Candidatus Omnitrophota bacterium
GCTGGCGATAAACCGGGAACAGGCGGGCTCTTGCCGGATGCTTTGAACGACATGAAGCAGGTCGCGATCGATTCGTTCCAATTCACCGCGTTCAAGCGCCAGGGCAAAAAGCGCGCGGGCGTAACGATTGGCTGCGGCCGATTTCATGATAAGCCCTCCCTTTTTTTCTCCGAGGCGGCTTCAAGTTCTTTGATCATATCCAGGATCTTGTCCTGTTGCTTGCTGTCGGTCATCTTTTCCTGGACGATTTTTTCCGAAACCATGATAGCCAAATCCGCAATTTCCCGGCGCAATTCGATTCGCGCTTTATCGACCTCAAGCTCCAGGTTCTCTTTGGTTTTTTCGAAGGTTGACTGAGAATCACGACGCGCCTTTTCCTGGATCTCATGTGCGATTTTACGGCCTTCTTCCACGGCGTCCTGGATTTTAAGCCGTGCCTCATCGTCGATTTTTTGGAGATGGCTTGCGTACTGGTTTTTCAGGACTTCAATGTCGTGGCGGGCCGCTTCGATCTGATCCAATTCCTGTTTGATCTTGTTTTGCCGTGCGGCCAGCGATTTCAAGATCGGTTTCCAGGCAAAGACCTTCAAGGTCCAAAAGACAATCAAGAATGCGATGATTTGGACAATGACTTCACCGGGAATGATATTGGCTTTGAAAAATTCCATGGAGATTGACTAAATCTTGCCCATGAGGGAAAAGCCGAACACCAGTGTGTAGAGCGTGAGGGCCTCGATCAACGCGCAACCGGCCATCATGTTCACAAGTATTTTTGTGGATGCTTCGGGTTGGCGTGCCGTGGCGTCCATGGCTGCGGCGACGGCTTTTCCCAAACCAAGAGCACCCCCCAAAGCGGCAAGGGCCAAACCTGTGGGAAGCGCAAATGCTAATGCGACTTGAGGGTCCATACGTTATCTCCTTTCAAACTTTCTGATGGGCATGATTTAAAGGTTGATTCAAGACGTCATGGCTGTTGCTTCCGTGCCCGGATTCTTCGTGAGGCAACATCAGTGAAATGTATACCGTGGAGAGTAGCATAAACACAAACGCCTGAACAATACTAAAAGCAATTGCCAGGATATTGGCAAAGAGTTGAAATAAAAATGGAATGCCGTGGAACATGACATTCAGTTCGGCAAATTTTAAAAGCAACCGGTCTTCGCTGGAAACATTGGCAAAAAGACGGAGAGACAAACTCAGCGGGACGGCAATGAATTCGATCGTGAGGTTGATGATAAGCATGAGCGGGACCAGAACGAGACCCAGTACGCCCGAAGGGCTTCCGGCCATGTGTTTGAGATAATGCCAAAAACCTTGTTCCTGGATCCCGACCATCTGGATGTACACCACCGTGATCAGGGCGTAAGCCAATGTTGTGCTCCATGCGGAGGTCGGGGATTTCATGAATGGGATCAGCCCGCTCCAATTCTCAAGGAGAATATAGACAAAAAGAGTTCCTAAAAAAGGGATGTGTTTGAAACCCCGCGGTCCCAAAATTCCCGTGACAAAAACTTCGACTGTTTCGACG
Organism: Candidatus Omnitrophota bacterium; assembly: GCA_028713205.1. Lineage (GTDB taxonomy): Bacteria > Omnitrophota > Omnitrophia > Omnitrophales > Aquincolibacteriaceae > JAQTOZ01. The sequence continues at coordinate 1,529 of JAQTOZ010000145.1, forward strand.
ATTGTCTCCCAAAAATTTTGAATGCCTTGCGGAACCGCTTTGTTTTTGCGTGCGGCAAAGACCGCTGTGATGACGATGACGGCGGCTGCCAGGATCGAAAAGAGAACGTTTTCCCAGTGATGGAGAAAATTTACCCAAGCCGAGTCGGGGAAAAGAGTTTCGAGAAGTGTCGTCAAATTGGCCAATTCGTGGCCGTTTTCTGCGGCAGCGTTACCGGTGGCAGCCTGTTGGAGAGTATGGACAGCATTACTTGCGTTCATGATTGACGCCGATCTTCCTTTGATGAGAACTCTTTTATTTTTTGAATGATGCGGACACTTTGTATCCCCGAACCGGCAAGTCCGAGTATCATTCCGATCGTGATCAATATTTTCGGCCCTGACAAATACTTGACCGCAGCATGCCCTAAGATGAAGCCTGCCAAAGGTCCGCCGATCAGAATCATCGGCAGCGTCAAAGCCAAACCCAATATTCCGAACAAACGATAATTGTTATGGTTTTGGCTGGCCAAAAGAGTGCCTCGTGGCGAATCTTTTAGAATCCAACTCTAAATATGACAAATAGTTACAAGAATTCCAAAAGAGCGGTATTATCCTGCAATGTTTTTCAATTGTCAATGCCCAATCCGGTGACCGGTGATGGAACGGTTTGACGGCAATTCTCCAAGGAAGAATGATCGCTACCCAGAGATGCGGCAAACCGGATAAGGCCTTCGGTAACACGGCAAATAAATTTTACATCCAAAGTTTCAATTCGGTCGCTCGGGAGATGATAATGCGGATTTCTAAAAAAAGAAGTATCTGTTACAAGCAAAGCCGGGTAGCCGGCATCCCAGAAAGGGGCATGGTCGCTTAACCGGCTTTCGGGAAAGATCCGGCCTTTGGCAGGGAGTGTGAGGGTTTCAACCGGAAGATCTTCAATTCCCTTGAAGGCGGCAGCAGTTTTTTTCAACAAATCCGCGGACTGAGAATCTCCGATAAGTGCTAAGAAATTTCCGATGTCCGAATAGAAGGGGCGAAGAGCGAGCGGTAGTTTTTGGCTGCCCTTTTTCGAAGATGTATAGCCCACCATTTCAAGCGATAACATTCCCAAAATAGGAGTTCCTGTTTTTTTCAAAAAGTTTGCATAATGAGTGCTTCCGGCCATGCCGTACTCTTCGAGGTTGAAGGCAATGAAGTCGATTCGGGATGCGAAAGACATAGGGCTGATCAGCCGGGCTGATTCAAGAAGGACGGCCATTCCGCTTGCATTATCGTCCGCTCCGTACGTGCCGGGTACGGCATCGAAGTGGGCACCCACAATCAGGCGGGGGGAGTTCCCCGCCGGGATTTTTCTTGCGATTAAATTATTGAATTTTTGTCCGTTCAGGCAGCAGGGTTTTTTTTCAGTGCCGTATCCATAAGACCGGAATTCACTTTCGAGATAACTTTCGATTTCGGCAAGTTTCTCCGGATGGGTGAAAGGATTTCGCGGTTGTGCGATGATTTCGAGATGCTTCGTGATTTGTTTGGTGTCAGGTTTGATCAAGATCGAAACCCTCATGGTTTTTGAGCCTGTCCGGGAGTCCTATTGTAAACCATCTCGATCGAACAAAAATGAATTTCTGGATTTTTACGGGTCTTTCATTTAGATTAATGCGTTTTGCGGCGGTGTTCCAAATCCGGATCCGTATCCGAAAGGGAAATGAATGTTTAAATTTTTATCCAAAATTATCCAACTGACAATCTTAGTTGCAGTATTGGCAATCCTCTTCCGCAATTATGTGGCGAAAGCAGGGCTTGAGTTTTGGTTGCACGCTCAACTGGGAACACCGGTTTCCGTTCAAGAGGCTCAGGTTGATTTGACCAAAACCTGGGTTTTGTTCCGGGGGATTCGGTTTGAAAATCCGCCGGATTTCCCGGACCCCTTTTTGGCAAGCGTCCCCAAGCTTTTTATTCAATTGGATCTCCATTTACTGGGAGAAAAACGTTTGCGTTTTAGGTCCGTGGAAATAACCTTGGACGAACTCCAAGTCATACGGGATGTGGATGGAAAGATGAACCTTTTAAGTTTGAATGTTTTTCAAACCCCCCGGACTGAAACCAAATCTTTTCCATCTTCGCTAGGCGAAAGAGCCCAAACGGGTGCTCCTAAAGTCGAAATCGATCGTTTGGTGTTAAATATGGGCAAGGTGAAATATATTGATCTTGCCGGAGCCCAACCTAAGCAAATCGCGATGAACATGGATATTCACGATGCTGTTTATCGTAATATCGCCGGGAGTGAAGACGTTGTCAAAATTATTGTTTGGGAAATAATGAAACGTCTTGGATTTTCGGGACTTTCAAGTATTCTCGAAGGAGTACAAGGGAAACTTGCGGAGAATGCCAATGCCGGTTCCGGCGGGCTGCTTTCAAAAATTGTTTCGGCGATCAAAGAAAAAACGCAGTAAGTTCGCGATCGGGCAAGACACTCATTTTATTCCTATTCCTCCATTTTTTCTTGGGAAGCTTGGTTTGATTCGAGCGGTCGTTTGGCCGGCTGCCGGGCAAGGGATTTAGTTGCAAATTGACAGGGCGAACAGCCGTTTCTATAATGAGTTCCGCTTTGACTGCGGGTGTAGCTCAATGGTAGAGCGCCAGCCTTCCAAGCTGGCCATGAGGGTTCGATTCCCTCCACCCGCTCCATCCCGAACAGGACATGACAAAATCGCGACAAACTTTGCTCAAGATTCCGATCAAGTTTGCCTGTTCGTAAAATAGCCACGGCTCGAATTTCGAGTGAAGATGTTTTTGAATGATGCCAGGGAGCCATGAGAGTTGCGAACGTGTTTCCGAGTCGCGTGATTAGAGTTTTTAATTTTGACAACGGGTCAACAGTCACATTGCATGATAGACATAAAAAAATTTCGACATATTTCCGCCGGATGATCAAACCCAAATCGTCGAAGTGTTAAAAACGTAATTTTAAACGCCTTGGGAGCAAGGCTGCTTATTTGTATATCAATATTGATAAATAACGTAACCTGTCTGTTCTAAATGTTTTGCAGTCATGATGGTTTGAATTTCCTCGCGGGGTGGTCATATTATAGGACGTAATGTCTTTTCCCTTCGCTCGATTCAGAAACCGGGACAGGCTCAAAAAGGACTGGATTTGTTCGTCTTCCTATATAATTACGGAAGCCTTTAAAAAAAGCTTGACAGTTTTCAGAATGAAGTTAGAATACAGCATTTTTCTCAAAGGAGAGGACTGTCTCCGAAGGTTTTTTTTCTGAGTTGAAGTTCCTTGCTGGGGTAGCTCAGCCGGTAGAGCACGTCCTTGGTAAGGACGGGGTCATGGGTTCAATTCCCATTCCCAGCTAAAAAAAGTTTTAAGGTCTAAGCACTTAATCAATCAGATTATTTCTTAAACGGTAATCGTTGCTAATCACAGTTAAGGAGAATCAACATGGCAAAGGAAAAATTTGAGAGGACAAAACCCCATGTGAACGTTGGAACGATTGGGCACGTCGACCATGGTAAGACAACATTGACGAGCGCTATTACAAAAGTGCTAGCCAAAAAAGGCATGGCCGATGTTAAAGAATATGCCGAAATCGCCAAGGGCGGTACCGTTCGTGATGAATCCAAAATTTTGACGATTGCGGTATCGCATGTCGAATATTCATCCGAAAAACGCCATTACGCTCATGTTGATTGCCCGGGCCATGCTGACTACATTAAAAACATGATTACAGGTGCTGCGCAGATGGATGGCGCCATTCTTGTCGTTTCTGCTGTTGACGGTCCGATGCCCCAGACCCGCGAGCATATTCTACTTGCCCGCCAAGTCGGCGTTCCGGCCATTGTGGTGTTTCTTAACAAATGTGATGCCGTGGATGATCCTGAATTGCTCGATCTCGTAGAGCTCGAAGTCCGGGAACTTCTCAAAAAATACGAATTCCCCGGGGATACCATTCCGGTCATTCGCGGATCCGGTCTTGCGGCCATGCAAAATCCGGAAGATCCGAAATCGATTCAACCGATCATGGACCTCATCAAAGCGTTGGATGAAAGCATTCCAACGCCGAAGCGTGATGTCGAAAAACCATTTTTGATGCCGGTGGAAGACGTTTTCTCCATTTCTGGCCGTGGGACGGTCGGAACGGGGCGCGTCGAACGCGGGCAAATCAAGGTCGGCGCTGAAGTTGATATCATTGGTTTCAACGAGAAACCATTAAAAAGTACCGTAACCGGGATCGAAATGTTCCGCAAACTTCTTGACGAAGCCCAGGCGGGTGATAACGTCGGGCTGTTGTTGCGGGGTGTTGAAAACGAACAATTGGAGCGAGGAATGGTGGTTGCCGTACCAGGTACCGTCACTCCACATACGAAATTCAAAGCGCAAATTTATGTGTTGAGTAAAGAAGAAGGCGGGCGTCATACGCCCTTTTTCAATGGCTATAGGCCGCAGTTCTATTTCCGAACGACAGACGTGACCGGCGTGGTGACGTTGCCGCAAGGCACGGAAATGGTGATGCCGGGTGATAATGTCGCGATCGAGGCAGAATTGATCATGCCGGTGGCCATGGAAAAAGAACTTCGATTTGCAGTTCGTGAGGGTGGCAAGACAGTTGGAGCTGGTGTTGTCAGCGAAATTCTTAAGTAAGACCATCTAGTTTTCCTCACATTTGAATTGGCGAGCACATCTGATCATAGGGGGTTTACTTCGCCGTAAGAGCCCTTGTGATCCTAAAGCGTTTTATCAAAATCGTGGTGAGAGATTTATTCGATGCAGGAAATTATTGTCTTAGCGTGTATGGAATGTAAGCGCAAAAATTATTCCACGCGTAAAAACAAGAAACAAAATCCAGACCGATTAGAGCGGAAGAGGTTTTGCCGCGCCTGCCGAAAACACACTCAGCATCGCGAGCAGAAATAGGGAAGTTCTTGCACTTATGCGGAGGCCTGTAGCTCCAACTGGCTAGAGCGGCGGTCTCCAAAACCGCATGTTGCAGGTTCGAATCCTGCCAGGCCTGCCACCGAGTAAGTGGGACTGGAAGCAACAGGATGTTGATATCGAAGAGGGTGCCAAATGTTGGGTGGGATTGTTAATTTTCTAAAGGAAACAAAGCAAGAGCTTAATAACGTAACATGGCCGAGCCGGGAAGAGCTTACGCAAGCGACGTTGATGGTGATTGTGACGACGTTCATCCTGGCGGCTTTTATCGGCGCCGTAGATTTTTGTTTATCGACCATAATTCGGATTCTGGTGGGATAAGAGACATGGGAACAGCAAAATGGTATGTGGTGCACACGTTGACGGGTGCGGAAACAAAGGCGAAGGCCAATTTGGAAACACGCGCTGATATGGCCGGTATGCGTCATCTCATCCAGCAAGTGATGATCCCCACCGAAAAGGTCAGCGAAGTCAAAGCGGGAAGGAAAAGAATTTCGGAGCGCAAGTTTTTCCCGGGATATCTTCTCGTGCAAATGGAGCTCAACGAAGATAGTTGGTATTTGGTGAAAAACACGCCCGGTATTTCCGGGTTTGTGGGATCCGGCAAGACTCCGCTTCCGCTTACGGAAAACGATGTTGGGCAGATTCTTCAGCAACAGGAAGAAAAGACTTCAAAACCGAAGCCCAAAGTGGAATTTATTCCCGGCGAGAATGTGCGCGTGAAGGAAGGTTCGTTCGCGAATTTTAACGGCGTCATTGAAGAAATTAATCCCAATCGGGGGAAATTGAAAGTCATGGTTACGATTTTCGGACGATCGACTCCCGTCGAATTGGAATACTGGCAAGTCGAAAAGATCTAACATGGCCAAAGAGATTGTTACAAAAATCAAATTGCAGGTTCCCGGTGGGCAGGCCAATCCCGCGCCGCCGATCGGTCCGGCGCTCGGTCAGCACGGTATCAACATTATGGAATTCTGCAAACAGTTCAATGAAAAGACGAAAGACCGTCCGGGCGTGATTCTCCCGGTGGTTATTACGGCTTACAAGGATCGCTCGTTTTCATTTATCTTGAAATCGCCGCCGGTTGCCGTCGGATTAAAGCGTGCAGCGGGTTTGGCCAAAGCGTCTCCGGAACCCGGACGTCAAATGATCGGGAAAGTCAGCCGCGCGGAAGTCCTTGAGATTGCCAGGCAGAAAATGGCGGACCTCAATACGACTAAAATCGAGAGTGCGGTGCGTTTGGTTGAAGGGGCGGCCCGCAGCATGGGCATCGAAATTGTGGAAGAGAAGGCATAAGGATTTTTATGGTCAAGAAACGCAGTAAGAGAAATGTGAAACGATCGGAACTGGTGAACCGCCAAAAGCAATATACGCTTGAAGAAGCGATCCAGACGATCAAGAAAATCGCAGACTCGAAGTTTGACGAGAGCGTTTCTTTGAATTTTCAGCTTGGCATCCGTGCCGAGCAAAGCGACGAGTTGGTTCGCGGGACGGTCGTATTGCCGCATGGAAGCGGTAAAAAAATGCGCGTGATTTGCATCTGCAAAGGCGAGGGTGCCCGTGAAGCCGGTGAGCAAGGCGCGGATGCGGTGGGCGCCGAAGATTTGATTCAGAAGATTTCAGAAGGTTGGCTTGAATTCGACGCCGTCGTGGCGCATCCCGATATGATGCGCGACCTCAGCAAGCTAGGCAGGATCTTGGGTCCCAAAGGTTTGATGCCGTCCCCGAAAGCGGGTACGGTGACTCCGAACGTCGGACGCGCCGTCAAAGAGCTCAAGGGCGGTCGGGTGGAATTTCGCAGCGATAAGACCGGCGGTTTGCATGTGATCTGCGGGAAGTTATCGTTTGCTGAAAATGCTTTAATTGAAAACGCAAATGTGGTGATTCGCGCCGTGCGGGACGCAAAACCTGCGGCGGCAAAAGGGGATTATCTGAAGAAGATAACCTTGGCCCCGACGCAAGGGCCGGGTTTTCGGATTTCGATCAGCGCTGTTGCGGCTTAATGATTTTCGAGGTTGATATGCCATCGGTTGTGAACCAGATGATTTTGAAGGAAATGCAGGTCGTGTTGGATAAGACTCCGTACGCGTTTATTTCGCATTTCGAAGGCATGTCGGTGGCTGATTTGTCCGATCTTCGACGAAAACTGGAAAAGGTATCACGCCGTTCGATTGTGATCAAGCATGCCCTGGCGCGTAAG
>JAQTOZ010000146.1 GCA_028713205.1 Candidatus Omnitrophota bacterium
CAATGGGAGAAATAGAATCCGCCCCAGTCATCGGTCACGGTGGATACGGTACGGGCGTGGGACAAAGATTCCAGAAAAACCTTTTGCCCAGCCCGGGCCGGCTTGACTTTTCCGCCGATGACGATGTCCTTTTCTTTTTCGCTCATCAAGGTCGTCCGGGGGCGTCCGAATTCAAAACGGTCCAGGGCCACCCGGTCCTCGCCGGCTCCTTTGAAGAAGAGTGTGATCGATTTTAAAGCGTGGGACGGCATCGGTCCGTCCGCGGCCGTATCCTTCCAACGCAAGTCGTAAAAAGGAATGACATAACGCTGCCAGGTATCTCGGGTGCGGGACTTGCGGTTGACGACATAAAAGGCCGTAAGATTTTTCACGGTTTCGCATAATTCCTCGTCGCCGAAATAAAAACGTCCGTTGGTTTGTGTCTCGATCAGTGTTCCGAATAAGGCGTCGGGGGAAGACCGTTTCAGGGAATAAAAGAAATGTTGAGCGCCTTCCGCGGTGATGCCGCGGCACGAGAGGGTGACTTTTGCGATTTCGGATTTTGGTTTGGATTTATTGAGGAATCCCGGGAAACGGCCGGCAATGGGCTTGGGATAGCTTAAAACGGCATACGAAGATCCGGAATCGGCTTCTTGGGAGCCGGAAATCCAGCTCCAGTTTGCGTTTTCCGTGTGCCAATGCCCGCCGAACTGTTTGTTTTTCCGGACGGCTTTCGGATCGGCTTCGTCAAAAATCACATGCCGGATGCCGCAGGGCGCAACGGTCACGGATTCCCGTCCGGTTTCATCGGCTTCGTTGCGTATCAGATCCCGGATGGGTTGCTGATCAAGAAATACCGATGCGGTTGCGCTGTCTTTGACGTAGAACGTGACGCCGTAAAGCTGATGAGGGGATTGCGGCAAACGCATGTCGAGTACCGGATCATGCCAGGACTGGACCTTGACGGTGTTTTCATCGGGACGGGCGATGGCCTCGGGCAGGGTTTGTATCATCAGGGCGTAATCGCAGAGTACCGACGCGCGTGTAAACCATATGCGTTTGTCGAAGGAACGCCGGGGTGAGAAACCGAAAACATGGGTCCTGAGCATCAGTAAAATGTCCGGATCGAAGTAAGGATCGGATATCTTGTCGGTCGGTTCCAGATTCCCCAAATGGGTATAAAAAATAAAAGAGTGTTTCGGGTTTTGCCGCAGAAGATTGAACGTGTTTTCGATGCGTTTCAGAAAAGTCAACGCGGTCGATTTGTTTTTTAAATAGGCAGGTTCCGGTTCGTACCCGGGTGGCAGGGGCGGCTTGGTACTATGCACGACATAAATGTGAGAATCATTTCTCGTCCGGCTCGGACATGCGATATCGGACAAATCTTTCAGGGGTTTGTTTTTCGTCTCACTGCCGGAGACCATCCGGATGAAACGAATTTTGAATTCCCGGGTTATTTCGGGAAATAGGCGGCAGAAAGATCCTTTTTCGTCCGCGAGCGTTGAAAAGTGAAGCCCTGCTTCGTTGAAACTGCCGAAATAAGATTCCAGAACCCCGGGAAAGGATTTCAACCGATCCCGGTTCATTTGGTTGATTTCCGGCAAATCTTCATGAGGATAAAAGTGCCACATCGCGTGTTTGGTGATCAAGTTCATGGTGATGTTCAGATCGTCATCAAGAAACCGGAGCCGGTCCAGGATGATTTTCCCGTGGATATTGTGGAGATAGATTTGGGTGACCGGGGTTTTTGCGTTATTGGTTTTGATTTTTACGGCTTTGATATCTTTTAATTGGGGCGGGATGAGATTTTCTTTGACCCCGTAAAACAAAGTGAAAAAATCCCCATTATCCTTCTGAGAGTCTGCCGCGAGAAAATCAAAAGGGTTATGATCCGTTTCTTTCCTGAACTCGATTTCCCGTGACGGGTTTTCTGTTTCGACGATGACTTTTTCCACGCAGACTCCGGCAGCTTTCGGTGTAAAAACAGAGATCCCCAGCACGGGGAATATGTTCGTGTTGAAATGGGGGGTGCTTTCAGCCGGTGGCTTCGGCAGGCCGGCCGTATCCCATTCGCCCGCTTTTTTGATATCGCGGAGGATGACAACCCTTGGCCCGCGCGCCAGAAACGAATGCCAATGGTCCAGATTGCCTTTATGGTATTCCGAAAACATTTCATAGGGATCGAGACCGTGCTCGCGATAGGTTTGGCTCTCCGGTCCATGGTCGTAAAAGGTGAAGTGACGGGATAAAAATCCGAGGCCTGCGTATGTTCCGAGATTGGAATGAAGCCATGTGGACGAATCGAAATCGAAGCCGTATTGCAGGACGATTTGCCGCATATAGGCTTGGTATCGCTCACGATTGGACCGGTCGATGTCGCTGGTAATGGCCAGAGCCGACTGGAAGGGGAAGGGATATTCACGAATGCCGGACGCCGCCATTCTTTTCCGGCATGCGTCGATGTCTTCGCCCGCGGAGAAACGAAAGGATAACGGCGGTTGCGATGACAAAGTGGAGAGCAGCTTTTCCCGCTTTTGAAGGATTCCGGACTTGGCTTTCTCGCAGAGACTCATTTAGCTTCTAAGATCGATTTTGAAGACTTGTCATGCCGTGGCGCTTGGCCGCTGGATTTTTAAAATATGGATTACTTTATACTGAACATCTAGCCACTTCAAGCACTATCTAGCAGCAGAAGTTCATTAGATGAAGTTATTATATAGAAGCTTAAGATTATGATGTAATCCATAGGGATTTTTGTTAAAATTTAAATGTTTTTGCAGGATAACCCTTGAAACCGAGCCTGCACTTAAACCTTCACGTTTTACTGTCATAACGCAGAACTTAATAGTATCCGTAATCCTGAAATTCTGAAATTATATTTTCTCTTTCATGATGCCTGTAGCGCTATTTAGAAGCAACTATTAAGGATCCCATATGTGCGGAATCGCGGGTGCTTTATTTTATAATCCTCAGACCGGCCGTCCGGAGATCATAAAAAATATGTGCGATGCCATGGCGCATCGCGGCCCTGATGATGCCGGCTATCTTTATGGGGAATTCAACGGGAAAGACGACCGCTGGCGTATTTCGGAATTTACGGACGTCGAATTTGCGCATAAAAACCACCGCCCGGCATGGTCCGGTGGAGACGCCGGGAAGGCCCTTGCCTCGATTCCGTGCCGTGTCATGCTCGGGCACCGCCGCCTTGCCATTCTCGACCTTTCCGCCGACGGCCATCAGCCGATGACCAATGAAAACCGGACCTTGTGGCTCCTGCATAACGGCGAAATATACAATCACCAGACCTTGCGCGCCCTCCTGGAGGAGAAAGAAATCGTTTTTCGTTCGCATACGGACACGGAAGTGATCCTCCGTCTTTGGGACGAATACGGTATCGATTGCCTGAAGCATCTGAAAGGCATGTATGCTTTTTCGGTGTTGGATTTGAAACAGCAAAAATTGTTTCTTGTGCGCGATCGGTTCGGGATCAAACCGCTGTATTATTTCCGGCACCCCCATGGAATCGTTTTTGCTTCCGAGATCAAGGGGATTCTGGCAAGCGGGCTGGCCGAAAGAAAAATTGATGAAGCGTCTTTGGCGGAATATTTTACTTTCCAGAATATTTTTTCGGACGGGACCTTGTTTCAAGGTATCAAAATGCTGATGCCCGGAGAGTATTTGGAAATCGATTTGTGGGATCCCTCGAATGTCCGGAAAGTCGCCTATTGGAAACCGCATTTTTCGGTGTCCGATTTATCTTTTAAGAAAACAAGTTCACGTCTCGGAGAGGTCTTTGAAGATACGGTCCGGCGGCATCTCGTCAGCGACGTCGAAGTCGGCTCCTTTTTGTCCGGCGGCATGGATTCCGGGGCCATCGTTGCCGTCATGCGCGGGATGATCCCGCATCTGTCGACATTTACCGTCGGGTTCGATTTGACCCATGTGACAGGTATCGAACAGGGTTTTGATGAGCGCGACCAATCCGAAGTCCTGGCCAACCTTTTTCAAACGGAACACTATGAAGCGGTCCTTCATTCGGGCGATATGCCGCGTGCCATGGAACGTCTGACCTGGTTTTTGGACGATCCCAGGGTCGGGATGTGCCATCCCAATTGGTATGCTTCGAAACTTGCGAGCCGTTTTGTCAAAGTCTGTCTTTCGGGGACGGGCGGGGACGAGCTTTTCGGCGGCTATCCCTGGCGTTACGGTTTTGCGAACGCGCCTTCCGTGGAAGCGTTTGACCAACAATATTTTTTGTATTGGCACCGATTGATCGGTCCTTCCGAATTCACAAAATTTTTTAACGCGGATGCCGTGAAGATTGACCATCAGAGTATGTTATGGGAACAGTATTGCCGCATCATGGCCGATGCCCCCCGGGAAAACGAATCGCTGGATCTTGCTTCCAATCTCTTGAACCGCGCCTTTTATTTTGAATTAAAAACGTTCCTTCACGGACTATTAATCGTCGAAGATCGAATGAGTATGGCCCATTCGATGGAAACGCGGGTCCCTTTTCTGGATGACACCTTGGGGGAATTGGCGCTTGCGATGAAGCCCAATTACAAAGTGAAACCGGATCGTGCTCAGCATGATCTCAAAGGCGGGAAAACGATTTTGCGATCGGCGATGAAACATTATTTGCCGGCGAAGTTTGTGCGCCAAAAAAAGAAAGGTTTTTCCCCTCCGGATGAAAACTGGTACCGGGGGCCTTCGATGGAATACATCAAGGAAATTTTGCTGGATCCCAAGACGCGTGCGAGACCTTTCTTGAACAGCCGTTTTGTCGAAGAGAAACTCCACGAGCATTTTACGGGGCGGCAGAACAACCGGTTGTTGATTTGGTCTCTGCTTTGTTTTGAATGGCTCCAAAGGCATTTTATCGATGAAAAAATGCCGGCATCCGGTTTGCGCGGCCTGAACGGAAAAGTCGCGCTGCTTTCAACCGAAACTCCGAAGCAGGAATAACGGAACGTCTCAAAGCCTTCACCATGAACCCGATAAAGAATACGGATGCGAAGCCTAAAGTTGTCGTCCTGAAAGCCTTGGGATATTCCGGAGCGACCTGGGTGAGTTTGGTGTTGGGAAGCCATCCGGATGCATTATGTGTCGGACCCTGCGACCGGATTTGGAAATTGAAAAAGGAAGAAGCGGATCTCGCGTGTCTGATTCATTACAAGGAGTGCTCTTTTTGGCCCGGTTTTGTCCGGACGTGGGACCGGAATAAAAATTTCATTCTCGAACTCGCGGAATACTCGAAGAAAAAACTTTTTATCTTATATGTCCCGACGGAGGAAATGACGGAAAACGTTTTAAGACATCCCGCCCTGGATGTCCGGTACCTGAAGGTCCTACGGGACGGGCGGGCCCAGATTTTTAGCGCGATGCGCCATCACGCGAAAAGAGCCTGGAGTTGCCGGGAAGCTGTCCTCCATTGGTTTCTTCCCGCTTTTTTGCGTCTTGAAAAATGGAACCCGCCCGATGACAATCCGGTGCTTTGGTTACGCTATGAAGACATGGTCCATCAGACCGGGCAGGAGATTGCGCGCCTCGGGGATTTTATCGGGATCCGGTATCCGCATCATGCGGTGCGCTATTGGGAGTTCGAACAGCATTTAGTTGCGGGCAATACAGGCACGATCGACCTGCTGAGAAAATTGCAGGGGTTGGAAGGATTCCGGCATCACCGGAGCGATTTTTACAATGAGGCGTTTAAAAAGACGGTGGCGGACAAGGACCGTCCGATCATTGATGAATCGTGGCGCGAGCATTTGAACCGGGAGGATTTGTTTTTGTACGATTATTATGCCGGGAAAATTCATGAACAATACGGCTACCCTCGAGACATCTTCTCCGAGCAAGAAAGGAGTGCCTACCTGGAAAAATACCATTTGCCGGCTGAATTTGATGCCCATTCGGCAAAGTATCAGATCAAACGATTGGCCCCGCTTCAGAGCTTCCGGCGCCAATCGGCCGGTTTTTACGTAAAAAAATATACAACCGGGTTGCGGCAATCCTTGCTGGACCTTTTTGATAGGTCAAAGAAATGGCTGCGCCGGCCGAAGGTTCGCCGCAACAAAGGTGTTTCAGCATGAGAAATGTCATCCGGCTTTCCTCTGAGGAGCTCGCGCGTCTGGACCTTCTGCGATTCAACGGAGGCGTCAGTCCCTATCCCGAAAATGATACGACCATCGCCTCCGCGTTCACGCGCCGAAATGCCGATTATTATCGGGAGTATGTCGAAAAGACAAAATTCATGAATGGCGGAGCCGTGCTGGATTTGGGCTGCGGGATCGGAAATTGGTCCCTCTTTCTTGCGGAATGCAATGAACGCGTGATCGGAATTGATCGTAACGCCGGTTGCGTCAATTTAGCCCGGAATATGGCGAGCGATTTGGGGGTTAAAAATCTCGAATTCCTTTGCGCCGATTTGACGAATCTGACGATGCAGCTTCCGAACGGACAGTTCGATTATGTCTGGCTTTGGAGCGTACTTCAGTATGTCGAGCGGGGGGCGGCGATGCGGGAGATATCGCGGTTGCTTAAGAAAGGCGGAAAACTTTTTGTCGGGATGTACAATTCCACCGGAATCATGCTGGAACACATCGTGAACGGTTTAAAAAAGGGGAGTCTGGACCCTACGGGATTGTGGGCGATCCGCGGTCTCGAAAACGGTCCCTTGGGGGACGGCAATCCCAATTACGGCGATCTCGCATCCATCGAAAAACTTTGCGACCGATATGGATTTCGGCTTGTTCAGGCGGCAGCCTCGGATTGCTTGGATTTGCGAATGCCGGATGGAATCAATCACGGAGTCAAAGCGGAGATGCGCTTTGATGCATTCGTCCGGACCGTCGAGTTTGTCGCCGAAAAACGCTAGGAGTTTTATGGCCGTATCCGATGTCCGGGGCGGCCGGAGAAAATCGGATCACATGGATTTGTTGAAGGAAACAGTGACAAGCACAAGCATGAGCGCGATCAAGAACAGGATCCGTCTATCTTCCGATGAGCTTAAGGCGTTAGACCTGTTGCGGTTTAATCACGGGGCGAATCCGTTTCCCGGCGATGAAAGTGTCGCGAATGCCTTTAGACTCGGCATCGATTATTACCGCAACTGTGTGGAACGGGTAAAATTCACGGGCGCTCAAAAGGTGCTCGACCTCGGTTGCGGTTTCGGTCGATGGAGCCCCTTTCTGGGCGAGGTGAATGCGCGCGTGGTGGCGCTTGACCGTTCGCAGGACGGCATTCGCCTCGGAAGCAATCTCTGCCAAGATCTGGGGTTTGACAATATCGAATTTTCCGCTGCGGATGTATCGGCCCTGAAGAATTTCAAAACGGAGGAATATGATTTGGTCTGGATGTGGAGCTTTTTGCAGTATGTCGACCGCGGTTTCGTTCTCGATCAGGTTGGCCGAATTTTGAAACCGGGCGGGCGTTTCTTTGTCGGAAATTACGGTTCGGCAGGCCTGATGGTGCAACATCTGATTCAGGGAATCAAAAAAAGCGGAACGATCAACGATCCCTTGGCGGACTGGGCCAAAAAGGCGTTATTGAACGGGGATGTCGGGCCCGGAAATCCCAATTACGGGACGGTCGAGCGTTGTGAAGAACTTTGCGCGTTTTATGGATTGAAGCTGATCCGGGCGGCCCCTCAGGGACTGATCGATTTGCGAAATGAAAATGGATTGAGCGGCACGGGAAGTGCCCGGAAAGTTTATGATCACCTGGATATCGCGATTGAGTTTGTCGGGGAAAAGCCCCGGGATTGGGCCCTGCGCGATCGGCGGCAAACAACCGTATCCGAAAAAAACCGGAGCCCCGTTTTTTTCTCAAAAGCGTGTGATTGGGGCATCCGGCAGTTCAAGTCGTTGTACCGGAAAATGAATCCCGATAAGACTTAGCGCAAAACATGGGAATGTTTTCTCGGGTGAAGGAACCTTATGAAAAAGAATGAGACAAAAGACCGAGATGTGAACAAAACGGACCGGGCGATGGAATCCGCGATTCTTCCGGCGGCGCTGCTCGAGCATCAAGCTTTGGTTGAGAAACAGCGAACTTCCCACGCCGCGAGAGATTCGGCGGCGACCGGCGTTCGCCTCCGGCATCTGCCTTATCCCTTTCAACATTTCTTTTCGCTGACGAATGATTGCGACAGCCCGCGCTTGGAAAAAATGTTGAATACGGGAACGATCATCCGGGAACGGTATGGCTTGCCGATTGCCGATTCCTATTTCCCGAAATGGTTTTATGTGCGCGGCTGGCCGGCGCATGAAAATCCGGAATCGGGTGCCGCGCAGGAAATTCAACGGCCTGTTTTTTCCCACGAGCGTTTTATCGAAGAAAACGCGGTTTGGGTTTGTAAGTTCCATCAGGGATGGTGGGACGTCATCCATGGATGGGTCCCGCGTCTCATGGTGAAGATTACCGAGGATTTTACCCTCGGCGGAGAAGGATCGAAGAAATCCCAGGAGAAATTATTGCGCTTTCACGCGCCCGCGGGTTGGCAGCAACACGAGCCGCCGCGCTACCTCGTTTTTCACATGCGAATGCCGGTGAGCGGCAGCCATTTTGTTCTGTCG
>JAQTOZ010000147.1 GCA_028713205.1 Candidatus Omnitrophota bacterium
TTCCCAGCGCAAAGTATCGAAACAGATGAGTGAAGGTGTCCAGCTGAAATGCCCCGAAAAATAAGGCCGGAGAAACAGCCGAGACTTTGGCGCAATAAACGGCAGCCCCGATGACGCCCAGCGCCAGGAGCCCCAGGATCTTCTTGTTCGCAATAAAGAAATCAAAAAAGATCAAGGCGAAAGCTCCGCCGAGAAGCCAAAGTTCCGGGTAAAAAAATTTCAGGCTGTCGATGGCGTTCACGACGCGCTGCCTCCCATGGTTTGTAGGAGAGTGCTTAACGTGGGTGTCATGTAATGCAGGATCAACCGGGGATAAACTCCGACGATGAGGATCAACACCATCAACGGAACAAGCGTGAGAATTTCACGCAAAGAGATTTCAGGCAAGTGACTCCATTTCGGATTTAATTTCCCCAACAGGATTTTTCGGATCATGATCAAAAGATATGCCGCCGCCAGGATGATCCCGACAACAGCGAGAACGGTCCAAAGCAGGCTGAATTGATAACTGCCCAAAAGCACCAGGAACTCGCTGATAAAACCGCTCAGCCCGGGAAGTCCCAAGGATGCCAATGAAAAGAAAATGAGAATTCCGGCGTAGACCGGCATGACCGCACCGAGCCCGCCGAAGGCCAGCATGTCGCGGCTGTGCGCGCGGTCGTAGAGGACGCCCACCAGCAAGAACAGGCCGCCGGTGATTGTTCCGTGATTAAACATCTGAAGCAGCGCCCCATTGAATCCGTTCGTATTTAAAGCCGCAAGTCCCAAAAGGACAAACCCCATATGGCTGACGCTGGAATAGGCGACCATTTTCTTAAAATCCGTTTGGGCCAGCGCGACGAAGCCTCCGTAAACGATACCGACAACGGCCAGAACGGCGAGATAAGGACTAAACCAGCGGGAAGCCTCCGGAAACAACGGGTAGCTGAAACGAAAAAATCCGTAGGTCCCCATTTTGAGCAAAACACCCGCCAGAATGACACTGATGGGCGTGGGCGCTTCCACATGGGCGTCCGGCAACCAGGTATGGAACGGGAAAATCGGTACTTTGATTGCGAAACCAAGAAATAGTGCCAGGAAGACGATGCGCTGGAATCCCGCCGCGAAGGAATTGTGCGTCAACTCGATCAAATTGAAGGTGTGCGGTGTCGAGGCAAAGTACAAGGCCAGAATGCCGAGTAGCATGAAAAGGCTGCCCGCCAAAGTATAGAGAAAGAATTTAATCGCGGCATATTCTTTGCGCGGGCCTCCCCAAATGCCGATTAAAAAATACATGGGGACGAGAACCAGTTCCCAGAAAATATAGAACAGAAAGAGATCCAGCGCCAGGAATGTCCCGAGCATGCCGGTTTGCAGCACCAGATAGAGGAAATAATACTCTTTTTGCCGCTCTTTGATTCCGAAAGAACCGACACAGGCCAGGATTGAGATCAGGGTGGTCAGCACGACCATCGGAAGGCTGATGCCGTCGATCCCGAGCAGGTAGTGGACATTGAACTGAGGGATCCAGACGCATTTCTCGATCAACTGGAATCCCGCCTGCGTAGGATCAAAGAGCTGGCAGACCTTCAAAGTCAACAATCCGACGACAAGCGTGGTGACGGTTGCGATCCACTTGATCGTGTAGTTGAGGGATCTCGGGATAAAGAGTATCAACAATGCCCCGGCAAGGGGAGTAAAGATGATCCATGATAAATATTGAGAATTCATTTCCGACTCCTTCGACCTTTGCGGTGATGTAAATATTTTTTAAAACGTTTCATTTTGGATCAAGATCTCATTTCAAAATAGATCAAAATCAACACGCCCAGGAAAATAATCAGCAAATAATTTTGAATCAGTCCGGTTTGGAGCCGGCGGGTGACCCGGCTCAAAAATTGCGTCAGGGCGCCGACAAAATTGACCAACCCGTCGACGATGTAGTGATCGCACCAGTTGTGCATTTTTCCGCCCAGCAAGGTGATCCACCCGGTGCCGTTGACACAACCATCCACCGCGCGCTCATCAAATTTATAAAGGATCTTTCCGATCTGCAGGAACGGCCGAATGAGACAGACATCATAGATCTCATCGATCCAGAACTTGTGGATGGACAGCCAGTAAAGCGGTCGGAAAAGCTTGCCTGCGATTCCCGCCAGTGCCGGAACCCATAAATACATAACGGCAGCGAGCAAAATTCCGCCCAACGCCACGCCGATGGAGGATGCCATGACCATCCGGTTGATCTCGTGCTCGCCACCCGCATGGCCCGCAGTGAGAAACGTTTGGAACCAGTTATGCAACCAGGGCGAGGCCGGCAAGCCGAGCAATGCCGCACCGACCGCAAGGATCCAAAGCGGAACGGTCATGCTGTTCGGTGATTCATGCGCATGGATCTGATGATCGCGTGCCTTTCCGAAGAATGTCAGAAACACAAGACGAAACATATAAAAAGACGTCATGAAGGCGGTTAAAAGCAGAATGGCGTAGATGAGCATGTTCCCGGAATGAAAGGCGCTTGAGAGAACTTCATCTTTGCTCCAAAAGCCCGACAAGGGAGGCACGCCTGCGATGGCCAAGGATGCGATGAGAAATGTGATTGCCGTAGATTTCATCTTTCCGAAAATTCCGCCCAAATTGCGGATGTCCTGTGTCCCCGTACCGTGAATGACGCTGCCGGCCCCAAGGAAGAGGAGCGCTTTGAAATAGGCGTGTGTCATCAGATGGAAGGTCCCGGCCGTAAAACCGCCGAGTCCCAGTGCCGTGACCATATAGCCGAGTTGTGAGATGGTCGAATAGGCCAGAACGCGTTTGATATCTGTGGCGGTGAGCGCGATAAATGCGGCCATGAATGCGGTGATCGTCCCGATGATGGCGACGACCGGCATGATAGCGGGGGATGCGATAAATACCGGATAGGTGCGTGCGATGAGATAAACACCCGCAGCCACCATCGTTGCAGCATGGATTAAGGCACTGACGGGCGTTGGGCCTTCCATGGCGTCCGGAAGCCACACATGCAAAGGGAACTGAGCGGATTTCCCGATGGTTCCGCAAAGAAAGAGAAGGGCTGCGACCGGAATCAGAACATGCGAGTTGCCTTTAAGCGCTCCTTCGAATTTGGCGAATTCCAATGTTCCGATGGCGGCAAATAAGCTAAAAATACCGATGAGAAAACAGACGTCGCCGATACGTGTTGTCAGGAAGGCCTTCAGGCCGGCATTGGCGGCGGAATCTTTCTCGAACCAGAAACCGATCAAGAGATAAGAACACAAACCCATGATCTCCCATGCGATGAAGAAGAGAACCAGATTGTTCGCGATCACGAGTGTCAGCATGGCGGACATAAATAGGGAAACGTAGGCGAAGAACCTGGAATAGCGAGGATCGCCGTGCATATAACCGGTCGAATAGATTTGAATCAATGTCCCGACAATCGTGACAACGAAAAGCAAGGTTGCGGCCAAGGGGTCGATGAGATAGCCGAACTTGAGCTGATCTATCCCAAGATTCAGCCAAAGCCACTCCCCGGAGAACCGACGTCCACCGGCAACGGCCACGATGAGCGGCAATGCACATAAACATGAAAGGAGACTGGAAGCGATTGAAATGGCAGAAGCTTGTTTGCCGACCTTTTTTCCAAAAAGGATATTGACGGCAAACGCCATCAGGGGCAAAAGAGGAATGAGGTAAATCGATGTGGTTACCATTTTAATAGGTGGATATCCTCCGTATAAACGGATTTGCGGACCCGATAAAGCGCGATGACGATTGCGAGTCCGACAGCGACAGATGCGGCGGCCACGGCAATGACAAAAATTGCGAAAACTTGTCCCGTCTCAGGCGCAAGCGAGGTGCTTCTGGAGAAGGCGACCAAGTTAACATTGACTGCATTGAGCATCAGTTCGATCGAAATCAATATGCCGATGATGTTGCGTCTTATAAGAGCTCCGTAAATACCTATGGCAAAAAGGGTTGCGGCAAAAATCAAATAGTGCTCAAGAGGGATCATCATGCTTATTTGTCCTTCCGTGCGATGACGATCGCGCCGATGAGGGCCGCGATCAGAAAAACCGAAATAAGTTCGAATGCGAAAACATATTGCCCCATGAATGCTTTGCCCAGTTCCATGGCCGTGATCGTGGCGGTTTGATTCTGCGGTTGCAGAGGCCAAGGGGTTCGTACGATGACGCCGGTCAGGCAAAATAAGAAAGCGCAAATACCGGCGATGGCCAGCGGACTTTGCCGGTTGTTTTGCCGGACCGTTTGATGGCTTAAATGTTCCGTGAGCATCACCGCGAAAATGATCAGTGTCATGACCGCGCCGACGTAAATCAAAATCTGAATCATGGCAAGGAAGTCGGCCTGCAGGGTCAAATAAATTCCGGCGATGCCGATCAAAACCGCGGCCAAGGCCAGTGCGGAATGAAAAAGACTTCGCAAGGTCACCATTGCAACGGCGGCGATCAGGATGACAAGCATTAACGTATAAACACCGGCAATGCCGGCCAGGTTCAGGAGTTCCATATCTAGTCCACCAAATCGTAACGTCTTTTTTCAGGCATATATTTTCGATTAAGGAACACAGTAAAAAGCAAAAAGGACACAAGCAAGACGGCCGATGCCCCCGCGACGCGGAAGTTACGGTCTGATATCAAGTGATAACCGCCGGCCACAAAGATATTGATCAGGGTCAGCGGCAGAAAAAGTTTCCAGGCGAGTCCCATGAGCTGATCCACGCGGAAACGAGGCAAGGTTCCCCGGAACCAAAACATGACGAAAATAAGAGCATGGGTCTTGATGAAAAACCAAAGCCAGGAAGGCAATACCGGGCCTTCCCATCCCCCGAGGAAAAGGGTCGCGGCCAATGCGGAAACCGTAAAGGTGTTCATGTATTCGGCCATATAAAAGAGGGCAAATTTCATGCCGCTGTATTCCGTGTGAAATCCCGCGACGATTTCGGATTCCGCTTCCGGCAAGTCAAAAGGGGATCGGTTGCATTCGGCAACTCCGCAAAGGAAAAAAATAATGAACGCCAGCAGGCCCCACGGAGTAAAAACAAACCAATGTAGCCCGGACCAGCGCGCCTGTGCTTCCACAATGGCATACGTGGAAAGACTTTCGGCAGACAGGATGACCGGGACCACCGAAAGGACCATCGGTATTTCGTATGAGATCATCTGTGCCGCGGAGCGCATGCCGCCCAAAATGGAGAACTTGTTTCGTGATGCCCAACTTGCCATGAAGACGCAAATCGTGCTCGTCGATGAGACGGCGATGAAGAATAAAAGTCCCACATTCAAATTGACCGGGATCATCCCTCGTCCGAAGGGGAGTACGGCAAAGGCCAAAAGCGCGGGGATAACCATCAATACCGGCGCCAGGAAGTGGACGATCTTATCGGCGTTCTGCGGGATGATATCTTCCTTGGTGAACATTTTGATGCCGTCGGCGATGGGTTGCAGGATGCCGAAAATTCCGACGCGGTTCGGTCCGATACGGTTTTGCATCCGGCCGATGATTTTCCTTTCAAGCAGTGTCAGGTACATCATGATGACGGGACCGAGAACGGCGATGACCCCGATGATGATGCCGATATTGACGAGCAGAATCATCCAATCGGGCAGCCAGCATCCGAGGAGATCCAGAAAGATCTTTTTTGTATTGAGAAAAATGGAATCAAGAATTTCCATACGTTAAGGCTTTCCCCCGTTTTGCGCCTTGGGCGGTTGTCCCGTTTCGGACGGTTTTACCGCCGCCGATTTTTTCTTCTCTTCGACGGCGCGCCGTCGGGCGTCGATGGCGGCGGCATGCGTCGGCCTGATTTTGTGAAAATAGTCGTTGGATTTCAAGAGATCGTTTTTGTGAAACAGGAGTTTCTCCAAGCGATCGGAGCTCGCAACTTCGAACGGATGGTCCATATAAATGGAATCAAAGGGGCAGACCTCCTCGCAAATGCCGCAATTCATACAGACGGTGATGTCGATATCGAAGATCGCGGGCCGCCGGAGCGGTTTCTTGTTTGGGTCCGTGTCTTTTTCGATATAAATGCATTTGGTCGGACATTCATTGGCACAGATCTCACAGGCCACGCAGCGCGGATTTTCCGGGTCTTTGTCATAGACTAAAAACGGAAAATTGCGGAAGCGTTCGATGACCGGGAGCCTTTTCTCGGGATACTCGACGGTGAACAACCCTCCCCGGTCGGGAGGCATGAAATAGGAAGTGACAAAGTTCTTGAGCGTGACCATCAATCCGCGGAGAACCCCCAGCCCAAAAAACATTAGCGGTCCACCTCCCCGAGGACAATGTCGAGGCTGCCTAGAATGATGATGGCATCGGCGACTTTGTGCCCAAGGCATATGTCTTCGAGAATCGTCAGATTGATAAAGGAAGGTGCGCGGATATGATAACGCCACGGCTGAGGTGTCCCGTCGCTCACGACATAATAGCCAAGTTCGCCTTTGGGGCTTTCGATGCGGCCGTAGTCTTCGCCGACCGGCGGTTTAAAATTACGCGGGGCTTTGGCGAAAGGAGCCGTTTTGGGATTCAGAATTTCTCCCACCGGAATGTCCTGCAAAGCCTGTTCCAGGATTTTGACGCTCTCGCGCATTTCCAAAACGCGAACATAATAACGGTCGTAAGTATCGCCTTTGCGTCCGAGCGGTACACGAAACCGGAAACGATCGTACAACGAGTACCGGTCGACTTTGCGGATATCGTAATTGATGCCGGAGGCGCGCAGGACAGGCCCTGTGATACTGCTATTGACCGCCAACTCTTTCGGGAGGACGCCTACGTTTTGGCAGCGCATGCAGAGGATCTCGTTCTTGCTGAGCAAGGCCTCAAACTCATCCAGGAATTTCGGAAAATTCCGCGTGATTTTCTTCATCGTCTCGAGGACGGCCGGTGAGAGATCGCATTTCACCCCGCCAAAGCGCAAATAATTACACATCATCCGCGATCCCGAAATTTCCTCGAAGACATCGAGGATTTTTTCCCGCTCGCGAAAGGCATACAGGATCGGCGTGAAGAAAGCGCCGAGGTCGTTCAGGAGAAATCCCACCAGCGAGAGGTGATTGATCAAACGCGTGAATTCGGACACGATCACGCGGATATATTGCGCCCGTTCCGGCACAGTGATGCCGGCCAATTTTTCGACGGCCATGGCATAACCAAGGTTATTGGTCATGGCGTTGAAATAGTCCAAACGGTCGGTGTAGGGCATGATCCCGAGATACGTGAGGTTCTCCGCAATTTGTTCGTGGTTGCGATGCAGATAGCCCATGACCGGTTTCAGGGTCACAATCACTTCGCCGTCCAATTCCACGAACATGCGAAAGACACCGTGCGTGGAAGGATGTTGCGGCCCGAAATTGACCTCCAGCGTTTGCGTGTCCAGTAAATCGGTATTTTGAACGGTATAGGATTTTGGCATAAGGTGATTTATCCCTGTTGTGACTCGCGAAATTCCGGCGGGACAGAAACACCGTGTTCATCCAGCCAGCGAATATCTTCCGCGCTCAGTTTCTCCCGGTCTTCCTGTTGGTAGTCTTTGCGCATCGGTGATGCGTTCAGCCCTTCCCACATGAGAATGCGTCTGAGATCGGGATGCCCGTCGAAAAAAATGCCGAACAAGTCAAAAATTTCGCGTTCCTGATATTCCGCGCCGCGATAGATCGGGACGAGCGAGGGGACGCTCGGATTTTCCCGGTTTGTGCGCGCGCGGAGGATCACAGGGCCGATTTTCCTTTCCATGGAAAATAGATGATAGACGCACTCCAAATACTGAAGATAATCCGCGCCGGTGATCGAGGCCAGATAATCCACACGATAGGTGTCCGATTCTTTCAGCAATCCGGCAACCCGAGGCAGGTCCGCCGGATTTTCAATTAAGAGGCTGTCCCGCACGATGGTCAATTTCGTGCCCGGCAGCGTTTTTTCGATATAAGATTTTACTTCGGCAATGTTCATGGTTTTGATACCGGCGGTGTTTGCGGCGGCTGTTGGACCGGAAGATCCAAATTCGGAGCTTTGTTTTTCTTGCCCGTGATGATCGGCATGCCATATCTTTCCTTGCGGTGATCGGCTTTTCTCGGTTGCCAAATCTCGGGGTTGAATTTCGGGATAAGACCGGACGGGCCAAGCTCCGGGATTGGAAATTCGCGTTTGAGGCCCGCTTGATACCATTCCGTCTTTTCAATGGTCTGCGAATCGATTTTACGCTGGAGTTCCATCAGTCCGTAAAGCAAGGCCTCCGGGCGGGGAGGACATCCCGGGAGATGGACGTCAATCGGGATAAAACGGTCCATCCCGCGCAGGACATTATATCCATCGATGAAAGGACCGCCCGAAATGGAGCATGCCCCCATGGCGAGGGCATACTTAGGTTCCGCCATTTGATTGTAAAGCCGTACGACTTGCGGGGCCATTTTTTGGGTGACGGTCCCTGAGAGGATCATCAGATCGGCTTGGCGCGGCGATGCGCGGAAAAGTTCCGACCCGAAACGGGCAATATCATAAC
>JAQTOZ010000148.1 GCA_028713205.1 Candidatus Omnitrophota bacterium
TTAGAGATTGCTTCGCTTCGCTCGCAATGACGGCTTGCAACCTTCTCCCGCCCACTTTTTCTCGTCATTGCGAGCCCCGTTTTCTGGGGCGCGGCCTGCCTGCCGGCAGGCAATCTCATAATCTTTAGATGCGATCATATAATACTTCATACCCTGGATTCGTTTTTTGAATCAGCTGAATTTTATTCTCCCTAGAGCCAGCCTTAATTTGTTTTTCTCTCATAATGGCGGTTTCGATTTCATCGAATATTTCGTAATAGACCAACTTCTTAACCTTGTATTTACGCGTAAAGCCTTCCAACATACCCATACGGTGTTCATAAACACGCCTCTTTAAGTCGTTCGTAACACCGGTATAGATCACTGTATGCATTTGATTCATCATTAAATAAACATAGCCTTTCTTATCTTCCATAAAACGAGTCCGAGATTGCTTCGCCTCTTTCAGGGCTCGCAATGACGGGCGTCGTTATTTCCCACTCGCCGCGTCGCCCCATCGCCGTTTCCCCGTGTCTCACGTCCCTTGCCCCTGTTTTCCCTCGCCGTCACTCCGCGTCGCCCCATCGCCGTTTCCCCGTGTCTCTCGCCCCTCGTCCCGGTCTTGAGACTTGGGTCTTGGGTCTTTCTTGTCCCCCGCCCCTACGGTTGCTTTAGTCCTGGGTCCTGGGTCTTGGGTCTTGGGACTTGGGTCTTGTCTCATCCCGCGCCCTTTCCGCTTCGTACTCAAACGCTTCTGCCACCAGTCGCCGAACTTTTCCTCGTGGTTTTCCATCTGGAGGCCGAGTCGTTTCATGAACCGGCCGCATTTGCTCTTGAAATCGTCGCTGTTCTCGGGGCCGTCGGCGTAATAATCGTAATACCGGTAGTAACGGTAATCCGCGGAATGGAATTCAACGTTGGTCAGGACATAGCCGAACATGCGCAGTCCCGCCTGCTTGAAAAGTTCATGCGCGTGCGCGATGACGGTCTTCGGTGTACGGCCGCTCTGGATCACCATCACCAGGCCGTCGCATTCGCGGCCGAAAATCGCGGCGTCGGACACCGACATGATGGGCGGCGCGTCGACGATGACATAATCGAAATGTTTCTTCAATTCACCGATCAGGTTGCGGAATTTCTCGGAGCTCACCAGTTCCGCCGGGTGTTGCAGGACATTGCCGCGCGGGATCACGAAGAGGTTTTCCAGGGAATTTCGCACCATGACTTCTTTGACGGTCGTCTCGGGGTCCTTCAAATAATCCGAAAGCCCGGGCAGGTCCTTGCCCAGCGAAAGGTACGACGCGACCCTGCCGCGCCGGAGGTCCGCATCGACCAGGGCGATACGGCAGCCCGAGGCCTCCGCAAAGGAATAGGCCAGATTGATGGCAGTGATGGTCTTGCCTTCACCGTTGATGGAGCTTGAAACAAGAATGACCTTGGCCTGTTCTTCCGCCAGGCGTGTTTTCAAATTCGTGCGCAGGCTGCGGTACTGCTCGGTGATGACCGAGGTCGGAAAATGATAATGGACGATGCGTTTGTCCGGGGTCGTGTTCTTGATCCGGCGCACACCCCGTTCCCACGAAGGCTCGCGCATCTCGACTTCCTTTTCCATTTCGTAGTCCGGCAGGTCTTTGACAGCGGTCGCGACGGCATCCTCCGCTTCCGCGTTGTTCCGGGTGCTCTGGATTTTTTCAAGCGCTTTGGTAAATTTGCTCATACGATTTATCCTCTCTGATATAAAAATCTTCAATGGCATCTTTCATCATGACGGACGTAACCACCTGGGATTCCGCGACAAACGCGCCCAAGAGCGCGTGATCGCACAACTTGTTGACCAGACGCGGAATGCCCTGGGAATAACGGCTCACGAGATTCAAGGCCTCATCGTCGAAAAGCCCGTCCAGGGGCCTTCCGTTCGATTTGGCATAGTTCAAACGATGTAAAATATAAGCGCGCACCTCTTCCGGGTTCAGCGGTTCCAAATGGAATTGCACGGCGACACGCTGACGGAGCTGTTCCAGACGCGGCGACTCGAGTTTGCGCCGGAGCTCCGGCTGTCCCAGCATGATGATCTGGATCAATTTTTCTTTTTCCGTTTCGAGGTTGGAGAGCATGCGTATTTCCTCGAGGCATTGCATGCTGAGGTTCTGGGCCTCGTCGATCAGGAGCACGATGTCGCAATCGTGCTTGGCCTGGGAGATCAGGTAGTCGTTGAGCTGGATCAGCAGCCGTTCCTTCGGCCCGTGTTTGTATTCGATGCCGAGATCCTCCAAAAGCAGCGTGATCACGCCTTTGGGAGAGATGAACGTATTGTTGATCACCGCCGTTTTGATGTTCGGCCCAAGGCGCTTCAAAAGCGTCCGGCTAACGGTCGTTTTGCCCGAGCCGACTTCGCCGGTGATGACGACAAAGCCTTTCCTTTCCTGGATGGCATAGACCAGGGCGTCGAGCGCGGATTTATGTTTTTCCGAAGGGAAAAAGAAAGACGAATCCGGCGTCAGATTGAAAGGGTTTTCACGAAATCCGAAGTAATCGTTATACACCGACTTCCCTCCTCAACTTGTGTTCCAGCATGATTTTTTCGGGGTCAATCGGCGAAATGGACCCGAATACCGGAAATTCCAAAAGCGCCGCGGCCTCTTCCAAATTACGGATCGACGTATTGCTGAGGTCCAGGAGATAAACGGCGATCAATCCCAGCGCGACGCCGACGGCCAGACCGCCCAACGCCATCAGGGGCTTGTTGGGTTTGACCGGTACCAGCGGAAGCCGGGCCGGTTCCAGGACTTTAAACGAAGGCCCCTTGTCCGCGTCTTCCAGGGTCTGCGAAATTTTGGCGGTTTCAAGGCGCTGCAAAAGCGAATCATAAATTCTTGCCTGAACATCATAATCACGCTGAAGCTCTGCCATGTGTTGCTCCTGGCGCGGCACACTCGACACCAGTTTCTCGAAATCTTCGGTTTCAATGTCCGCCCCTTCCTGCTGGGCCTGCTGCATCTGCTGATTGCGCGTATCTTCGAGACGCTGAATGAGCTGGCGCATCTCCACGACACGCGGATGCTGATCGGTGTTTTCGATCAAGAGCTGATTGAGTTCCAGCTTGAGGGCCACGATCTGTTCATTGGTCCGGATGGCCAGCGGCAGCGTGGTCATGTAAATTTCTTTAAACTTCCGCAGGCGGTCTTCGGCCTCTTCCAGTTTTGTCCGGTAGGCGGCCATTTGCCCCTGGATAAAATCGATCGCGTTCGAGGTCTGCATTTTTTGCGACGTGAACTCGCCGGAACTGATAATATCGGAAAACGTCTGCACAATGTCCTGCGCCTCTTTCGGGACCAGGCCCTCAAAGCTCAGGGTAATAATATTGGGACCTTTCAGCCGCAAATCGATATTGTTGCGCAGTCCGCGGATCAAACGCTCATACTCCAGGGGCGATTTGACCTCCTTATCGAGTTTGAGCTTCTCAACCAGGAGCGTCATTCGCGCCCAGGAAAGCATTTCCTCTTTCAGGGTACGCAGCCGTTGCGCCGCGGAAGGCGATATGGCCAGTCCCTGAATCAAGGGCTGAAGGATGTCGCCGTCCTCGACCAGCAGCACCGTGTCGGCGCGGTAGATCTTGGGCAGCATGAACGAGATCATGACGGCCAGACAGAGCGACATGGTCACCACGGCCGTAAACATGATCTTGTGGCGTATGATCATGTAGTAATACTCGCGCAAACGTAACGTACTCGAAAAATTCCGAAGGTTGAGTTGCATCATTGGTTTTATCCTCGCTTGATTATGTTAAATTTATCAAAACTCTCTGTTTTAAGACCCAAGTCCCAAGACCCAAGTCTCAAGACCAGCTTGTCGGTCCTGGGTCTTGAGTCTTGCGTCATGGGTCTGGGCTCATCGCTCAATCATGTTCCAAAAGTTCATAATGACGCGGCAAACCAAACGTCCGCCAGCGATGATCAACGGAATAAAGAACAGGCTCATCCGGTGATAGCTGAAACCCCAAGACGACATTTTCTGATCAAATGACAGTGTCATGTCTAATCTTTCTTATCCGATCCGAAAAAGCCGTGTTCATTGCTGCCCCAACCCAGCTCGTAAACGGCCGCGGCCTGGAACATCGGTCCGATCAAACGCGTAAAGTTGTTGACGAACTTATCGTAATAGCGCTGATTGACCACAATCGTGTCGCCCGGCTGCAAAATAAAATCCTGGGTGGAATCGCCTTTATTCAGAAGCTTGTGCACGTTGATCTTCTTTTTCTCGACCTTCCCGTCTTTGGACTGCTCCGATGGACGGATCACATACACACGGCTCGTGGCACCATCCCACCGGGGAAGGCCCGCCGCGATGATCGCTTCTTTGACCGTGATATGATCGCCTTTCATGGCATATTTGCCCGGGGCGTTCACATAACCGAACACAAACACGGACTTGCTGCGGTATTCGGAAATCATCACCGCGACGTCGGGATACCGCACGAATTTCTTCAGCCTGTTGATAATATCCTGTTTTAAATCTTCTTTGGTCTTGCCGATGGCCGGAATATCGCCGACAAAGCTATATTGAATGTTTCCTTCGGGATCGATCACGTACCGGCCGGAAAAATCCGGCTGGTTGCGCACCACAATGGTCACCACATCGTCGATACCGAGCGTGTAATCGGAGCCTTCGCCGACAATTTCCATATAAGGCGAATACTTCGAGTAAGGCGAAACTTCCGTGGCCGCGTAGGGATCGACATTGGCCCCGCCGACCTGGTTCGCCGCGGCCGGAGATTGGGTACCGTATTGAGTGGCCCCGTTCATCCCGCCCGAGTTGTAAGGCGATGACATAAAAGAAGCAAAAGGCGAATATTGCGTTTCGTAGTTGGTGCCATAGGAAACCGGCACGACACGCGCCCCCGGGGATCCGCCCGGCGCTGCATTGGACATCCCCGTTAACGGATTTTGGCTGCCCGACGAAGAGTTACTGCTGTTCCCGCTATAGCCGGGCCCTTCGGCATAAACGCTCTGAGATAAAGCCGTAACGATCGAAAGTATTGCGGCAATCATCCATTTTGATTTTTGCATGATCAATCCCTCACTTTGATAAGAATTTCTTCAGGCTCGTAGACCGAAGTCACGAGACGCCGGATCTCTTCGAGGTCGTCCGCTAGATAAATACGCCAGCCCTTCCAATCCCGTTTGGCACGTCTGATTTTGCCTGCTTTTTCCCAACGAATGATGGTTTTGGTACTGACACCGACTTTCTCGGCAATCTCTGTAATAGTTAAGCGGCTATCCACTGTAATACTCCTCCCATTAACGATGTCGGTTAGATTTTGATAGGAATAGATTCAGAAATATCGACATTATTTCAAGGCTGGTCTGACCCAGACTGTCCTACTATGACACATTTCATGCCAACCCGGCCAGGACGCAATAATAAATGAGGATATTCATCATATCCTGTTTATTTACATTATGTTATGAATATTGATGAAAGGCGAACCGATTATACCTTAATGGCAATTTCGCTTAGGGTGTGTCGATATTTTTTGACATTTTAGACACGATTTAGCCGCATCACCCTAGAAAATGATGTCCATTTAAATCGACATTGTCTAAGAATGTCCTGGGTTGGGTGGGAGCGAGCAGGACACGGAGGGAGACCACAGACTACAGACCTATAACAGATCTTTGGTCTTTGGGCTTTGGGCTTCGGTCTGGGGTCTTCGGTCTGGGGTCTTTGGTCCTGGGGGCTTCGGTCTGTGGGCTGTGGTCTAGCGGAGACAAGTGGCGAGGGGCGAGAAAGACCCGGGACGCAAGTCCCAAGTCCCAAGACCCAAGGGGCAAGAGACACGGAGAAACGGCGATGGTGCGACACGGCGAAAGGGCGACGCGGTGACGCGGGGCGAGAAAGACGGAGCAATGGAAAGAAGCAAGCGTAGGGGCAGTTCGTGAACCGCGCGTACAGAGCACAAAGAATTGCCTGTCATCCTGAACCTGAGCGAAGCGAAGGTGAAGGATCCCACAAGCGAGCGTGCCAGGCACCGTTTTGGGGGACAGGCAGGCGGACCGAAAAATTCGAAACTCGAATTTCTAAATACGAAACAATATTAAATGACCGAAATTTAAAAATAACAAACAACGTTTTGAAAATTTGATCATTCGGATTTTGGATTTGTTTCGCCTGCCTGCCGGACAGGCGGGCAAGCGTGAACCGCCCGTCGAGCAATCGTAGGGGCAACCCTTGTGGTTGCCCATAATACGATGGGCATCCGTAATTTTTTGAATGTTCATGATAAACGGGCGGGTACAAGACCCGCCCCTACTGCTTTAGTCTTGGGTCTTGGGTCTTGAGACTTGGGTCGCTCTTACATCCGCATCGGGATGCCGCGGTCCGCAAGGTAGGATTTCAAATCACCGATTTTCATTTCGCCGAAATGGAAGACGGAGGCGGCCAACGCAGCGTCGGCAAGTCCGACGGCGAAGGCCTCATAGAAATGTTCCATGGTCCCCGCACCGCCCGAGGCAATCACGGGAATATTCACGGAGGCGGAGATACGATGCAAAAGTTCCAGGTCATAACCGTCTTTGGTGCCGTCACGGTCCATGCTGGTCAGCAGAATTTCGCCCGCGCCGAGGCGTTCCCCTTCCTGGGCCCACGAGACAGCTTCAAGTTTGGTCGGCGTGCGGCCGCCGTGGCTAAAGACACGCCATTGGTCGTTGCCTTCGCGTTTGGCGTCGATCGCCAGCACGATGCATTGGCTGCCGAAACGCGTACTGGATTTCGAGAGGAGGTCCGGATTTTCCACGGCGCTCGTATTGATGGAGACTTTGTCGCAACCGGCCTTCAGGAGATCGCGGATGTCCTGGACCGCGCGGATACCGCCGCCAACGGTGAACGGGATATAAATGGATTCGGCGACCCGTTCGACGACTTCGATGAAGATCGCGCGTTTTTCATGTGAGGCGGTGATGTCCAGGAAGACCAATTCGTCCGCCTTTTCCCTGTCATAGGCGACGGCACAGTCGACGGGGTCACCGGCATCGCGGAGCTCGAGAAAATTGACGCCTTTGACCACGCGGCCGTCGCGGACATCCAAACACGGGATAATGCGCTTGGCAAGCATGGGGCCTTAACACTTTTCGTCTTCGATACGCTTCAGGGTCACGACGGCGGCCACACCGAGGGCCTGCACATGAAACAAGATCGAAAAGAAATATAAAATCACGGACAAGAGCAGCGCGAAAGCATGTTCGAGCGTCAGCGGGAACAATTGCGGCCGGCTCCAGATAAACAACACGATCACCAGCGCCGAAAGATAACACAGCCATCCCGGCAGCGCGCGCTTAAGATAGGCATCTTTCATTTCATGATACCAATGCCGTTTAAGCTCCTTGGCGTTGTGGAGTATCGGCCGGAGAAACCAGTTCCGGATAATCATCGTCAAAAGGAGATATAAGATCCCGACAAAGGACCACGACCAACCGCGGTCCGAAACCACCATGTCCGAAAAATCATTGATCCACTCTGCCATGATATTCATCCCCCATCCTGTTTTTTCGAGGCCTGACGGACCAGTTCGATGGCCTCACGGACCGTAAACTTCTTTTCGTAAAGGGCCTTCCCGATGATCGCGCCCTCAAAATTCTCCGCACTGATCTGAGACGCGGCCCGGACATCCTCGAGAGAACCGATGCCGCCCGAAAGAATCACGCGTGATTTGGCCTTCCGCAGCACGTCCAAAAGCCCGGGGAAGTTCGGCCCGCCGAGCATACCGTCCTTTTGAATATCGGTATAAATCATGGTTTCCACAGGAAAATTATTCAGAAACTCAATTGCCGCATGCAGGCTCCGCCCGCCGGCCTTGAGCCATCCCTCCGTCTGGACCTCCCCGCTGCGGACATCCAGACCGATCGCGACCCGGCTCCCGAATTCCCGGAGCACGGCCGTCAGGAATGGCTCATCCATGGCTTTCGTCCCGATGACCACACGATCGACCCCGTCCGCAAGGACCCCCCGGACGGTCTCCGTGTCCCGCAACCCGCCGCCGAACTCGATTTTGCAGCCGACGGCCTTCCTTATATTAATAAGGGCTTCGCGGTTCCTGATCTGTCCCGTTTTGGCCCCTTCCAGGTCGACGATATGCAGCCATTCGGCCCCCTGGGCCTCCCATTCGCGGGCGAACTCCTCCGGACGCTCGGAGTAAACCGTTTGTTGATTGTAATCGCCCCGCACGAGCCGCACCACTTTGCCTTCGTACAAATCAATCGCTGGATAAATATTCAAGAAAACCTCCTACGAGACTCAAGTCCCAGGCTTGCCCGCCTTCAGTGTGGCGGGACCCAAGACTCAAGACCAAAACAATAGCTTTCAGCGCTCAGCAAATACCTAATTTTTTGTCATCCTGGGCATAAAGGTTAAGAAGTGTTGCTGCCCAAGTTTGTAAGTTACTGATTTTATAATAAGATACTGTCATTTATCTTGTTGTTTATTGAACTCGTTCAATAAAAGGTGGTTCATGGTTAAAAAAAC
>JAQTOZ010000149.1 GCA_028713205.1 Candidatus Omnitrophota bacterium
TCTTCCCGCGGAAAGCCTTTGGTTATCTCAAATATTTTCATAGTTAAATTCATGGCTCTTTGAAACACATCCAACTCCCTATAATTTCGAATATTCATCTTTCACTCTTTCTCCGCTTCGCCGCGTCGCCCCATGCCCCGTCTTTCCCCCGCCCCTACGGTTCCAATCCCCTCGCCCCGGTCTTGGGACTTGGGTCTTGGGACTTGGGTCTTTAATGATGCTTTTCAATAAAGTTCTTCAAAATCCGCAATCCCATCTCCTGGCTTTTTTCGGGATGGAACTGGGTCGCAAAAACATTGTCATGGGCCAAAATGGCCGTGACCGAATCGGAACCGTACTCGCAAACACCGCCCACAAGTTCGGGGTCGTCCGGTACCGCATAGTAAGAATGCACAAAATAAAAGGAACTCCCGTCCGGAACACCGTCGAGCATCGGGACCGGTTTGCGGATTGCCACCTCATTCCAGCCCATGTGCGGAATTTTGACGTTTCCGGACTCAAATCGCCGTACCCTGCCCGGGAAAATGCCGAGCCCTTCCGCGTCCGGATTTTCGTCACTGTGCAGAAACAGCAATTGCAGTCCGAGGCATATGCCGAAAAACGGCTTTCCGGTACGGATATGCTCCCGGATCGGATCAAAAAGTCCGCGCGCCTTCAGTTCCCAGATCGCGTCCTTGAAAGCACCGACACCGGGTAAAACGAGCTTATCGCATCGCGCGATGTCCCGGGCTTCCGCGCTCACACGCACCTCGGCCCCCAAGTGTTCCAGGGCCTTCGAAACACTGCGAAGATTCCCCATGTTGTAGTCGACGACAGCGATCATATGTTAATTGGACTCAAGTCCCAAGTCCCAAGACCGGGGCACGAAACACAAGATGCAGGATTCTCCGGATCGATATCCCATTTTATCGGATTCTCCCGAATATATCTACGCAGCTCGTGCAATTCCGTTTCATCGCGCACCACATGTTCGTAATAATTCCGCTGCCATAAATCGAAACCCGGCGTTTGACGCAACGCATTAATTTTTTTCGTAGAAACCGTTTTAAAGGCACCTACCAGCCGGCCTAGCGATTTCGACCGTCCATGATCTGTAGGGGCGGTTCGCGAACCGCCCGGATAGGCGTTGATGGCAATAATTGCATGCGTGTGATCAGGCATCACGATATATTCAGCAACATGGACATATTTATATTGTTGCTGCAACCAATCCCAACATTGTGTTATCGTTTTGCCAAGATCATTTAATTGCATTTCCTGATTCCGGATTTCGCCAAACAGGCACAATCGATTTTTCACACATAGGGTTATGTAATAGGAACCGCTCTGCGAATAATCATATTTTTTTAACCGCATTGACCGACGGGATCTCAATTCCATTCCTTTTTCATGTCTTTCAATGATTCTATCACACAGGTTTCGCATCGCCATAATCCGCCGGCACCCGCCGTAACCCGATTATACGGGCGGTTCGCGAACCGCCCCTACTCTTGCTTCATGGGTTACTTGAAACTCGAAACTTACGGTTGTTATCGCTCGTCCCATGTCTCCTGCCTGTCCCCAAAAACCGTGCCTGGCACGCACGCTTGTTAACGTCCTGCAACCTTCACCCTCGCGCTTGAATCACAGCCGCCCTTTCGTCGAGGGAACGCCTTGCATGCGCGGATCGATTTGCGTGGCCATGTCCAGGGCCTTGGCGAGCGCCTTGAAGATCGCTTCCAGGATATGGTGGGCGTCCTCGCCCGCCAGGACCTCGAGGTGCATGTTGATGCCGGCATGCTGCGTCAAGGCCTTCAGGAATTCCGAAGCATCGTGAAAGGTATATTTCCCCGAGGCCGAACGAACGGCCGCGAAGACCTCTTTGGTGTGGGTGACATGAAGGGACGGCCGGCCGGAGATGTCGAGGGTCACCCGCGCCATGGCTTCATCCATGGGGACGCTGAAAAAACCGTAGCGGCGTATCCCCGCTTTGTTGCCGAGGGCCTTGGTCAAGGCTTCACCCAATGTGATGCCGACATCCTCATTGGTATGATGAATATCGACCCCGAGATCCCCCTTGGCTTTGACGGCAAGATTCATCAAACTGTGTTTGGCAAGCAATGTCAGCATGTGATCCAGAAAAGGGATACCCGTATCGACAGCCGCTTTCCCGTTCCCGCCGATCGCAAGGGTGACCGAGATATCGGTTTCGGAGGTTTTTCTTTGGACCGACGCTTTACGGATTTTTGATTTCATTTCGAACGCTCCTTGTAACCGGACGCCGTCCGGTCATTTTAAACCTTGGTTTGCGGAGCCGGTTCACGCTTCTCGACAAACCGCGCTTCCATGGATATGCGGTGAAGCACCAGGCCTTCCATGTCGGCCAGTTTCTGGACATGCTCCTTGACCTTCAACAGGGCTTCTTTGGAATAGGAGATCACCTGCGAACTCTTGATGAAGGAAGACGCGCTCAGCGGCGAATAGTAGCGCGCGGTCCCGCCCGTCGGGAGCACGTGGCTCGGTCCCGCGATATAATCTCCGATCACCGCCGGCGTGTAGGGCCCGAGAAAAATGGCGCCGGCATGTTTGATGTCATTCAACAGACTCTCGGGGGATTCCGTCACGATCTCCAAATGTTCCGGAGCGATTTCATTGACGACCTCGCAGGCCTCCTGCAAAGACTTGACCTGGATGATAAACCCGCCGTCCACGCGCTTACGAACGATGTCGATCAGCTTTTTGGACGGGGTGACCAGATAGGAAATGCCGCCGTAATGTTCGGCCTGGGCCAACAGATCGCAGGTCACGAAATCCGGGTCCGCGCTCGCGTCTGCGATGATCGCAACCTCGCTCGGGCCGGCGACCATGTCGATGTCCACAAAGCCGTACACTTGCCGTTTGGCCTCGGTCACATATTGATTACCCGGCCCCACGATTTTATCGACTTTCTGGATCGTCCGCGTTCCGAAAGCCAGCGCGCCGATGGCCTGTGCGCCGCCGATGCGATAAATTTCATTCACGCCCAGCAAATTCGCCACCACGAGCATGTGCGGATCGATTTCCCCGGTATCGCGGTTGGGCGGCGTCGCCATCACGATCTCTTTGACCCCCGCCACCTTGGCGGGAATGACCGTCATGTAAACCGTCGACACAAGAGGCGCCGTCCCGCCGGGGATATAAACACCGACGCGCTCCAACGGCTGATAGCGCTTCGCCAGATAAATGCCGTCCTTCCCCTTGACCGAAAACGAGGCCTTGAGCTCTTTCTCGTAATACTCCTTCACGTTTTCCGAAATTTGCTTGAGCATGGGGACAAACTTGACCTGGATCTTCTCATAGGCGCGGTTGATGTCGCCTTCCACCACGCGCAGACGCTTCAAGGGCAGATCGATACCGTCAAATTCGCGCGTGTAGCGCCGGAGCGCAAGATCGCCCCGCTGGCGGACTTCCGAGAGGATGCGATTGACCTTCTTGAACACATTCTTGTCAAAATGCGTCCCGAAGTCCCGTTTGACCTTCTTTTGCGTCTGTTTGTCCCACAGTAAGACTTGCATCCTTTAATCCGTTTCCTTGATGAGACATGACATTTGAGAAGCAAGAGGTAAGATGCAAGAAGTAAGATTAATCATAAGTCTTCCACCGTTTCATTAAAGCATTTAGCATCGCACCCACGTCGTTGTATCCTCTCAAGAGTTTCTCAAACAAATCCTGTTCTAGGTATTGACAGTCCAATGCAAACCGCAACCATGTTTTCGTTTCTTCACAAGAACCGTTTGCATCATTCAGATGACGGATAAAAACGTTCTGATATTTTCGTTTTGCCCATCCTTCCGCAATGTTCGCAGGAATTGACCTCGAAGCGCGCCGCAGTTGATCACTGAGCGCATATGTTTCTTCTTTTGGAAATTGTTTTGTGTATACGTATATTTCCATCGCCAACTCATAGCTTCGTGTATAGACATTCAAATCCGCATATGTTCTTACAATCTTCTTCGCCATTTTCTCAACCGTTGTCAGCATTTTGGCGTTTGTTTTCCTCTTTTTCTTGCTTCTTGCTTCTTACTTCTTGCGTCTTGCTTCTTGTCCCTTGCCCCGTGCCCATCCAATTAAGTCTTGGGTCCTGGGTCTTGGGACTTGAGTCTCAAATATTCTTCCGCCGCTTCGACAATCGCCTGCCAGCGGTTTTGAAGCTGGCCGTCATTCGGGCCGCCGCCCTGGACAAGATCCTTGCGCCCGCCCCCGGAAGTCCCCAAAAGGGGCTCTAATTTTCGCATAAGTTCACGCAAATCCAAATCACTTTTCACAAGGTCATGGCTGACCCCCAAAAGGAAATGGATCTTATCACTCGACGCAACGGCCAGGAAATAGACCGTCTGCTTGGCCTCGGAGCGCATCGCATCGGAGAGCTTGCGCAGTTCCGCGATTTCCATGTCTTTGGCCGAGTACGCGGCAAAATGATATTTCCCGGCCACGATTGCTTCGGCCGCGAGTTTCTTTACATCCACCCGGCTCACCTGCCCCTCCGACTGGGCCTTTTCCATTTTTTTTAAGGAATCCTTGAGCTTGCGTACCCGGTCGGCAAGTTGCGCCGGTGTGGTCTTGAGTTCCTGCGAAAGCTCGCTCATTTGCGCGCGGAGTTCGCGCAGATATTCCAGGACCCCTTCGCCGGTCAAGGCCTCGATACGCCGCGTACCGCTCGCGACGGAGCTGTCGCTCAGGATCAGAAAACTCCCGATCTGGCCGGTCTGGTCGCAATGCGTGCCGCCGCAAAGTTCCTTGCTGAACCCGGTCACGGTGATCACCCGTACCGTTTCTTCATATTTGTCCCCGAAAAACGCGATCGCGCCTTCCTGCTTGGCCTCGGCAATCGGTTTTTCCTGCTTGATCACGGGAACATTCCTTAAAATTTCGCGGTTCACCGCATCCTCGATTTGTTTCATCTCTCCGGCCGTCAGCGCCTGGCCGTACGAGTAATCGAAACGTAATTTTTCGGGACTGACCATGGAGCCCAGCTGCCGGACCTGTTTCCCCAGCGTATTGCGCAACGCGGCATGCAGCAAATGCGTGGCCGTGTGATTGCGCATCGTGCTCAACCGCCGGTCTTCATCCACCCTCAGCGTCAGACGGTCGCCCGTCTTCACGGCACCCTGCTCGATTTCGATATAATGCACGGCCACCTTGTCCTTCTTTTGCGTGTCCACGACGGCGGCCTTAAAACCGCCGCCTTCCATCCATCCGCGGTCTCCCGTCTGCCCGCCGCTTTCGCCGTAAAACGGCGTCTGATCGAGCACCACCACACCCTGTTTGCCCTGAATATCCGCCAAAAGAACGCGGCCTTCGCCGGAAAGTTTTTCATAACCGAGGAATTTCGTCACCGGTATCCCGGCCAATTTCTTTTCCAGATCGGTGCTGACAAAAATAGCGGCGGCAATTTGGGTGGATTGCTTCGCGCGCTCACGTTGTTTATCCATCAAATCTTCAAATCCGCGCTGATCGATTTCGAACCCCTCCTCGCCGGCAATCGCCTTGGTCAATTCATCCGGAAAACCGTAGGTATCATAAAGTTCAAAGACAATGTCCCCGGGGATACTCTTCCGGCTCTTTCCCTTGAGGTCCGTCAAACGTTGATGGAGAATGCGCAGTCCCGTCTCCAAAGTGTCCAGGAATCGTTCCTCCTCGCCTTTCAATGTCACCTCAATACTCTTTTCGGCGTCCCTGAGTTCCGGATAAGGCTTGGACATCGCAAGGATCACGCTGGGCACCACCCGGTAGAGAAACGGCTCTTCCACATGCTTCCCGGGGACGATCTGATGCGCATGCCATAAAGAACGGCGGATGAGTTTGCGGATGACATACCCGCGGCCTTCGTTGGACGGCACCACACCGTCCGCAACGGCAAAGACAACGGCGCGCACGTGATCGGCGATCGCGTTGAGCGACGGGACAAACGGAGTGCGGTCGGCCACCCGAAGCGCTTTTTGAACGGCCTCGTGGATCGGCTGGAACAGATCGATTTCATAATTATTCGTTTTGCGCTGGAGGACACAGGCCAGGCGTTCCAGTCCCATGCCGGTATCGATATTTTTGTTCGCCAAAGGCTCGAGTTTGCCGGCGTCCCGACGGTCAAATTGCGTGAAGACCAGGTTCCATATTTCGGCAAAGCGCCGTGAGGTGATGTCATTGGCGTCCGCGGCCGCCCCCTGCCCTTCCAAAAGATCGTAATAAATCTCGGAGCACGGACCGCAAGGCCCGTTGGGACCGTCCTGGGGCGCATTGGCCGGCCAAAAGTTTGAGTCATCCCCCATGGGATGGATCCAGTCCTCACGGATTTTTATTTTGTCACGCCAGATCTTCAGGGCTTCTTCGTCGGTGCGATGGATGCTGATCCTCAAAAGTTCCTTGGGAATACGCAATACCTCCGTCAAATATTCCCAGGCCCAACGGATCGCTTCTTCCTTGAAATAATCGCCGAACGAAAAATTGCCGAGCATTTCGAAGAAGGAATGGTGATACGCCGTACGGCCGACATTGTCGAGGTCCCCCGTCCGGAGGCATTTCTGCGAACTCGTGGCACGGCGGATATCTTTCTTGAGCCCCAGGAAATACTCCTTGAATTGATTCATCCCGGCACCCGTGAAAAGGAGCGTGGGATCATTTTGCGGGACGAGCGAATCGCTCGAAACGATTTTATGGCCGCGCGCGGCAAAGAAATCGAGATAGGATTGGCGTATTTCGTTGGTATTCATCATGATGTATATGATTTTTCCGTCAGACCGTGCACCCAAGCACAGAAAAGCCCGAGACCGAAGCCCTCAAGCTCTGTGTTAATCGTCTTGTTCACCCGCGAGGTCATCCAGGACGTCCCGCGCCAGTTGAAACTCAAAACCGCGCCGTACGAGAAAGTCATAGACCTTTTTCCAGCGTTTGGCCTTCGGCAGTTTCGCCGTTTGCGCCCATTTCACGCACGCCAGCCCTTGCGCCCGCTGGCTCTCTTCGACGTCGTCCCAGCCCGAGAGGATCTCCTCGCACACCTCCGGGGGAACGCCGTGCGCCTTGAGTTCAAATGCGATTTTTTTACGCCCCGACGGTTTCGCGACGCGAAATTTCTGCGCCAGCTCCGCCGCAAATTTTTTGTCGTTCAGAAAGTTCCGGCGTTCCAGCATATCCAGCGTTTCCCGGACGACCTCTTCGGGATAGCCTTTGTCCTCAAGCTTCGTCATGATCTGCCCGCGGCTTTTCGGACTGGCCGCAAGCAAACGAAGTGACGTCAGCCATGCTTGTTTCTTTTGTTCTTGAGTTGACATGCGGATTAAAAGGCGGGGATGACACATCCCGTCCGACGTTGTCGCCTGCCGTGAAAGTTTAGTCCGGACTGCCGACGACCGCTAAATTCCCGATCATCCGCTCCTTGACCTTGTTTTCGATCTCGGTCAAAAGCTTGGGATTCTCCTTGAGATACAAACGCGCCTGGTCACGTCCCTGCCCCAGTTTCTCGCTATTGTACAAAAGCCAGGACCCCGACTTTTCGATGACCTGATTTTCGGTCGCCAAATCGATGATACTCGAGGAACGCGAAATGCCTTCATCAAACAGCAGATCGAATTCGGCCTGCTTGAACGGCGCCGCCACTTTGTTTTTTACCACCTTCACGCGGACCCGGTTGCCGATCACCTCTTCGCCTTTTTTGAGGCTGGCAATACGCCGGATATCCAAACGCATGGACGCGTAGAATTTCAGCGCCTTGCCGCCCGGCGTGGTTTCGGGATTGCCGAACATCACACCGATCTTTTCGCGGATCTGGTTGATAAAAATCAAAGAAGTTTTGGATCGATTGATGATGCCCGTCAGCTTCCGAAGGGCCTGAGACATAAGCCGCGCCTGCAGCCCCATATGGGAATCGCCCATATCGCCTTCGATTTCGGCCTTCGGTACCAGTGCCGCAACGGAATCGATGACGATCACATCGACGGCATTGGAGCGGATCAGCATCTCGGCAATCTGCAACGCCTGCTCGCCGGAATCCGGCTGTGAAATCAACAGGTCTTCGAGTTTGACTCCGATCTTTTTGGCATAGACGGGATCCAAGGCATGCTCGGCATCGATAAAAGCGGCAATGCCGCCCAGCTGCTGGACATTCGCGACAATGCTCAAAGTCAGAGTTGTCTTGCCGCTGGACTCGGGCCCAAAAATTTCTATCACGCGGCCGCGCGGGACACCGCCGATCCCCGTCGCAAGATCAAGGCTCAATGCCCCCGTTGTGATGGCCGGCACATTTTCCGGCTGGACATCGCCGATTTTCATGATCGACCCTTTGCCGAATTGTTTTTCAATCTGCAAAAGAGTCAAATCCAGGGCTTTTTGTTTTTCCTGCGCCAATTTGTCGGAATCGGATTGATTTTTCTCGGTTTTCTTCTTTTCGGTCATAAAGACTCCCTCATATCCCCTAGTG
>JAQTOZ010000150.1 GCA_028713205.1 Candidatus Omnitrophota bacterium
ATCCCTGGAGGCAACGTATCCTCGCTCCCAAGCAAGAGAAGGCAGAAGAACTCTTAACAACACAAACCTAAAATAGGACACTTCTATTTTGGTAGAAATAGGACATTTCTATTTTGGCTGGACAGGCCCGGGATAATCAGTTGACCTTTCGACAATAATAGGTAGACTATTTTCACCTTATTATCGTTATCATAAGGAGTTCGGTTGCTGGCAGTCTTAATTCAATCTGCTTGTTAGCGATCCTGCTTCAGAAGAAAGTAAACGGCACCCTCGGGCCGAATTCTATGGATCAAGAACCCGAAAGCAAAAAGGCATTGGCATCGATCGATATCCCGACTCCGTGGATTTTAAAAAGTCGCTGGCGGCTTTTTGGTATTTTCTTCCTGACCCTTGCCGTACCGACGGCTATCGTTATTTTTCTCCTTGTCTCTCAGACCCATCAATCGCTCCGCATCCAGGCCATTGCCCAGAACAAAGAAGCGGCAAAGCTGTCCGCGCAAATCGTCCATGAACATTTTACAGGACTCATTCGCTATATCGAAAGTTTTGCGAATCGCAGTCTCCTCAGTCAAGCCATTGAGGAAAAGAACACGGAAACCGTCGTCAGTCAGCTCATGGAACTCGTCACTCACACCTCTGATATCAATCGTGTTTTTATTGCAGATCCGAACGGGGTTGAAATTTATGATTATCCGCACGACCCGGCGGTCATCGGCAAAAACTTTTCATACCGCGACTGGTATCAAGGAGTGTCCAAAGCAAGCCGGTCGTATGTCTCGGAAGTCTATTTGCGGGCCGCCGAACCTAAACTTTATGTGGTCGCCATTGCCGCGCCGATCCGCAACAAAAAGAAAGAAATCATCGGTTATCTCGTCAACCAAGCCCCCATTGAGATTTTAGGGAATACGCTGGCGGAAAACAGACCTTTTTTTGCCGGCGCCATTCTCTTGATGGACCACCATGGCTTCCTGGCGACCCGTTCACGCGACAGTCAGGTCCCTCCGCTCAATCTCGGGCAGCACACGGCCATCCAACAGTTGATGGCCGCCAAAGATCATTTCATCGAAGCCGTCGATCCTGTGACCGGTGAAAAAAGTTTTTTGAATTATGAACGCCTGCCCTCTTTCGGGTGGAGCACCATCACGCGGCAGTCAATCGCTTCGGTTTTCTTCCCGGAGAAAAAGCTGGATGTCATCATCGTCGGATTTTCATTGCTGGCGCTGATCATGATGCTGATCTTGGGTTATCTGTGGATCAATGGGATCGAGCACTACCACCGCATGCGGCAGCAGGCTGAAAAGGCCATCATCCGGAAAACGGCGCAGCTGGCACGTTCGCAAGCGGAACTGGAACAAATGGAACTATTCGCCTTTACCGTGACCCACGACCTGAAAGAACCTCTCCACAAGATCATTACGTTCGGAAATCTCCTGAAGCTTGATATCGGGCAACAACTCACCGAGAAAAGCCAATATTATCTTGATTGCCTGCAAAACGCTGTCGAGCGGATGGGCCAAAACATGGATAAGCTCCGCGAATTGGCGCGTCTGTCTTCCGAAAAAGATATTTCGCAAATCGTCGATATCGGAGAAATCGTCCAGGAAATTTTGTCGTCGACCGAGTTGAACCCCGCAGGCGTCGAAAGACACCTGGCGATCGGGACATTGCCGATCCTGCGCGGCAATCCGACACAAATGCATCACTTGTTTTGGAACCTCATCGACAACGCATTCCGGTTCCGCAAAAAGGATGCACCGTTCGAACTGGAAATCCAAAGCGAAGAAATCGGTAAAGAATCCATAAAAATTTCCGTAACAGATAGAGGTATCGGCATTGATCCGAAATACGCCGAACAAATTTTTTTGCCGTTCAAACGTCTTCATACGCAAGAGGAATATCCCGGAAACGGAATGGGATTGGCCATCTGCCGCGGGATCATCAAGCATCACGGCGGAACGATCACAGCAACCGGCATTCCGGGGAAACAGACAACATTCACAATCACCTTACCCATTTACAATAAGGCGCTTGGATGATGGTCAAACCGAATAAACCGCTCGTCATTTTGATGGCAGAAGACGACCATGATTATTATCTCCTGACCAAAGATGCGATCGAAAAACTGGCGATGGGAATCGATCTCCGCTATGTTGAGGACGGCGAAGAATTGATGCAGTATCTCCTCCGCCAGGCGAAATATGAAGATCCGGAATCAAGCCCGCGGCCCGATATCATTTTCCTGGATTTGAACATGCCCCGGAAAAACGGCATCGAGGCCTTGCGGGAGATAAAATCCAATCACGCATTACGCCAAATTCCCGTCATCATTTTAACCATTTCGCAGGACGCGATGGATGTTTCGATGTGCTACCGGCTCGGGGCCAATTCCTTTATCACCAAACCGCTCGGATTCGAACAGCTCCTGGATGTGATCAAAGTTCTTTCCAGCTACTGGTTTAAAACGGTCCTCTTGCCGTCCCCGCCGAATCATTGATCGCAAAATCTTTCACGATCCGACCTCAGACCGCTTTGTCCTTTTTTAAAATTTGATCGAACGAATCCGGCATGGCGCTATGAAAAACCATCCGTTTGCCGCTCACGGGATGTATCAAGGCGAGCTCACAGGCATGCAAGGCAAGTCTGCCTGCCGGATTGGTTTTGCATCCATAACGCTCGTCCCCGGCAATCGGATGTCCCAAATCCGCAAGATGCACGCGGATCTGATGTTTTCTTCCCGTCTCCAGTTCGATCTCCAAAAGCGAATAATGCGCGCTGGAGCGAAGGACCCGGAAGCGGGTCGTGGAAAGCTTCGCATCATCGGCCCGGTCCGCCGTATAGACGTTCAGGGCCTTATTTTCCCGCAAAAAACTGGTCACACTCCCGGATTTTTCCTTCGGGATTCCCGCCACGACCG
Organism: Candidatus Omnitrophota bacterium; assembly: GCA_028713205.1. Lineage (GTDB taxonomy): Bacteria > Omnitrophota > Omnitrophia > Omnitrophales > Aquincolibacteriaceae > JAQTOZ01. The sequence continues at coordinate 2,915 of JAQTOZ010000150.1, forward strand.
CAAAATACTTTTTCTTCACATTTTTCCAACCGGATTGCAGGGAGTGTTTGACATCTTCACTTTTGGCAAAGACCAGCAGGCCCGACGCGTCTTTATCGATGCGATGCACGATAAAAACCAGTTTCTTTCTGACCGGCATGTTCCGCCCGTATCCGCCCTTTCCGAGGCGTCGGTGATTCGCCTCGAGCAGATACTCGTGAAGCGCATAAAAAGCCGTTTTGGTCGCGACCCGGTCCGTGGCAATGGTCAAAAGACCGGAAGGTTTATCGACCACCAGAAGGGCAGGATCTTCATAAATGATTTCGATGCCATATTTCGGAGGGGCTGCGAAGGAGTCAACCGCTTGGTCTTTGGCCGTCCGGACACAGACCTTATCACCGGGCTGCAAAACATAATCGAACCGCGTCGTGACGGCGCCATTCACGGATACCGCTTGAAACTTCAGGAATTGACGAACGCGCGTTTTTTTCGTGTCCGCAAGGACCTTGAAAAGGTAATCGAGCAAACAACCTTTTTCGTCGACGGTGAAATTTCTCATCGAAAATCAAACAGCCTTTGATCGCGCTCATCATCCGGACGGGGTTCCTCATCGATCCGACCCCAAACCGGGTCCTGCGCGTGCATTACTTCGCTTTTCGCCCCTGAATCATTTTTAAAGTGATGGTCACACCGTCCGACCAGGGCCAAAGCATGGCGACATGGGCCTGCCGATCGTGTTCCAGGTAATACAGGGTCTGGCCTTTCCAGATGCCGCCGTAAGGTTCGGCCGCTTTGCTGGCTTCGCGGGAAGGCTGGGCCTCGGCGGTCTTGAGCGGCGGCCCGAAATATTGCCCTAGGACATCGGAAAGCTCTTTCAGAGAATCCTTGCGGATGACCATTTCATAAAACTCATCGCTGTCCACGCGGACTTCTTCACAACGAATTTTTTTGATCGCTTGCAGGAGTTCCGGATAGTTCATCATGATCGTATTGTAGCATGAGCCGGTATGATCCCAAGATAAAAGTAAACGACTTCGATCGAAATCCGGCCCCGTATCGGCAGCACTACAAAATATTGAGCGGATCGACGTCGGCCATCATGGCCACGCCGGACTGTTTCTTGAGATTCGGTAAAATCCCCCAAATTTTCCTGGGATACTCATGCCCGCGCGGGACCTTGATCATCACATGCCAGCGGAAATGTCCGCGCAGCTTATAAAAAGGCAACGGCGACGGACCGATGATTTGAATCGCCTGCGGAACAGCGGCCGCATCATCGCCCAAAAGTTCCCGCTTCAATAAGTCCCGAAGTTCACGGGCATACAGGTAAGCTTTTTTCTCCTGATGGGAACGCACGATAAAGTTGATGAGACGGCTGCAAGGCGGATAACCGTGTTCCAACCGCGCGGAAAGCTCGTGGCGGTAAAAGTTCAAATAGTCATGTTTTTGGGCGAACCGGACGCTCGGATGGTCCGGAGAAAAAGTCTGGATCAACACGCGCCCCGCCTTCAGCCCGCGCCCTGCCCGTCCGGCAACCTGCGTCAACAATTGAAAGGTCCTTTCGGAGGAACGAAAATCCGGCAGCATCAAACCGACATCGGCCAGGATCACGCCCACCAGCGTCACATGAGGAAAATCGAACCCTTTGGCAATCATTTGCGTCCCGATCAGGATATCGATTTTCTCCCGGCGAAAATCATCCAGGATCTTTTCATGCGATCCTTTTTTCCGGACACTATCGGTGTCCATGCGCGCAATCCGCGCGCCCGGCCAGCGCTGGGCCACATCGCTCTCGACCCGTTCGGTCCCGTATCCGGCGAAACGCAACATGGGCGTTTTGCAATTCGAACAGATCTCCGGGACCGCCTTCTGAAAATTGCAGTAATGACACAAAAGCAACCCCGCCTCCTGATGAAAGGTCAGCGATACCTGGCAGGAGACACAGGTCTCCACCGTGCCGCAGCGGGGGCAGTGAATGTGTGTCGAAAATCCGCGGCGGTTCAAAAGCAGGAGCGTCCCCTCTTTCCTTTGCAGGTTGTGTTCGATTTCGGTCACCAGCGGCGCGGATAAAATAATGGCCCGCTTGCGCGACTGTACCGCGTCTTTTAAATCGATGAGCTTGACCTCCGGCATCGCTTTTTCATCGATGCGCTTCGAGAGATCCACGCGGATGACTTCGGCTTTTTCCGTACGGTACATCGTCTCCAGAGACGGCGTCGCCGTCCCGAGCACAAAGAGCGCCCCTTCACGCCCCGCACGCCAGGCTGCGACTTCGCGCGCATGATAGCGCGGAACCGTCTCCTGTTTGTAGGACCCTTCATGTTCCTCATCCATCACGATGAGCCCCAAATGAGGAATCGGCGCAAAGACCGCGGACCGCGGACCCAAAACGACTTTGCGTTCGCCGTTTTCGATACGTTTCCAGGCCAAAAACCTTTCGCCGTCACTGAGTTTGCTGTGAAGGACTTCCAATTCGTTGCCGAAATGATGGAGAAAAAACCTGCGGATCTGTTCCGTGAGCGCGATTTCCGGAACCAAACAGATCGCCGACTTTTTTCGGGCGATCACTTCGCGGATCGCGCGGATATAGATCTCGCTCTTGCCGCTGCCGGTCACGCCGTAAAGCAGAATCGGTTTCGTTTCGGACCGGCCCAAGGCGTCCTGAATGATCCGAAAGGCATGGGTCTGGTCCTCCGTCAGTTTCAAATCGGCTTTTTGTTCATAAAAAACCGGCGCGGCCTTTTTTTCGCGCGCCAGACTTTTCTCAGCTTTCTTCCCGTATTTGACCCATTTCGGGAGCGCGTTCTCGATCGCCTCGCCCCAACTCGAACCATACTCCTCGCTGATCCAGCGCGTCAGTTCCAGCATCGACGCCGAAACCACCGGCTCTTCATCCAAGACCTCGAGGATGGCTTTGAGGCGCGCCGTCGTTTCCGATTGCGTGTCTCCGACGATGTAACCGATGAGTTCGCGGTTCTTAAACGGGACCCGGACGCGGACCCCGGCCCTGGCTTTGTCCTCCATCCCATGGGGAACGGTATAGGTGTAAAGCCCTTCGATCGGCAACGGAACCGCGATATTCACGCACGGAGAGATGGAATCCAGCAACGACTGCATGGTGGCCCGCTTACTTTCCTTCCAATTCCTTTTGGATCATCTTCATGTCTTCCCATACTTTCCTTTTGTCCTGGGGATTGCGCAACAGGTAGGCGGGATGGAACGTGCAAATGACCTTGATCGGTTGACCGTCCGGCGGCACGCTTCCGGGGAAATCATAAAACTTGCCGCGCAGATGAGAGATGGATTGCCCCGTTTTTAAAATCGTCTGGGCCGCAAAAGTCCCGAGCGCGCAAATGATTTGAGGATGGATCAACGCAATCTGCTTCATCAGATAATCATGACAATTCATGATTTCGTCCGATTGCGGTGTCCGGTTCTGGGGCGGACGGCACTTGAGGACATTGCAGATAAACACCTGCTTGCGCGTGTAGCCGATGGACTCGATGATTTTCGTCAAAAGCTGGCCGGCCTTACCGACAAAAGGAAGCCCCTGGACGTCTTCGTCATGTCCCGGCGCCTCTCCGACAAACATGAGTTTCGCACTGGCATTGCCGGCTCCGAAAACCACCGTTTTGCGCGTCAACGCAAGTTCCGTGCACCGGGAGCATGCGAGGACTTTGTCGCGCAGCTCAATCAGCTCGTCGCGCACACTTCGCGGGCCTGTCTGCGAAACGGAGGGTTGCGCCGTCCGGGCTTCTTGCGGGACCTCCGGCGGAACGGAAACGGCGGATTTTTTTCCGGCGGCCGTTTGTTTCGCGCGTGCGACATAAATCTCCTCAACCCCGTCTTCCCGCAACGACTTGAGAAAATACTCCTGGTCTCTGATTGTTTTTGTCTCCATTGGGATAAAACCTTTCTCGTGACCCATCGCCATCACGGCGCTATAGAATACCACAAAATCGGGAAAGGATTAATGGGCAGCGGTCTTTAAAATAAAACTTACCAAATCATCCGTAGCATGCGGTTTCGCGACGGCCGCGACCGCTTTGCATTTGGCATCCATGAGTTCCGGATACTCGAAGATGGCCTGAAAGATGGGTTTGACCTCGTCCGGATTTTTCATAAAAAAGCTGGCATCCTGTTCTTTGAGGAAGCGGGCATTGCGCGTCTCCTGGCCGGGGATCGGATTCAGAACGATCATCGGCACGCCTTTGGCCAGACTTTCCACCGTCGTCGCCCCGCCCGGTTTCGCCAGCAACAGATCGCTGGCCTCCATGAGCTCATCCATGAAATTGACAAAACCGAATACCTGCACCGGAAAATCGAAGCGCTCCTTGTCCAAGGTCGCCTTCATCTCGTGATTGTTCCCGCAAACGACGAAACATTGCAGGCGGTCCCCGTAGGCGCTGAGATTTCTGAGGATCTCCGAATAGGGTCCCAATCCGAAACTGCCGCTCGTGATCAAAAGCGTAAAGCGGTCCGGCGCAAAGCGCCACTTGCTCAAAATCTCGTTTCTGCGGCCCGTGGGTTTGAAAATAGAATCGACGGGCATCCCTCGCGCCATCACCTTTTTCTCATCGACACCGCGCCGCAAAAGATCGGCCTTGGAGACATCGTTCATGACCCAATAAAAGTCGGTCCCCTCATTGACCCAAAAAGTGTGCGGATAAAAATCCGTAATCACGGTTGTCAGGGTCGCCTGAATTTCCCCCCGCAATTTCGCCGACGCAAAAAGTTCGGCCGAGAGAAAGTGCGTGCAGATAATATGATCGGGATTTTCCTGGCGCACCAAATCCAGCAGCTTCTGCCCGACGATACGGTTATAACGGCTGCGGATCGGCCGCACCCACCGGTAGACCTTCGCCTTATCCAAAAGCTCATACACCCACCCCCATGCATCGGGGATATATTTGACGCAATTGAAATAAATCCCGCGGTAGGAGTCCGCAAAGAACTTCGACGTCAGGTCCAAGGCATCGATCACCTTCACTTCGTCTTGCGAAAGTCCGCGCAGGCGAAATTCTTTTGCCACCACTTCCGCAACTTTTTTGTGGCCGTAACCGGCCGAAGCATGAAACAGTAGAATTTTCATCAGTGTAAGATCTCCAATACGTCCGGTAATTTATCGACCAAATAATCGGGTTTTAAAGTCCCCGACAGTTTCGGCTCATCGAATTTGCCGTGCCCCGTGCGGACGAAAATCGTGTGAATACCAAACCGTTTGCCGGCTTCGACATCGCTGGCCTTGTCTCCGATAAAATAGGTTTGGCCGGGATCGTAGGTCACACCGTCAACCGCCTGTTTAAAAAGCCCGGTTTCCGGCTTGCGGCAGGAGCATCCCGCCTTTTTCCCGTGCAGGCAATAATGCGACGAACGGATACGGACTCCCCGCTGGGTGAATTCCGCAAGCATTTTCTTTTGGATATCCCACAGCGCCGACTCCGGGTAGACCCCGTCGCCGATACCCGCCTGATTTGAGATCACGACCAGTTCGTATCCCCGGTCACACAGC
>JAQTOZ010000151.1 GCA_028713205.1 Candidatus Omnitrophota bacterium
TGTTCAAGAGTCGAGTTGACAAATGAGGTTGTTATTTGTCATCCCGAGGGAGTCCCGCGTTAGCGGGACGAGTCGAGGGATCTGGATTGTAGCATTGAGATTCCTCGACTCCGGCACACAACGCCGTTGCTCGGAATGACACCGAGATATTTGTTAACACATCTTGTGAATAGTACATCTTGGGTCTCCTCCTGCTTACTGTATTTTTCGTCCCTTGCTTCTCGTCCCAGTTCCCTCTAAATTCGTCTGGTAATAGGCGGCCAGGATAAATATAATGCGTTTGCAGGGTAACAGATCGGTAATCATCGTTCATGATTCTTAATCCAAAGGAGACGGGAAACCATGAAGAGAAACGGATGCTTTCATCCATCGGTTGCGTTGGCCATTTTGATACTGGGTTTTATCGGTTTGATGTTTTCCGGTGCGGAGGTTTTGCGGGCCGAGCTGGATCCGGCTGCGATTCAGCAGGACATCCAGACATTTTTTGACCGCTTGGCGATGGCATTTGATAAGAAAGATATTGCCGGGATCGTGCAAACCGCCATGCCGGATGCTTCCCTGCAATCGCTCGACGGTTCATCGATGACGCTGGAACAATGGAAAACGGCGGCGGAAGAGGAATTCCCGACGGTACAAGATTTGCATTCCCTATTTATTGTGGAAACGGCGAAAGTGGTGGGGGACCAGGCCACCGTTACTTATACGGAAACGCATCGTTATGAGTTGATCAAAGAGCCGGGGCAACGTTGTGAATCACTCAGCCGGTGGAGGGCGGATCTCCTGAAGACCCCCGAAGGATGGCGCATCAAAAGTTTTGCGCAACTTGACGGGCAAATTCTTCGTGACGGGAAACCTGCCGAAGCGGGGACACTCCCCAAGACTCTCTGATCCCGGATTCAAATCGTGGCACGAACAGGCGGTAAGGTTTTCGCGACCGCAGCGACGCTTGGTCCTCGAACATCCTAGAAACCGGTCATCGGGGCATCCCTTCCGGTGATGCATCCCTTGCCCCCAACGCCCAAGGAAATCTTTCAAAGGCTAGCCCTTCGTCCGTATCTCATTTGTTTTCAAACGCTTAAGGCTCATCGGGTGCCGGCCTGAAAATATTTCAAAAACACCGTTGTAAGTATACGGTTAGCAGGTATACTGTTAGTAAGTTAACGGTTAGCCATTATACAAACGGAGGTCACCGATGTCCTTATCCCGCGAAGTCAAATTGAAGAAGGATATTCAATCCCCGCGCCACGAAGCCCTCTTGAACATTGCCCGGACAGCCGGCTTTCTGGAAAAAAAATCACAAACGTTTTTCGGCCAATTTGACATGACCGAAGCGCAATACAATGTGCTGATTGTCCTCAAATTGGAAGGCCGTTCCCTGACGCAGGTCGAAATCGGGGAAAGGTTGATCTCGAGCCGCGCGAATATCACGGCCTTGATTGACCGGCTGGAGGCCAAGGGGTATGTGGAAAGGAAAGACGCCGCCAAGGACCGGCGCTTTTATGAGATCCATCTGACCAAGACAGGCCGGCAGATCCTGGACAAAGTTGAGAAGGTCTATTTGGAGCAAGTCGAGGCGTTGATGGCCGCTCTGAGTTTGACGGAATGCCAAACCATTAGCCGCGCGCTGGAAAAATTACGCGACAGCCTGCGTAAAATCCAGGCAGGAGGCAAGGTATGAACCGAAAGGATTGCAAAAGCACTTCATTCAAAGGTTTGATGATCGCGCAATTTCTGGGAGCGTTCAATGACAATGCGTTTAAAATCCTCGTTTCATTTCTCATCATCCGGACGATTCCGGCCCCGGAAGCGGCCACAAGGTTGATCAGCCTGATCGGCGCCCTTTTTATTCTGCCTTTTATTTTGTTTTCACCCTATGCCGGATTTTGCGCCGACCGTTTCAGGAAGCGCAACGTCCTGGTCGGTACGAAAGCGGCCGAGATCGTGATCATGGCCCTGGGCCTGTTCGCCATGCTGAGCGGCAACCTGACCGCGATTTGTTTTATTTTGTTCCTGATGGCGACCCAAAGCGCCTTTTTCAGCCCCGCCAAATACGGAATTCTCCCGGAAATATTGGATGAAGAAAACTTATCCAAGGGCAATGGCTATCTGCAGATGTTTACCTTCCTGGCCATTATTTTGGGATCCGCCTTCGGCGGTCAGATGAGCCACATCTTTAAAGGTCATGTTGCTTCGGCCGGCTATTTCTTGATTTTCGTCGCCGTCCTCGGGACCGCCGCGATCGTTTTTGTCGACAAGGAAGGGCGTTTCGGACAGGGGATGAAATTTCAGGCGAATTCTTTTAAAGAATCCGTCGGTGCCCTCAAAGAAATCAAAAAGGACCGTTGGCTTTTCCTGACGCTCATCGCGATCTGCTATTTTTGGTTTTTGGGCGCCATCTTTCAGATGAATGTCCTGCTCTACGGTAAAAATATTCTTCATCTGTCGGATGCGCACGCCAGCCTGTTGCTCGTGATGACCTCGATCGGCATCGGCGCCGGCAGTATGCTCGCCGGGTACTTTTCCGAGAAAAAAATCGAATATGGTCTGGTGCCTCTGGGGGCCATCGGCATCAGCGCGCTCAGCTTATCATTAGGGTTGAGCGGTACGGGATATTTATGGGCCTTCGTGCTCTTCCTATTATTAGGGGTTTTTAGCGGTTTTTTTATTGTCCCCCTCAATGCCTATTTTCAGCAGCAAAGCCCCGAAGACAAACGCGGGAAATACATCGCGACCCTCAATATCGTTTCCTCGTTTTGTATTTTACTGGCGTCGGCGTATTTATGGCTGTTCGGATCGGTGTTCCGTTTTGATCCGGCGCAGCTGTTTTTGGTGATCGGCTTTTTTTCCGTCGGCATCACGGTTTATATTTTCAGAACGATCCCCGAGGCATTCCTCCGGCTTTTTAACTGGCTCCTGACCCATTCGCTTTACAAAATGAAGGTCGTTGGCATGGAAAACGTGCCGAAACGGGGCGGGGCCCTGCTGGTTTGCAATCATGTTTCGTATGCCGATGCCTGTCTGGTGCTCGCCTCGGTCCAGCGGCCGATTCGCTTTGTCATGTTCAGGGAAATCTACAATCTGCCCGTCATTCATCCCGCGGCCAAGGCCATGAAAGCGATACCCATTTCCTACCGGGACGGCCCCAAGGGGATTTTGAATTCCCTGCAAGAAGCCCAAAACGCGATCCGGGCCGGTGAGATCGTGTGCATTTTTGCCGAAGGTCAATTGACCCGGCACGGCAATATGCTTTCTTTTAAAAAGGGGCTGGAATACATTATGACGGATACGGACGCGCCGATCATCCCCATGCATCTGGACCGGATCTGGGGCAGTATTTTTAGCTATGAAAACGGGCGGTATTTCTGGAAATTCCCGAAGGCGCTACCGTATCCCGTTACGGTCAGCTTCGGCAAACCCCTGACGTCCGCGGCCGATGCCCATGAAGTCCGGCTTGCGGTCCAGGAACTTTCGGCGGACGCGTTCAAACTGCGCGGCAAAAATCAGAAGAAACTTCACATCGCCTTCATCGACGAAGTCAAAAAACATCCGTTCAAATTCTGCATGGCGGACTCGCTCGGAATGAAATTGAATTACAGCCAGGCGTTGACGAGCGTGATGCTGTTATCGCGCAAGCTGTTTCCGGATGCGGCCGCCGAAGCAAAATCACAGGCGCCCGAGAAAGTCGGTATTTTGCTGCCGTCGTCCGTGATGGGCTCCCTGATCAACGGCGCCACATTCTTTGCGGGAAAGATCCCGGTCAATCTCAATTTTACGGCGTCCAAAGAGAGTTTGGCCTCGTCGATCACCCAATGCGAGATGAAGACCATTATCACGTCGCGTGTGTTTCTCAAGAAGGCCAAGCTCGAGGAGCTGCCGGGAATGATTTTTGTGGAAGACCTTAAGAACAAAATCGCCGCTAAAGAAAAACTGAAATACTTTTTATACGCATTTTTCCTCCCGAAGTTTTTGATCAAGGCCTTTTTTGTCCGGGGCGACCGGAAAAATGTGAACGATACCGCGACCATTATTTTTTCAAGCGGCAGCACGGGACAACCCAAGGGGGTTGTGTTGTCGCATGCGAATATCTTTTCGAACATCGAAGGGCTGTATCAAGTCCTTCGTCTGGGGGGCGCGGATGTCGTGATGGGGGTCCTGCCGTTTTTTCATTCTTTCGGTTTTACCGCAACGCTTTGCATGCCGGTCGGGGCCGGTATCGGCGTTGTGTATCATGCCAATCCGCTCGATGCCGCGACCATCGGCGATTTGGCGCGGAAATACCGGGCGACCATTTTGATGGGGACTCCCACGTTTTTGTCCGCCTATCTGAGGAAGTGCACGCCCGAACAATTCTCAACGCTGAGGCTCGTGGTCGCCGGCGCTGAAAAATTAAAACAAAGTCTCGCGGAAGCGTTTTATCAAAAATTCAAGGCGATTCCTTACGAAGGTTACGGCGCGACGGAATTGTCGCCGGTCGTATCCCTTTGTATTCCGGACTACATCGATCAGAAAGAACATGTGCGCCAGGTCGGATACAAACCCGGCAAAGTCGGACATCCGATCCCGGGAGTGGCCGTTAAAGTGGTGGACACGAACACCGGGCTTCTGCGCGGCTATGATGAAGAAGGCCTGCTTCTGGTCAAAGGCCCGAATGTGATGCAGGGGTATTTGAACAATGAAGAAAAAACCAAAGAAGTCCTTCACGATGGCTGGTACACGACGGGGGATGTCGCGATGATCGATGAGGACGGTTTTATTTGTATCACCGACAGGATCAGCAGGTTCAGCAAAATCGGCGGTGAAATGGTCCCGCATATCAAGATCGAAGATAAGATCCTGGAGATCCTGGAATCCGTCGAACCGGTTTGTGCCGTGACATCGGTTCCGGATGAGAAAAAGGGCGAACGGTTGGCGGTCCTTTATCAAGGAGAGATCGACGTCCGGGCGCTCTGGGACAAATTGAATGCCACGGATTTCCCGAAGCTTTGGATCCCCAAACGGGAAGATTTTTTTCAGGTCCCCGAAATCCCATTGCTCGGTTCGGGAAAGCTCGATCTCAAGAAGATCAAGACCCTGGCGTTGGAAATGAAAGATAAGGTTGACCTGTCTGCGAAAGGCGCGCCGGAGGAGGCCCCATGAGTTTCAAGGAATTCGGTTATCCCAAGGCAATGCCGGAAGTCCTGAGTTTGCTTGTCACAAACCGGTGTTGTTGCCGCTGCCTTCATTGTTTCAACTGGAAAGATGTGAATCCGAAGGGTGCGATCGGAGACGAAAGTAAAAAAGATCTGACGCTCGATGAAATTGAACGGACCTTCTCCGGGATCGGACACCTCGGTTACATTTACATCGGCGGGGGAGAACCGTTCATGCGTGAGGACATCGGAGATATTCTGAAGATCCTGAGTACCGTTTGTCGTCCCGTGACGATCAATCTTTCCACCAACGGTCAGTTCCCGGACAAGGTGACATCTGTTGTGTCAGGTTTTTTGGAAGAGGGCACCCGGACGGAACTTGTGGTCAAAGTATCCCTGGATGGAGTCGGGGAGGACCATGATAGGATCCGGCAGCGCGTGAATGCCTACGCCAAGGCCATGGAAACTTACCGGGCCTTAGGCGAGTTGAAAAAAAGTTGTCCCGGACTCACGGTCGGTTTGAATACGGTCTATTCGGCGCTCAATGAGAAAAGGATCCCCGCTTTTTATGAACACGTTTCATCCTTGGACCCGAGGCCCGATTGTCTGGCGCAGCTTTTGGTGCGGGACATTCCGCGGGGCGGGGAGGCCATGAAGGCTGTCGATCTCGAAGCCTATCAAGCATGGACGGACCGTTACGACCGCGATATGTGGGAAGGCCGGTTCGAACATGACCGGAAAGTCAAAATTGCGACCATCCTCATGCATCGTTATCTGCATCGTGCTCTGAAAACGGGCATGCCGGTCATTCACTGCATGGCCGGGATAGCGGGTGCTTTCATCGATAATGAAGGCAACGTCGGTGCTTGTGAACATCAAGTGCCGTATGGAAATCTCAGGGCGGCCGGTTATGATTTCAAAAAAATTTGGTTTTCCGGGGTCGCACAGGAAGCGCGTCAAAAAACCTATCAAAGTTGTCATTGTACGAATGAACCGCAGTGGTGGCATCCCTCGATTCGTTACAATCCGCCGGTTGTCCGGGAGGGATATGTCCTTCTGATGTGGTATTTGTTACATACCTGGATTCGTAAAATCCGGCGCGCCATGATCGCAAAAAAGCGATGATATTCGAGAACGCCGTACACGCAGATAAGCGTTCCGGGATAAATCCGGAAGCGCAAGTGAGACCCGATGCGGCGCATTTACGAAACCCTAAAAAATGAGGTGATCCCATGAAATGGCTCGTAACTTCCCTGGTTCAGCTTCTGCTCACTTTTTTCCTCTATGCGATCGGTATTCTGGTGATCGGAACAGCGCTTTATCCCGGGCTTTCACTCTGCTTTTTTGCATGGTCCGCTACCGCGGCGGGACCGGCCGGAATTCGCATTTTAGTGCTCGGACTGGCCCTCGCGGGGGCCTACTTCGTCACGGGCATTTGCCTGATCGCCATTACCGGATCCATCCGCATTCTCTTCCGGCTCAGGCTCAATGAAGGAATTTATCCCTTGAATTCTCCCGGGGCGTTCAAATGGGCCCTGACGAATTCTCTGATGATTTTAGTCTGGAACATTTTCGGGGATTTTATTCTCCTGACGCCGTTTGCGAGCATCTTCTACCGTTTGATGGGCGCCAGACTCGGTAAGAATGTCCAGATCAATTCCAAGTTTGGGGCCGATCTATCGCTGTTGGAGGTCGGGGATGAAACCGTGATCGGCGGGCATGCCACGGTGATTTGCCATTCGGTGGAACGCGGCCGGCTCGTCCTTAAGAAAGTAAGGATCGGCAAACGGGTCACCATCGGATTGAATTCGGTCATTTTGCCGGGCGCGCAAATCGGGGACGGAGCCGTGATTGCGGCCGGTGCGGTGCTGACGAAAGACGCAAAGGTTGAACCTCACAGCGTGTTCGTGGGAGTCCCGGCCGTTTCCGCCAAAGAACGGCATGAAAATAAAGGATGAACGGAAGCCTCGGCCGGTCATTTCGTTCTCTAAGAAAGATCACTCCTGACGATAACCGGATACGCCGTCCTGCTAGGGCAAAAAGTCAATAAAAAGGGTGCAAAACTACTGTTTAGATTCTTTAAAAACATTACGATAGTCAGGTATATTTAAACGGGTATGCATAAAACCTGTTTTATTCAGAGGGGGAATGAACTTTACAATGGCAAAGAAGATCGTGGTTGTGGATGATGATATTGATTTTCTCAGCGAGCTAGAAGAGGCTTTGCGGCTATGCGACTATGAAGTAAGACCGTTTTCAGATCCGGCACAAGTCCGGCAGGCAGCTGTCCTGGACAAACCCGATCTCTTTTTGCTGGACATGAGGATGCACGGGAAAAGCGGGCTTCAGCTTGCCAGCGAGCTCTCCGAGGATTTCGGACTGAATCGTCCCCCGGTTATCGTCATGACGGGCTATTTCTCCGAAAACGAGCTTTCGCAAATGCGCCTTGACGGGATCAAGGCTTGTTATACCAAACCTTTTGATCTTTTTGATATGCTTTCAAAAATCAAAAAATTACTGCATGAGCCAGCCTCCCAAAAAGATTTCATCGTGTCAAAACCCTTCCGTCAGGAAAACAAAACGTAAGCAGCGGACAGAGAAGACCCAAGACCCAAGTCCCAAGACCCAAGACACAGGAAAGTGTCACGTTCCATGTTTCACGTAGTCATGCGTGGTACTTGGTGTACGTGGAACGTGATACTTTCTTACGTCTGTACTATTCACAAGTGATGTTAACACCTATCACGTCATTGCGGGTATAAAGGTTAAATAATGGTGTTGGGCTTTTGTTTTAGTTATTATTTTTGAAAGGGTTATGCTTGGTTTAATGCCGCATTATCGAAACGGTTCGATAAACACGGATAAGAAAAGCGATAATACCCTTAAAAACAATAAGTTGCAGTTTTCGTCAGCACCAATTTTTTGCCTTTAAACGCATTGCGAGGAGTCCCGCCTACGGCGGGATGACGAAGCAATCTCAGCTCGGGATTGCCTGCCTGCCGGCCACTAGCGTTGCATTAAACACATGGCAGGCCCGTAAGTGATTGTATCGACAAGGATTGTTTAAGATCAAACAGCTTTAATTTATGGTATTGAAAAACAACGACAGGTGT
>JAQTOZ010000152.1 GCA_028713205.1 Candidatus Omnitrophota bacterium
CGGCATATTTGCGAAGCGCCCTCAGAAACCACACCGAACCGTCCGCATTGTTGTATTTGGCACATTTGGATTCGACATCCATGACAAGAAATTGACGTAATTCGGCAAGCCGGCGATCAATCTCGGCAATCCTGGCACCGTTGGCGGTTTTTCTCTCTTCTTCAAGATGCTTTTTTTCTTGAAGCCGTGCTTTTAGTTCAGGCATCATGGCGGGATTCCAGATTTCGTTCGGAAGGATACCGTTATTTTCAAGTCCGGCATACATCCTGAAGATTTCCCTGGCCTCTTCGAAACGTCTTGTACAAAACAAATCCCCGACGATCGAAATAAAGGTGTCCCTGCCCCACGGTTGCTTGAACCATTTGCTCGGCTCGGAGGCCGCCCAAAGTTCCGGGAATCCGTGCCGGCGGCTCAGAAAGGTGTCTGCCCGCCAGGCCATCAGCGGTCCGAGGGAATCCCCCGCATCAAAAATCCGGCCGCGATGGAATGCGTCAAGCGCAAGCCGGTTGTGCGTGGCATGGTCCCGTGTCAACGTGAATTCAATGTCCCGCACCGCACCGATCGGTTCCGCCGCACGAATCTCCGAGCGTTGCGAACTATTTTTCAGGGACGGCGCACCGCCACGCGGATATAAGTCTGCCGATAGCTGCGTCCAGCTCGAGTACCCCAGCGCTCTGGCGATATCCTTCTTCCCAATCCTAGGGTTCTCACGCCATCCAAATGAGGGCCAATACCAGCCCAAGATGGTTTTCGTAATCTCTCTTTTGGATTTCTTTGAAAGCGCCGACAAGGGAACGTCCTCTTCGGCAACCACGACATTCCTACCATCCGGTTTGAAACGAATACCGAGTTTTTTGAGCACTCTCACTGAAAATTCAAAAGTAAGATAGGGGGTCGCACCAACGAGCGTCCCGGTCCAAATCGCGGCTTGAGGCTTGGCATCTTCCCGGGGCTTTGCAAAGTAAGTGCCGGCATTCATTTTAACGGCACCGTCCTGTTCGGCGATCATCACCGCAACGATTCCGGACGGCGCGGTATGATAAATCAAACCTCTTTCGGCCCCGTCCAAAACCTGCGGTTTTGAGACTCGTGCTGCAGACCGGGAAACTTCAGCGTCCAGCGTGTAGCGTTTAGCGTTTAGATTTCGAGTTTTTTCTAAACGCTTTACGCTATCCGCTAAACGCCGGTTTTTTTGTCGAACTTCGGACCGTTCTACCGTCGCAGTTCTCTCCCCCGCCGGGACAAAAGCCATGGCTTCGATCTCGACCAGCCATTTGGGACGGCACACATCCGAGATGACAAACAGCACCGGGACTCCCGGGAATTTTTTCTCGACCACTCTGCGAATGATGGCATAGTGTTCCGGATTTTTGATATAAACCCGCAACTGCGGAATATGCGCGAGATCGGCACCGCGCTCCTTGAGAACAAGGCGAATACTATTAATGGTATAGAGAGCTTGCCGAAGCGGGTCCCCGACAAACATGACTTCGGGCCCTTTGGTCGACGCGGTCCCCGAAACGAAAATCATTTCATAACCGGCATCGCCCTCGGCCTCGACGGCCATGCCGCGGTTCCAAAGCGGCGGCTTATCTTCGCTCTTTCCGCCTTTTCCGGTTTCAAGAAAATCTTTCGGATAGCGGAAGGGGTCCATTTGCCGTTTGCTTCTCACGATATAGGCCCTGACCTTTTCATTTTTCGGAATCACCGCAAGACTCTCCATCGCCATGTCCCCCCGCAGCATACCGATACCGGTTGACGCGGGATAAGCGGGTTTGTCCGGACCGGCATCCTGAACAAGTCCCTGTCCGAACGGGATGGCAGTTCCAGCCAGGCTTGTCTCCGCGGAAGCGGCCCCATTTCCGAAGGAGTGCAAGAAAAAGTCAAACCGTGCCCCATTGAGTTTTTGATAACGCTGTCCGCCGCGGAGCAAATGGAATCTCGGCCATGGCTTCCGTTTGAATAAACGGCGGGCCCAATCCAGAAAGCCGTTGATGCCATGCTCGATGGTTCGCAAGATGCCGGTGAAGGGACGCGTCACACTCCATTTAGGGTCATGTTCCAAAATATCATTTTGATAAAACCAGATCCGCAGGATCTGACGGTAATCGAGGATAAAATCAGGCGGGACTTTTCCGAGTTCTTTCAGTTTGGCTTCCGCTTTTGCCAGCGCAGCACGGGTCTTCTTGAGGAGAGACATACTCTGATCATACGCATCCCAAAGTTCCGGGTCCGGCACAATCCCAGCAGCATAGATCTGAATCATGTCGCGGTCTTCCACCAGCGTCATATTTTCATCGACGCGGATCACGTCGACGCCTTCGCCCTCGGCGGCAGTGATTTCGACCGAAAACATACTTCCGTCCGCAGGCGATTGCTCAATGTAACTCGTTGCCGGAGGTTCGACGCCGGTACCGTAATATTTCCGGAAAGCTTTTTGGATCTTCTCACGGTCGTCATCCGTGATATTCCCGAATGAAATCACTTGTTTATAAATCGCGTCCTTGCCGATGCCTTTGGCCGCAAGCAAGGCGTTCAGATTGGCGAGCGCACTCTCGATTTGCTCTTCGACACTCCCGCCAACGCTGGGCACCACACTCAAAAATGCCCGCTGCTGGCCTTTGCCCAAGGGAACGACAGAGGCGCGCGATTCCATCTTAGGAGCACCCGCGATGGCTTCGTATTTACGAACCTCCGAGCGAGCCGGCACGAATTTCCGTTTCATCGCCTCAAGGCGAACTTCGCTGCGGTTTGCCGCCAAAACCGCCCGGGCATCCCGGACCCACTTGGCAACCAACGGCGGTGCGACCCGGATGCCTTCTTTTTCCTCCAAGGACAAACGAATTTGTTCGGCGCTGATCCGGGAATCTTCACCGATCTGTTCATCCGATATAATCCTACGGGCCACGTTGTAGCGAATACGCTGATGGTCCGGATCGGCAGCTTCAAAACCCTCCCAGGACACCTTCGCCGAGACCGATTCCATTTCACGGACTTTTCGACGATATTCGCGGATTTGGCCGGCCAACTCGGAAGGTTTACTTGCCGGAGCCATCTGACTTGCCTCAAAAGCAGCTTCCTCGACTGGAGTGCCGTCCTCCATGCTGGTCGGAATTTTCAACTCCGCCAAGGTCTCAAGCAGCCCGCCGAACTCCAGCCAGGTCAACCTCTCATCACTAAGCGAAAGAACGGTTGCCGCGTCGGTCAAATTTTTTGTGAGCCGGGATTGCGATTCGACTGCGGAGTCCTCGGGGAATAATCCGCCGATTTGAAGCCTGAGCTGCTCGCGATCAAAGGAACCGCGATCCTCTTTTTCATAAACCTCACGCGCATGTTCACCAAAAAGTTCATGGACATCAGAAACTCCGTTTCGGGAAAGCAGCTCCAGGATCCTCAAATAGCCGGAAAAACTTTTCCGCCGTTCTGGTGTTTCACCCACGAACAACGAATGAGCTTCCGAAAGGCGCCCCGAAAGATAGTGGGACTGCTTCAGGGAAAGATTCTCCCGAAACATAATCCGCGCCATCTGTCCCAGAATTTGCGCACAATCATCCGGCGTATCCGCATCCTGAAATGCCAGGCGGACAACTTTCGTCATCTCTTCCGCAAGCTCCACCGCCATTCTTAAATTCTGATAAACCCCCATCGTAACGACTTCGCCGGCATCCTCCGGAGGTTCATCGATAAAACGCGGGAGCCCCCGTGTCGCGGCCCGAATCCATGCGGACGGAACCCGGCTGAATTCACCTGGCGCACCGACAATTCCCATTCGATCACGGAAATCCATCCCGGGAACTAAAAACGGCCGCAAGGCGGATTCCATCTTATCTTCGGGGTACTGCTCATAAGCGGCTTCCTGATCAAGTCGCTTGGCATTTCCCCGAACGATACTTTTAGCTGTTTGCCGAAGTAATTCCTCAGAGACCCGGAACGGGATAAACGCGGGGGAACGTTCAAGCACTTCCCCGATACGGGCGAGAATATTGGACTGAACGGAATGATAAAATTTCTGCCAATCCCCGGATGCGGGAGTTGCGAACATTTCAGCGAGTTGGCCGGCCACATATTGCAGATCGGCCTGTGTAAGTTTGGGCGGAGAATTTTTGCCGGCCGTGACCGTAACCGTTAAAACGGAATCCGGTTTCAATTCATATTGGCCAAACAACCAATCGTTAAAACCGGCGGAGGCAAACGGCCCTTCGCGGCCGTCACGATAAACCAACTTCACACTCACATTCAAAGTTTTTTCGATCACGCGGAATAGCCGGTCCATCATCAGATAGTTCGTCGGACGCTTTGTTTTCCACGGCGCGACTTCCGCGCGCCCCTCAAGCGGTCCTTCCCATGCATGATTCGTCCGCGTCTCGGAACGATTCGCCCGGGCATAGCGCGCCAGGAGAATCGTGAGGTCATCGATCATATTGAGGCCGTAGAGCAATTCCGCGTTGCGCCGGCTGAAACGCGTCCATTCTTCCAAATGGTCATACCGCGCAATGCTGCGCTCCCTCCCCATCAAAAATTCATTTGTCAGTTCGTCCGCGTCCCGCTCAACTTCTGTCCACGACTTTCGGCCCGTACGATCATCAAGCGCGACAAGGGTCTGGCACAACCGGGCCAGCGTATTTTCCGAATGGCTGCGATCCGCTTCATTGTCGTCATGCAAATAGGCGGAACCACTCGACGCTGTTTCAAACCAGGAAGAAAGACCCGTCACATAGGCAGGGAAATCGATCCAAAAGCGCTCCGCTCGACCCCTCTTCAAGGTACCGCTAACTTTTGTCCGCAATTCCTCCAGCAAAGGATGGGACATGCACTCATGCAGGACAACGGTCACGGGTAAAACACCCGCATGCAACTCGCCATCAGGAGTCATGACCGTAAACCCCATTTTTACGAGGTCCTCGGCTTTGAAATGCCGGAGGGCATATTCGCCGACCCTTAAATGGAGAACGATTTGCCGCCCATCTTCGACGAAAGGAATCTTCTCGACGGCTTCGCCCTCCAGAGCAGCCGCCAGTTTTTCCATTTCGCTGTAGAAATGCGGCGCATCCTGAATGTATCCCCAAGCGGTAATGGCCTTGGCTAAGTTCCATTTTCCCCGTTCCGCCCAAGCGCCAAGTTTTTGAAATTGGATTGCTTTAAAACTGGAATCGGGATCTTCTAATAATCTCTGATACCAAGCTCCCCGCGCGGCTACCCGCTCCGCAAACGTCATGGCATCTTTTTTACTCCGTTCGTCCATCCGCCTGCGGCTGAGCGGTATCGTCCCGAAAGGATCCCGCAGATTATTGTGGATCCGCTGCCGATAATAGGCGACCGTATCCGGCAAATCCTGCTGAAGATAGAAAAACGGCCCGACGCATTGAATCAAGGTATCCTCTTCCGGCAAGTCAAGCGGCAGGTCAGCAACGAACGCGTCTCCGCTGATATCGATGTGAACATGAGCGTCACCGGTAACGGTTTGATCGGGCAGTTTATAGCTGGCAAGTTCTTTGACGTGCAAACGCGGCAGGACTCCGCCTTTAACAACAGAACGAAAAGCATCCGGAACAGCGGCATAATCCATCAAATATAAATTCACCGTTAGCTGCGGGACCGCCTCCAATAAGGCTTCGGCAATCAGATAGGCATAGCCAAAAACGCCGAGGGCGGATTGGTTCCGGACATAAATATTAACGGTTTGCGGACCTGCATCCCGCAGCGCCGCTTTCGCCTGTTCGACCAGTGCCTGCCGCTTTTTAGCAACAAAACGGATCATTTCCGGCGAATGATGAATCGCCCCGACCAAACGACGGCACACATTCTCAGCTCTTTCAATCTGATCTTCCAATTTCTGCACACGGTCCGCCGTTTCGGAGGTATCGTAATTCGAATCGATCCTGCGGGCCGCCGTTAGGCTCCGCTCGATCTGGTTGCTACTTATCTCCTCTATATTTTCGTAATACCAACCGACCGCCGCCGGATATTTTTCCGCAAATATTTTAACAATCGCGCGTCTCGTCCGATCCATCACGGTCCGTAACTCCAGGAGCTCCTGCTGCCAGTCCCGGCTGAGGTCATCGGCAGCAAAAACCCGGGTGGTACCGTCGGGCAAAACTTCCTGGCGAGCACCGCCCGTATACTCGATCCATTTCCCATTAATGGCATAAGCGAAATCCACTTTGGGCCAAGTTCTACCCTCATAATTATCCGGTTCCTGCGGCCGCGATTCGGATCTGGTAGAAACAAGTTCTAATTTTGGTGCGGCCGGTTTCGAACTTTCAAAACCGGCATCGGCTGTTGCGGTCAAAACGATAGTCCCAATGACAGGACCGATTTCAGCCTCCGAATAAGCTAACCGCCTTTGTTTTGCCAAAAACGCTTTGCTCCGTTTCCGCCCCCACGCATGTTGAAAGCTCATCACCGGACCGACAAAGGCCGCGTTTGGTTTCATCTCCCGATTAAGTTTCCGGATAATCCTGTACGGGAATGTTCTACGAAGCGCGGGTGGTGCCGTATAAAAAAAGTAAATCAGATCATAATCTTGCAGCGAATGCTTAAGAAAATCCCCTTGGACAAACCTGAGATTGGGATATTCGATCCCTTTCACATCCCGCAAGTATGTTTCGAAGCGTTTAACATAATCGTATCGTCCCTCATCAATTTCAATCGAAGTGACTTCCGCACCACTGAGTTCCGCAAGCAAGAACGCCGTCAGTCCATTTCCCGGACCGACTTCAAGTATCTTTTTGCGCCCTTTTCCGTATTGACTCACAAGATCTGCGATCATTTCGAAAGAAGAACCCACCAGAACCCCGCCGCTTTCGGAATCGGTCCGGATCCCTTGATAACGTTCCCTTTCAAGCCGGGCAAACTCTTCGCTTGCTTGAATTAGTTCGGCAATGCGGGGGGTATACAATCTTTCAAAGTCCGTCACGACAACAGGTTGTCGCGTTCGCTTTGGGAATCCCGATCGGGAACGAGTTTGTTTCGGTTTTCGCAATCGGGCCTTCGAATGGCCAATACCAGAAATGGGCTTGCGGCTTTCGGACCTTACAGAGGATCGAGAACGCAAATCTCCATTCGGCTTGGATAGCGTCAAATAACCGGCGGGTCCGCTAATCCGGTCCGAGTTCAAAGGGCTCACGTACATGGACGGAAAACCGGCCGGCAAATTATTCCCCTGCCACATTTTGACGTTGATTTCACCGCGTCCATCAAATTTTGCGAACGTCCGCGCGAGATCTTCGGCATAGTCGGCTGAATCGGTCACGACATGAATCGTTCCTCCCGGCACAAGCCGCGAGAAGAATGTTTCCCATACCGGTTGCGCGGTCGGATCGAGACTCTTTCGATACGGCACTTGGCTGTAAGGATAAAAAATGTAAATTTCGGAGACTTGGCCTGCACCGAACAAATCACCGAATTCGGAAGCAGCATCGGCATAAACCACCCGCAGAGGAAGCTTTGAATTTTCCTCGAGGCGTTGCTCCAGCTGCGGTCGAAAAGCGCGGCCGTCCGGATCCATGGATTCCGGCAACTCGATTCCGACAATGCCGCTTTGTGGCGCTGTTTTCCGCAATGTCTCGGCCCGCTTCACCAGATAGGCACCGCTTCCGACCCCGATCTCAACGTCCAAGCGTTCCCAACCCGTCTCGCGCCGCCAAAAATCCTTTTGGGTACGAACCTCATTAGCGTCCACCAAATAAACCACCTGCCGGTTCTCCGAACGCTCAAACGCAATTACCGGCTGCTCGCGGAAGAAATCGTACGGCCGCTTGATCCAAATTTCCAAAGCAGCCGCCAAACGATAAAGCGTCCTCTCATCCTCGGGATGGGCGACACGTAGTTTGTCCAACAAATCGTGGTTCAATCGGTCGTTGATAATCCCTTCGAGGACACGAGTGATTCCAGGAAAAAACGCAATTCGTTTAAGGTCCGGAGTACCGTTCTCACGGACAGGCAGGGCCAGAAAATCGTCATACTGTTTGGCAGGACCTCCGTCCAAGGAATAACGGCCCTGGAGCAAAAATCCGTTTCGTCTAAGAAGACGCAGGAGATCCATTGAAAGCACTTGTTTGGGCAAAAAGCCTTCTTCATTTTGCACAACCGGGAAGATCCAATCCACAGCATCATGGCCTTCGCCGTAATAGTCCGGATCCACTTCCCCCTGTTCAAATCCCCACTCCTCCAAAAAGTCAGCCAGAGAAAGGCCGGCATAATTTTTCTGAGCCGCAGCCCTGTCCCGCGAAAC
>JAQTOZ010000153.1 GCA_028713205.1 Candidatus Omnitrophota bacterium
CTTGGTTGATGAGTTCAAGTTTTCGCTCAAGAAAAACTAAATACTGATCAAGATTCATGATCTGAGCCTGCAATTCCTGGGCATAATCTGCATCATGATGCTGGACGGCAAGTTCGGCCTGTTGCATCAGATAATCAAATGACGCCTGCAGTTCTTCAACGGATATTCGTACCGGCATTTCGGGCATATCCACTTTCACAGGCGTCGTATTCCCATGCCGTTTGCCGAGTATCGTGTTGAGCTCTTCCTTAGATTTCGGATCCCGGAACTCCCTCGGATCAATCTCGAAAAATGCAAGCCCCAACCCCATTTTAAACATCGTCTCGATGGACATGTTCCACACCGTTTCAAATTGCAGCACCAGCATTTTCTTAACCACACCACCCTCCAAAACCATGTCACGGGGTTTGATGGCAATGACCGAAGACATTTCGTCTTCCATAACCCGGGCGACCCTTTGAGCGCGTTGATCCTCCGTACTGCTTAGAAAAGCCCTTCTGTTTTCCTCCTCGTACGGCGAATCCGAATATCCGGAAAGCCGCCACAACAACCGCGTATTGATAAAACCATTGGACCCCATAAAGGCATAGTGCCGGCCGAGAATCTCGCGCTCCATATGCTGTGCACGGCTTCCTTCCAAAGTAGTTGGGATGACAGCGGTCACAAGAGCTTTCCGAAATTCATCCGGCGAACTTAAAAATTTCCCTCTCAAGAATCCCGTCCGGACATATTTTTCATCCCGCGCATTGATTAATCCGTGTTGCACCAAGAGTCGTAGAAACATGGGATTGTTAAGCGCACGGATTTCATCCACCGGTCTTTGTGCCTTTTGCGCCAAAAAGCCGAGCAAGGCTTCGATTTGTTCGTGAATTTTTGCTTCGTCTTGAAACGGCGCATAATAGTCGGGCATAAATTTCGTCATCACAACGGCACCGCCTTCAACACCTGCACCCGCCGTATCCGCAATGAACGGCATAAAAAAGCCGCTTTGATTTCTAAAAAAATCAATGGCCGTCGCGGCCGCTAAAGCACTGGGTTTATCCATACCGGAGGATTGATGCGCAACGGTCAGCACCAAAGCATCGGTATCTTCAACAATCAACGCTGCTTTTGCCAACGGCATTCCGTGTTCACGCTCCTCCGCCGGGACCATTTGAAGCAATTCTTCCCGAAGCGTCCACCCTCTTTGCCGCAGGGCTGCCTCTGAATAAGTCGGCAATGACGTGACAATCGTTGTCTCGGCGATCGAACCTGCCGTTCCCGATGGTGCATACCCCGACAAAGGATTCGGATCGTCGCTTTCCAGTGGAGTCCCCGGCTTTTGGGTTCGTTTAATTCCGCCCGGAACATAAGGCGCGCGGATCGCATCAGGCGGGACTAGCCCGAGTTCTTTGGCCAAACGCAACTGATTTTCGGCGGAATCAATCATTTCGTTATAGGATCTTGTCATTTCATCCTTTTGCTGCTGACTTGTCACATGACCGAGTTGACTCTCCAGATGTGTCAAAAACTCCGCTCGGGTCGGGAAATATACCCGCCGGAGGGATTGACGTCCGATATCCGGAACTGGAGCGCCCAATTTACGAGCTACTCTCTGCGATTCGACTTCCACCGCGCTTTCGGTAAACGCACTGACCCCCTGGACAATTTGTTCTACGGCGAACGGATCGTAAAAGACGCCCTCATCATCGGCCTCAAGCATCGGGTCCGGCATAAATTGCCTTAAAAATTCATACTCATTACCCATACTAACTCCGAGAAGCGACATCGATTGATTGGCGTAAAACCATGGCGCCACCGGTTTAACCACAGTGCCTCCGCCGAATCTTGTCCCCCCGCCGCCCGCTTGATTCAAAAACACCAAGCCACCGGACCGGACCACTCTCCTTAAATCCCTCATCAAGGGATAATAATGCCCGTAGGAACGGGAATTTGTATTTTGGAAAAGCGGATGATTATGCGGTAAAACCATAGGATGGGGCCGCGATTTCAACCATTTCAAATAATCTTCATCCCGCTCTTTTGCCAGCTGTTCAGCGGCACTCAATGTTCTCCCTTGATAACGTCTGACTCTGTCCTCAAAAACGCCGATATCTCCGTCAATTGCACCCTGAAAATCGTCCGCACCCGCAAAGGACACCCATGAGCTTACAAGCCTCATACCAGGATAAAGCGGCCTCGGTGTCGGCTGAAGAGGATCATAAAGGCCGCGATATAATTCACCCAATTCCTCCCGATGAGCATCCATAATTTCGCGGATGGTTCGCTGTTCGGATCGCATCACCGCATCGACAATTTCTCGCATTTCTTCTTCGCTAAATTCAGCCATAAAACTAAGCTGGCCGTCAAAAACCGCTTGCATAATCCGTCGAAGCGCCACAGGACCATACCCGGACGCCTGAACAACTTTTTGGCAAAGATCAGCATTGCGACGCACTCGCTCCGAGACCTGACGGTACAGGGCTTCGTTCACACTCGTCGGAAAGGTCAAATATTTTCGCGCAGCTACTAATTCAGCAGCTTCTAACAAATCATTGTATTTTTGTTTATCCTTCTTTTTCCCTTTTCGCTCCAAAACCTCGTTGAGCGCAGCTTCAAACTCAGGATTCACGAGCAAATTCTCAGACACCGGCTCCCCTTCATGGCTTCTCCCCATTTGTAAAAGCGGGATATCTTCCTCCGCATGAAATATTCTCTGCGCGCGCTGGACCTCGTCGGGATTATGCAGCGCATGGGTTTTCCGGTTGTAAGCCTGCTTCGCTGCCTTCGCCATGGTCGTCGCCTTCCACGATCTTTCCCGCCAAGCCCGCATATCATCCACATTTAAAACCCGTAACCGTGCGCCATGATCATCCGGAGCAATCCGGAACCGGTAAATCACGGGATCTTCATCGATCGGACTCCACTTCCCGGGTTTCTTCAGACCTTCCTTCATCATCCGTAGCGCATCGGCCTCTGCTCGCCGCCGATCTGCTTCGGTGAAATGGCTCGGGAAGAATAATTCCACACTGCCGGAAATGCGCGCACCGGTACAGTTAAAACGAGTTCCGTATTTGTCTGCCCATTTCGTCAGGATCGCGGCAACAATAAATTGAATGGAAATAGAACCCAAGCGCTGCCTCAGGGGAAGCGTCACTTGCGCAACCTTGCCCAGATCGTCCATAAACTTCGGATTATCCGCCAGGATCGAATCCATGATCGCCATCCAGCCGGTTTGCTGCCATGTCTGAGCCGCATCGGTTTCCAAACCAAGATAATAATTCCACACCAATTCACCCAGAAACAGTTCCGCTTCTTCCGAAATTCCGATTCGCATCACCGACATATTCTCTTCCAAGGCTTCCCGTGCTGCGGGCGGGATCCCTACAGGGACCAAATCGGGGATCAAAGCCGCCGGGAACTCAACCTTTCTTCCCGGTTGGCCTTGAGGAATAGGCTTCCCGGCAAGATCTGTACGCACGGTGCCTAGGGTAAAACGGGGTTCGACCGACGCTTGAACTTCGCGAGCACCCCAAGCCGCCGTCACCGTGTCATCCTGCATACCCGCATAGTTTCCGCGGGCAAATTGGTTTTCCTGTGAAATTTCAACACCTCTTGTGGCATGTTCATCCGAATCGTGATATTCCCACTGTCTTTCTGTAACTTGAACAGAGAGCCCCTGGAGGCCTTCTTCAAACAGCCCCAGTTGGATCTCAGCCTTTTTCCCTTTTTCATCGATAACAAAGTCCCCACCGCAATAACGCCACGGATAAACCGGATCCCTGCCCTGACGGATCTCCTCGGATTCCACATACCGGACACGAACATAATACGGTTCACCGGCCTGAAACTCAGATATGGGGATCGATAGAACTACAAAATTTTCTCCTTCCAAACGTCGCGCAATGGGCGTATAGGCTTCTTCAAAATTCGGGCTTGTCGAGATTTCAACTTGATAATAACCCGTTTCCGTTTGAGGTTGTTCCTCGGGGATAGGAATCTTCAGTTCCACTGTTGTTTCGGAGCCAGTCGAAGCTGCCGATCTACCCTGGCTACGATCCATAGCCAGATACGTTCCTGCCGACAGCAAGCTGCTTATGGCAAGCCCCGACCCTGCTTGAATATTATTCGCAAAGCTATAAATTCTCAGACCATTGCCTTTTCCAAAAAGTCTGCTCATATAGAATGTCAGGGCTTCGACTTCTCTGCCTTTCGCAGCTTCCAGAAAAGCTTGCGGCAAAAGCCCCATCGCTACAAATGTATCCAAAACTAACGACGCACGCGACTTCTTTAAAATATCGTTACTCCCATTTACATCCACGGTCCATACCATGTCCGCGGATTGCACCTGGATCAAAGGCTCATTGCCTTCGATCGGAAGAACCTCAACTCCTATTTCGATATTTCTTCCGATCGTGCCGTCCTCTTTGGTCATTTCCACGGACATTTGGTAAACACCCATTCTCTTACCATTCAATAGCCCTGTAGCAATCGGGCTGGGATCCTTCACACCTTCAGGGTTCATTTCAAGCCGCACATGACCTTGATACAGGATACCTCCCGATTGAAGAGCCGCCTGAGGGAAAAGCTTGGGACGTTGCTCGATAACTTGCATCATCCCATCAAGGGTCTTTGCCGCATTCAAAGCATCCTCTCTTTGAATAACCTCCGGGAACAACTGAGCACGCGTCAACTCCAAGATATCCGCACGGCTGCGGTTCAAATAATACTCGAAGAGTTTATGCGCAGCCTGGTAAATATACTCTAGTGCAGTCCGTGAAAAACCGAGCCGCAGTCGTCCTTCATGATCCGCGGGATCAATCCGGCTTGCAAAAACGGTGAACCAGGCTTCGTTGAGAACTCCGATAAAATCGTTCGGATCATTACTCCTCAATCCGGTAACAACGTTAGGATTCATTGAAATTCCGGCAATCGGGTCGAAGAGCGCATTTGCTTGGCCGTGCTGCAAAGGTGAACGCACCAGATACTCCAGATACCGTGCAGCCTCCGCTTTTTCAGCAAAAGTCGCGATGTCCTCACCTTCTTGATCCTCTAACAAAGCGATCAAATGCGACCCGACCAAATGAAGGTCTTTCAACGTTCTCCCCTGTTCGCCGCCGCCGTTGAGCAGTTCGTCGGCGCTCAGATCCAATCCATACAAAATATTGGCAATCACAAGTTGCCACAAAGGTCTTTTATTCAATGCCAGAATGCGGGCTTCTCGCCACATATTGTCGACACGGCTAATGTGCGGATCCGATACCAAATCAAGATTCGGCCATTGCTCTGTCGAAGGCGACAAATGAATGCCCTGAACCATAATACGCACGGCATCCGCAGTCAACTGACGGGCCTCCTTGACAAAACCGAAAGCCCTCATGGCGATAATCAGATCGCCGACATAATTCGGCCTTTCCGGAACGACGTCTCCTCGACGATGATGGGGAGCTTTTTGATATTCTTCTCCGGAACTTTCATCCATGGCCGATAGTCCGATATCATAGGCTTCACGATTGACCTGCCGCATTTCTTCTTGAGCTTCTTTGAATCTCATCATGATAATGCTGTAATCGGTCTCATATCCTTTGGAGGGATCATTGGGATCTTTGTAAGCAGCCGTACATATTTTCTGCCTGGCGGCTTTAAGGCGCCGGTCTAATTCTGCGAATTTTGTTTCGAGAGGCATGGAAGCTTGCCGAAGGTGGCCGCGTACACTTCGAACATAGGTATAGTTCAATCGGTAAGGCGTGTTCGTTCGTTGTAAACGGCGGTTGCGAATCATTTCGCGGACTTCGTTAACCGTCGTTGCTAATTGCTCTTCTTCCCACTCCGCAACAGCCGGTACAGCAGGCGCTGGTTCGCCGGGCACTACGACAGCGGGAGGTAATGGCGGTTGCGGAGGCTGAGCCAAGATCGGTGCCTGCCCGACAATCGGAAGTTGCCCCCCCGGACCGACCGCAACGTGAGCACCTGCTGCAGCCCCTGCGACTTCTCCGAGTATTCCTCCTTGCGCCTCGGCCTCCAAATCTTTCACCAACTCATCAAAAAAGACATGCCTTTCATCCTGCTCTTCGGGAAGCGTGCAACCGGGACATTCTGCCGAAGGGATGGGTCTTACGGAAATGATGTTTTGATTTGGCCGGACGCGTGGGGCCGTAGCGTTGCCATATTCTTCGAGTAAACGAAAACCGGGATAATCTCTTCGGATCCCAGGCTTCACTGTATAACCCGGATTAGGATTGTCGGGAGTAGGTTCCGGTTTGGTTACATATCGTTCAAGATACCATCGCCCCAGCAGGCCGTTAGCATGCACAACCCCTTTTGCGCGATGATGCACGAAACCGATCACCCGACGTACGAACGCGCTTAAAACAGGGCTCATTTGAAAGTCCCGCCCTCCGTACCCTCCCGGAGACGGAATCACTTCATCCAGAGTCATGGCAGCATTCATCATCAAGGCATGCTTGTCAGTCATCCCCGCCGAATAAAAAAGGATTTTCACTTCCTGCGGGAAATGTTGTGGTGCCGTTCGGCTTGCCTGCTGCAATTCCGCACGTAAGGGTTGGATGACACGCCGGTCGGTGGAGCCGGTGGTATCATCCGAAATAAAAACAATTTTGACTCCGTTTTCGATCAAACGCGCCAGCATCTCGCGAATATCGGTATTCCGATCTTCGTCTAATGACTCGGTTCCCCCTTCGGTATAGTCCAAAATGGTACGATTGATTCCTAAGGCAATCATGGCCGGAAGCGGTTCCCCGCGGTCGATCCGTTCAATCAGACCCCGCAAAATACGCCGCGTTCCTTCGACTTCGTGACCGACATGCTCTACTTGCGGATGCTGCATAACTTTCCCGGCATCGACATCCACCGATAAAACCCGGACTCCCGGAATTCCCGCAAGACATCCGCCCCGGTCCGTAATGGAAGAAGTGGCTTTTACAACGGCCAGGACTTCGCCCTTCACGCCGGTAATATTTCCTTGGTCATCCGTCTCAGCCAGTTGATGCTCGCGTAAAGCATCTTCGACGGCATCGCGTTTCGTTGGAAAGGCAAAATCATCAAAATGGTTGACGTTGGGTTGAGCGACTCCAGGTTTCGGATGAACCACCGTAATATCGATAGAGAAAGACCCCGCCATGCGGACAAGAAGATATTCGTCTCCCACTTTGACGATACGCTGAAGCCGTGTCGTCATGCGGGAATGCTCGCGCGCCATGCGTTCCCGCGCGATATCTTGAACACGGCGTACCCATTCATCAAAAAACCAATCGCGTTCGCTTTGTACGCCTTCCGGAACGTCTGCATCCGGCGACTCATGGGAAGGAATCGGGCGAACCGATCCCCACACGTTGCGTTTGGTCACAACCTTGGGAAATCCGACATTGCGGCGTCCGGTCTGACCCGGGTTAAACCGCGGATAACGGCTCGGAATCTCCGGACGCATCCGGTAAGGCTCCGCCGCACTGGGACGCTCCGCCAAATGGCCGGTATAATAATCGAAAAATAGCCCTTCGCCCGTCACACTGCCATCCCCCTCTTCTCCGACGGTTCCTAAAGCTTCCTGAACGATGGTCATGGCCGATGCAGACATCGCAAAGTCATGTCCAAAACTCGGATCGTCAACAAGGTTATGACTTTCGGAATTAAACATCTGCCTTTGCTTAATGGCCGATCCGTTGGTATAGTAAAGGACCTTAGCATCCTGCTGACTGATTTCAAAGTTCTGGACCTTTTCGAGAATCATGTTTCCCAAATCATTGGCTACGTGCGTTCGAGCAATGTCTTCACTATCATCCGTAACAAATGCGATCTTGACTCCTAATTTCATCAGTTCAATAATCGCATTCGCGAGACCGGGAACTGCCGAGATAGATCCTTTGACGGGTTGTCCAACAGCCGTTTCTCTGAGTTGGACCACGGTATTGTTCATGCCAAGAACAAGCAACTTCGTTCGTTGTTCCGGTGGCGTTTCTTTCAGCTGCTCAACCAACCGGATCAAAAATTGTTCCGTGGCGCTGACGCCGGCCCCGATCCGGGTAATTTGAGGATGTGTCATCACAGAATCCTGATCCACATCGACCGCATAAACACGTACGCCCGGTTCCGTGGCAAGAACCGCCCCGGTGTCTTCCAAAGTTGCGTTATGGTTCATGATGGAAATGACTTCATGACCATCCGGGTCAAGTTCGCCTTCCGATTTTCCGATCAATTCCTGCATAGCATCCGTTAAAGCATCCCGCTTCGATGCA
>JAQTOZ010000154.1 GCA_028713205.1 Candidatus Omnitrophota bacterium
TCCGAAAGACGTTTGGCCACCGGTTTGAGGCTGAACGGCGCTTCCGGTTTCCCTTTCGGCCGGCCCAGGTTCGACATCAAGACCAATTTGCACTTTTGCCCGAGGCAATACCGGACGGTGTCGAGCGATTTGACAATGCGCGCATCATCCGTGATCTCACACTTCTCATCGAGAGGGACATTGTAATCGACACGCATCAAAACGCGCTTTCCCTTTAGGTCGATATCACGCACTGTTTTTTTGTCCATCTCGCCCTCCGTCCGTTCACCCTGTTACTTTGGAATCCTCAACGGATTCGAATTTAGGCCTTCGCGGTCTGCGGAAGTTTTTTCCCGACCAGAAGCGTCAGATCAACCGTACGCATCGAATAACCCCATTCGTTATCGTACCAGGAGACCAATTTAAAGAAGCGCTTTTCGCCTTTCAGATTGTTCTGACGAGTTGCCAGAGAATCGTAAATCGAAGACCGGCTATCGTGAATAAAATCGGTCGAGACCAGCTCTTCGTTCGCATACCCCAGATACCCCTTGAGGTAAGTCTCTGAAGCCTTTTTCAAAAGCGCGTCGATTTCCTCGATCGAAGTATCCTTCAAACTCCTGAAAGTCAAATCCACGACCGAAACATCCGGCGTCGGAATCCGGAATGCCATCCCCGTCAATTTGCCTTTCACCGCAGGGAGAACTTCGCCGACGGCTCTCGCGGCACCGGTCGTTGATGGAATAATATTGATGGCCGCGGCACGTCCCCCGCGCCAATCCTTCTTCGAAGGACCGTCCACCGGCTTCTGTGTTGCCGTGTAGGAATGGATCGTCGTCATGAGCCCGGTCTCGATGCCGACCCCTTCCTTGAGCAGGACATAAACCAGCGGTGCCAAACAGTTCGTCGTGCAGCTTGCATTGGAAAGGATATTGTGTTTGTCCGGATCGTACTCATTTTCATTCACGCCCATGACAATGGTTTTGACATCGCCTTTCGCCGGAGCCGAGATAATCACTTTTTTGGCACCTGCCTGCAAATGTCCGGAAGCCTTTTCGCTGTCCGCAAAAAGCCCGGTGGATTCGATCACGAGATCGACGCCCAGTGCCTTCCATGGCAACTCGGCCGGATTCTTCGTGGCCATAACACATTTGATCTTGTTTCCGTTGACAACCAAGATATCCGCGCCTTCTTTGGAGGGATCGCTTTTGGTCGTGGCAAGATCGTGCTTGAACTTTCCGTGGATCGAATCGTATTTCAGTTGATAGGCAAAATAATCGGCGTCGGTTGAGATATCAACGACCGCCACCACATCGATGGGATTACCCAATAGACCTTGGTCACAAATTGCCTGAAATACCATACGGCCGATACGGCCGAACCCGTTAATGCCAACACGAATACTCATAACTTATTTTCCTCCTCTTGATGATTGATATAGGGGGTACAATCAAATCGGTTTGATTGATTATAGTAGGCCGTCTCCGGCTGTCAAGAAAAACAACAGGGAAATCTTGCCCGTCCCCTAAGACACCGGCTATTGTTCCACGAATGCATCTACCTTATGAGGTCAACATTCAATAGCCATGAGCCATGGCACAAAGTATTGCCGAGAAAATGTGTGATTATAGGCCGCATTTTTGTTCTGTCAAGTAATCCCTCAAAACTTCCTGATAAACTTGTTGTATCTCTCGGGCCATTCGCGGGATAGAAAAGAGCTCTTCGGCCAATTGCCGCGCTTGGGTCTGAATTTTCTGCCTGAGCACGTGGTCCCTGAAAAGTTCGTCGATCGCTTCCACCAGCGGCGTAACACACTTGGGTTCCACAAGCATGCCATTGATCCGGTGATGGATGATCCGGTTCAGCGCCCAAACATTGGTCACAACAACCGCCTTCCGGCAGGCCATCGCTTCGGCAATACTCAAACCGAACCCCTCGCGCCATGTCGCCGGGAACACAAAGAGATCCATCGCCGACAAGGCCTCCGTCACATCAATGAGATTTCCCGTGAAAACAACATGATCGGTAAGGCCTAGTTTTGCGACAAGCTGCTGCAGAAATTTTTTATATTTTCCATCACCGACGATTAAGAGCTTTAAATTCGGATATTGACGCCGCAACTCCACCATGGCACGAATGAGATATTCATGCCCTTTATCGGCCACAAGCCGCGCGACGACGCCGATCACAGGATCATTTGTCCGAAAGCCATACCGCTTTTTCATTTCAACGGTATCGTGCCGGGCATAGGCGGCATCGAGTTCCTGGAAATCCACGGCATTATTCACAATTTTAACTTTTTGGAGAGGCACACGATGATCGTCGGTCAAGTGTTTGGCCACCCCGTCGCTGATGGCAACGGCATAATCCCCCCACGCCGGAAGGAGTCGCCGCCCCAAACGTCTTTTGTAAAATCCGTGGCAGGTTGTCACCACCGGGATTTTTAGGACTTTTTGAATCCAGAAGGCCATCACCTGGGTAATCCGGGTATGCGCATGGATCACATCGATTTTTTGTTCCTTGATGATGTTGATGATTTGGGGAAGCGCAAAATAGATTTTGGGATGAAGCTCCGATTTCGTCCGGAAAGGAATTTCAAACGTCTGCGCGCCGCGCTCATGAAAGAGCGGCGCGTAATTGCCGCCGCTTGAAACGACACACACTTCCACGCCCTGTTCCCGCAGATGCCGGATCAGGCGCAAGATATAAACCGTAATTCCGCCCGAATCGAGATGGGATGTCAGATGAAGGACTTTCATACGCGTTGAAACACAAATCCGGGTTGCAACCTTCGTCCATGGACAAAATCTGCGGCGGTCATGGCTTTTTTCCCCGCGGGTTTTACCTGATAAATTTTCAAAACCCCGTTCCCCGTGGCAATGTCCACCGCACCGTTTTTCTCGATCGCCAATAAGGTACCGGGAATTCCGGCCATCGCCGCTTTGACAGGCTCAGCCTCCAGCACAAGAACCGGCTCATTGAGAAATAAAAAATAGCTCATCGGCCAGGGTTTCAGCCCGCGGACCTTGCGCGCCGATACTTCGGCTGCGTCCTCAAACTTCAAAAGGCCGTCCTCTTTTGTCAATTTGGCCGCATAAGAAGCTTCTCCTTCTTGCTGCACGCGACGCTGCAAGGTCCCGCCGGCAACCTGGTCCAAAACCTTGCGGAGCATATGATAGGATCGATCGGCCAAAGCCTGTGACAACACGACCGCATCGATTTTTGAATCCAGAGGGAAACGCTCCTGGGCAAAAATATCACCGCTATCCAACTTGTCCGTCACTTCCATGATGGTAACACCCGTTTCGGACTCGCCATCCAGGATCGGACGATTGACCGGTGATGCTCCGCGGTATTTAGGCAAAAGCGACGGGTGCACGTTGATCGACAAAATCTTCGGGATTTTGAGCCAAGCGGAAGGAATCAATTTGCCATAGGATGAAACCACAAAAAGCTCCGGCATCAGCGCTCGGACACGATCGATCATTTGGGGATCCTTCAAGTTGCCGGGACTTTCGACGGGGATTCCGTTTTTTTGGCAAAACACTTTGACCACGGTCGGCGCCACCTTGAGTCCCCGGCCTTTTTTTTGATCGGGAGTCGTGATCACAAGCGCGATCCGGTGAGCGCTGTCAAGGCACGCTTGAAGTGCCGGAATCGAAAACTCGGAGGAACCAAAAAAGATAATCGTCATGAATGGCGTTAGAGCGATTGATATTGTCCCAAAATAGCCTGACGTTGCGCAAAATCCACCCGGTCGATCAAGAGGATACCATCCAGGTGGTCGATTTCATGCTGGAAAACACGGGCAAAAAAATCTTTGACTTCGGCTTCTTTTTTTTCGCCATGCCGTGTTTCGAACCGCAGACGCACGCGTTTCGCGCGCGCCACTTCACCCTGGATCCCGGGGAGACTCAAGCAACCTTCGGTCCCGTTCTCCCGCCCTTTGGACTCCAGAATTTGAGGATTAACAACCACGATCTCCTCCCCGCGTTTTTGTGTCGGGCAAGCGACAAAAAACCTTTTGGATATGCCCACTTGCGGCGCGGCAAGCCCCACCCCGTCCTCTCGGTACATTGTTTCGATCATGTCATCAAAAAGCTTCTGCTCTTCGGGGCCGAAAGAGGTCAGCCGTTCAGCCTTTTGATGCAAGACGGGATCCGGATATATTTTGATTTTGAGAAGTGTCATAATCTTTGAAATTTATTCTACCACAAGGCGCCAGAAACCCAAAGTCTAGTAATCTTCCCACAGGTTTCGATCCACATACTGGCTCAAAATCTCCTGGACTTTTTCAGAGGGTGCAGTCCCGAAATAATCACAGAGCACGGCATGGGCAACTTCGTGGGCGAAAACGCCGTCGGTGACACGGTCGGCAAAGACCATGATGGTACGCGTGGCGGGCTTATAAGAAGCAATGCGTCCCTCGGTATATTTCGGATAGAGCCGGACCTTGAGTTGAAAATTTTCAGGATGCATATCAAGGACCGTTTGCACCCTTTCGACGATCTCATCCAGGCGGGACTTCGCCGGCGTCAAATCGTCCTTCGCGGACAAGCGTTTTCCGCTGATGCGCCACAGGAAATCGCTCAAAGCCTGGTCGTCGGAATAGGCTATTTCGGTAAAACGCGTCTTGAACAATCGGAACGAGGCGGAGGATTCTTCGGCGCGGAGCTCAGCGACAGGGGCCCAAAGGTTCACTAAAAAAAAAAGACACCATCAGAAGTTGAAGGGTTCTCGCAGAACGCATATTTACTTTGACGTTTTGAAATATTCCAATTGTGTTTTGATCTGTTTCAAATGTTCCATCATCTTGACCGAATGACCATCGCCCAGCATGCTATGGGCGGCCGCAATCCCCTTCTCCACTTCGCGCTTCATCTCCGCCATTCGGGCATCCATCGTCTCAAGAAAGACATTGAACTGCGTGTTCATATCGTGCAGCTCATCGGTTTTCCGGAGTCTCACACGCTGACTCAGATTTCCATTGCGCGCATCCTCCAGTGTCTTTTCGAAACGGTAAAGAGCCCCTCCGATCCGGTGGGACAGAAACATGAAGATAAAAACCCCCATCACGCCGATCGCGGCCCCGACGATGCAAACAATCACCAGAAGGTCACCCAAAAAGTAGCTGCTGGTTTTCTCGATCGTAAAATCAAGCCCGCGATAGGCGGCCGTCAGGGTCCCCCGGGAAACATAGACAAAGAGAGCGCCGATCAACGCCGCTTCCGACACCAAAAGTCCCGCAAATTTAAGGAAAAAATTCGCCTGAAACTTTTTCTTGATGAAATAGTTCTTCCGGCGCCCCTGATTTTTAGGCATTTTCATAACGCATTTGTTTCAGCGCCTCCTCATCGAGAGTGATCTTCGCCTGCTGTTTGAATTTCTCCAACCAATCCTTAAACATCCGTTGGACCTTCCTATCCAGGATTTTCTTCCGGATCTGCTCTCGGGCGACTTCCAAAGGCACCTGGGGCAACGCTTGTTTGGATTTCATCAGAATCAGATAATAATCCCCGCCCTGCTGGACGATCTTCTTTTCGCCCTCCGGAAGCGCAAAGGCCTCCACAATCATCCCGGTCGATGCATCTTCAAAAGCAATCGGCCCGATCTCCTCATCCCACCGGATGGCCTCGGCGGGTACCGACAGCAATTTCTCGGCAACCGCCTTGTCCTTCGTTCGAAGGATATCGAAAGTGGCCCGAAAAAATAATTGGTCATGGTAATTTTTGATCTCGGCATCGCTGACGCTAACCGTCTTTTCCAATTCCTGCCGTTTAAAGTCGGCAAGGTCGCGTATCAGCGTTTGCTCCCAGAACAATTTGATGGTGCGGATGAATTTATCTTTCTCATCCAATTTGTTTCTCTTCGCTTCCTGAATCAGCAGTCTCTTATCGATCATCAGCTGCAACTGGCGATCGATCATCTCGCCGTTCATTTGCGCCAGAGGATTGCTCACGGCGTTGAGCTCCATTTCCTTTTGAAGATCGCTGTCATAAATCGCTTCTTGATTGACCATGGCGACGATCTTGCGAGCGGAGGCGGGCTGCTTTTTGCCGCAGCCCAACAAGGAGAGCATGCCGAGCGAGAAAACACCGGCCAAAAAAATAGTGAGGATATACTTTTTCATTCTAAAAAAACGACTCCACAACCGAGCTGCCAGCTTCGTTAAACTTTTAAGTCTGCGGAACTTCCGGTGCCGGGGCCTGCCATTGGCCGGTCGCTGCACCGCTAAAAGTGCCGCTGCCTTCCACCGGCGGGGTGTATTCGCCTTTCGCAGATCCGACGATCGCATTCCCTGCGACTGAGCCGGTCACATTCGCCGCCCATTGATTATTGTCCCAGCTCAAACCGCCGAATTGTATGCTATCACCGCCGTTCACAAACTCGAGCGCCCAATCCGCGCTCGTGGGCCCGGAAAACATACCGTCCTGGATCACCGCGGCCCAGATACCTTCCGTCGGAAGAGTGGGCGTGGCCGCATATAAATTCATATCAAGGACCGCGGACATTGCGCCGCCCGCGGCAAACTGACCCGAACTGCTCGCCAGATCCGTGATCGTATTAACGACTGAAACGGGTATGGACATAACATTCCCGGCATCGACAAGTTTTTGCGTCATTTCCGCCAAGTCCGTCATGTCGATCAATTCGCTGTCTTCGACCCATTCCCCCGCCGCAACGGCCTGCCAATCTTCCCCCTCAACGTCATAACTGCCCGTGACCTCGCCTGAAGCGTGACCGACGGAAATATAAATTCCCTGCCGCTCAAGTTCATCGATAAATTCGTTGCGAGGAGCATCGACCCAAACCGCGGAGACATCTCCGGACAGCCGGCCGCCAGACCATTCCGCGCCTTCCATCACCCCGATAAGATAGGGACCTCGCTGCAAGGGATCATCATTATCCCCCTCACGACCTGTAAACGGCAAACGCCATTCGGTCGAAAGGACATCCGTCCGGTCATACGTACCGGCCATACGGCTTCCCCAAACTCCCCACTTCAAATCGGCATCGGGAAGCAAGTTCAGCGACTCCTGATAAACTTTTCCGTCAATGCTGCCGCCGTCTTTGAAACTGCCGTAATCCCCCTCCATCACCTGATAATCGTGGCTGGTAAGATCGAGAATATTCGCAGGATCCACCTGAAACACCTCACTGGCCGCATTCCGCAAATGCGCTTGGATCATGCCGTCGGCTTCCCACATCCCGAACTCGGGAAAATATTTCCCGTTGATATCGCCGGTGATAAATCCCGCGTTGCCGTCGCGATCGATGTAGAGCGTGTGATAATAGCCGTCGATCGATCCTTGGTCCCAGATCCCCAGCAGCCAACCCACAAAGGCGCCGCCGTCGCGGGTCAAATTCGTTCCTTCCGATCCATTCCAGCTCTGAATCATGGACTGCCACGCATAAGGCCCCTGGATTTCCGCGGGAATTTGATAATATCCGATGGCCGCGACATCGGACGAACTCACCCACGGTGAACTCGTTCCGCCGATCAAACTCCAATCGTAGCCTACCGAATCCCATTCCTCGTCCACCTTCGCCGCCAGGGATTGCGCTTCCGATGCGCTGCCGCCCGTAAACGTAAGCTCGTCGCGCGTCACGGTACCCAAACTGGTTGCGATCCAATCTCCGGAATAAGTTTGAAGCTCTTCATCGTAAGTACCGTTTTCAATACCGAAGAAACTCCCTTGAAACGTCGTCAACGATTCTTCCGTCAGTTGACGCGCACTCAGTTGTGCCGTCATTTCTTGATTGCCCCATTGCCCGTCCGTAAGGTGCCCGATAAAAAAATCGTTGCCGTAACCTTCCCCATAAATCCGGAAATCGGCCGACCATGCATCCGCGTTTTCGGGCCTCGAAAGATATTGATTGGCACTTCCAAAGTTAAAGTTGTAAATCCCGAAAGGCAGCTCGACCTCCCCATCATGAAGATACCGAACGGAACCGCCGCCGCTGCCCGCGATGGCGCCCTCACCGCCGAAACTTCCCAGCAGATCAAAGGACATCGTCGAATACTGCGTCACCGCATTTTCCAAATCACCCGGCGATAGTTCCAACTCAGTTTCCCTGATGTCCGGCGTCAAATTTCCGCCCGCCATCCACATATCAATCCGGGGATCATACTCACCGTCAACAGGGCCCGTTAAAAGACCGGCATTGCCCAACGCATCCACAAAAAAAGTGACGGCAGTTCCTTTGACCGCCTCATCTTTCCAAATGCC
>JAQTOZ010000155.1 GCA_028713205.1 Candidatus Omnitrophota bacterium
ATATCGGGACGGCGAGTTTTTATCCCGCGCATCATATTACCATGGGGGAAGGCGGCGCGCTTTTTACCAAAGACGCCGAACTCAAACGCCTGATTGATTCCTTCCGCGACTGGGGGCGGGACTGTTTTTGCGAACCGGGTCAGGACAACACGTGCGGCAAAAGGTTCAGCTGGAAATTCGGCAATTTGCCGAAGGGGTACGACCATAAATATGTGTATTC
This sequence comes from Candidatus Omnitrophota bacterium, assembly GCA_028713205.1. Lineage (GTDB taxonomy): Bacteria > Omnitrophota > Omnitrophia > Omnitrophales > Aquincolibacteriaceae > JAQTOZ01. The sequence goes on from JAQTOZ010000155.1 coordinate 221, forward strand.
CCATGTCGGATACAATTTAAAAATCACCGACATGCAGGCGGCGGTGGGGCTTGCGCAATTGGAACGGCTCGAAGAATTTATCAAGGCGCGCAAACGCAATTTTAATTTCTTGAAAACGCGGCTGGCCAAGCTCGAAGATGTTCTCATCCTGCCGGAAGCCACGCCCGGCAGCGATCCGGCCTGGTTCGGCTTCCCGATCACCCTTCGTGCCCACGCGCCGTTCGTCCGGGAAGATTTACTGCGCTATCTGGAAAAACATCATATCGACGAACGGTTGCTCTTCGCGGGCAATATCACGAAGCAGCCTTACTTCGAAGGCCAAAAGTACCGTGTGAACGGCACTCTGAAAAATACGGACGTGATCATGAAAAACACATTCTGGATCGGCGTTTATTCGGGGCTGACGGAAGTCATGCTGGATTATGCCGCGTCACAAATCGAAAAATTCGTGAGGGGGACCGGTGATCAAAAACGTCGCGGATAAAACGAAGAAGAGGGCCTTGGTGACCGGCGCCACCGGTTATATCGGATACCATCTGGCCAAGCGATTGCTGCAGGACGGCTGGCAAGTGCATGTGCTCCTGCGCGAAAAATCCGACATCCGCAAGCTCAAGGATCTCAACGGTCAAGTGTCCGTTTTTCGCTACGACGGGAAATCGAAGAAAATCATCAGCGCGCTCCAACAGGCGCAACCTGATTTCGTTTTTCACCTGGCCGCCAAGGTTTTTGTCGACCATCGCCTGGAGGAGATGGAAGATATCGTCCACGCGAACATTTTACTGGGGGTGCAGCTGCTGGAGGGCATGACGCAACTGGGCATCCGGTTTTTTATCAATACCGGCAGTTATTGGCAGCATTATGAAGGCAAGCCTAAAAACCCCGTGAATTTTTACGCGGCGACCAAACAGTCCTTTGAGGACATCCTTTGTTTGTACGCCGGTACCGGAAAAATCCGGGCCCTGACGTTAAAGCTCTTTGACGTCTACGGTCCGGGCGATACGCGCCCAAAAATTTTCAGCTTATTCGAGCGGTGTGCTCAAAGCGGCGAACCGCTCGCGATGTCGCCGGGCGAGCAGTTGCTGGATCTCGTTTACATCGATGATACCGTCGAGGCTTTTTGCCGGGCCGCGCATTTGCTTGAAACCGAACAGGCCGGGACGTTGGAGGCGAGCTACGCGGTGACTTCCTCCAAGCACCTTTCGCTGAGGGACGTTGCGGCGATGTATCAGCGCCTCTCGGGCCGTGAACTCAAAATCGTGTGGGGCGGCCGTCCTTATCGCAACCGGGAAGTCATGGTCCCTTGGAAAGGGACCCCTCTGCCGGGTTGGACGCCGCGTGTGGACCTTGAAAACGGTATCCGGAATGTCATCGCACCATCGAACTTGTCCCAGGCCGCCAAAGATCAGTCCAACCATTCGTGCAACACCAAAGCTGTACCGGAGGATGCGCACCGTGATTAAGAGAAAACCTGTGATTTCCATCGTCACGCCCGTTTATAACGAAGAAGAAAATGTGGCCGTTTTCTACGCGGCCGTCAAAAAAGAGCTCGATCAGATTGCGGATGAATACGATTATGAATTTGTTTTTACGGATAATCGCAGCCAGGACAGGACCTTTGATCTTCTCAGAGACATCGCGCGGAATGACCCTCGCGTCAAGGTCGCGCGTTTTTCGCGGAATTTCGGCTATCAGAAGTCCATCTTCACGGGGTATTGCCTGGCGGCGGGGGACGTTGCGATCGAAATGGACTGTGACTTGCAGGACCCGCCCGAGATGCTCCATGCGTTTCTTGCAAAATGGAAAGAAGGCTACGAGGTCGTTTACGGTGTGCGCAACACGCGCAAGGAGGGCTGGTTTCAGACCCGGATGCGCCAATGCTTTTACCGGATGATCCGTTTCCTTTCCGAGGACGATTTGCCGCTGGACGCGGGGGACTTTCGTTTGGTCGACCGCAAGGTCTTGGACCAGGTCAAACGTCTCTATGACGCGACCCCGTATCTGCGCGGGACGATTGCGACCATGGGATTCAAACAAATCGGCCTTCCCTATGACCGGCATCAAAGGCTGCGCGGTCAGAGCAAATTCAATTTTTCAAGCATGTTTGCGCTGGCCATGGACGGTATTTTGAATCACTCCATCGTGCCGCTCCGGTGCGCGACTTTCACCGGATTTTTTATCTCGATCGGTTTGCTGTTGTACTTCATCGCTTTGTACAACCTGACCTTTTTCTTTCATTATCCCTGGCCGAAAGGTTTCGCGACGATGTCCGTTTTGATTTTGATCTCGATCACCCTCAACGCGCTTTTTCTGGGGATTATCGGGGAATATCTGGGGCGCATCTATCGCCAGATCAAAGGCCAGCCGATCACCATTGTCGATGAAACATTAAATTTGAGCGATCCGGGTACCGTGAACCGGGAGTTTCCCGGGGCCCGGAAATCCTGACCGGTTATGAAATTGTCATTGCGGGCGATCGAAGGAGCTTTTTAGCCTGTCATTCCGAGCGAGCGTAGCGAGTCGAGGAATCTATAGCAGATCCTTCGACTCGTCCCACTGCCGTGGGACTTCGCTCAGGATGACAGACTCTACTTCACTCCTTCGTCGTGCTTCGCACTCCTCGCAATGAAAAAGATGAAAGCGCGAGGAGTTCAACAAGAACACTGTTTGTTTTCGTTATTTGAGGAGAATGCCGATGGTTGAATCAATCAAAGAATTGAACCGGATTTGCCAGAAACCGCGCTACAAAGAAGTCGGGAACTGGATGGTCCGGAACATTTTGCGCGAAGCCGCGTTGCCCGCGACCTGGCTTTTGCTGCACACTTCCGTGACCGCCAATCAGGTCACCGTTGCGTCCCTGATCGTCGGCCTGGCCGGGATCGGCGCGCTGGTTTTTCACCCGACGGCCTGTTTTGTTTTGGGTGTTTTCCTGATCCAGCTCTGGTATTACCTCGATCATGTGGACGGCCAGATTGCGCGCTATCGCCACACGGTTTCTTTGACGGGACGCTTTCTGGATTTTTTGACGCATCATATTATGCACGGGACCGTCCTTTTTGGACTGGGATTTTATGTTTTTCGGCTTACCGGCAACTCCTTTTTCATGCTTTGGGGGTTCGTCGCGTCGATGGCCATCCTGTCCTTCAACATGATTCATGACGTGAAGTACAAGGCTTATTGCGAAAAGATGTACGGGGCCAAATCCATTGAGGTGCTGGCAAGCGAAAAGACCGGAAGCCCGGAGCCGCCGGCCGTCGGGGGAGGACTTGATGCGAAGAAAATATTTTCGTTTCTCCACAAAATATGCGAGATCCATGTCCTGATGAATATCCTGACGGCGTGTGCGGTCCTGCAGATTTTTTTCGGGACGGCATTGGATTATCGCGCCATTCTCTTTTTTGTTTATGCCGTTGTTGCGCCCGTGATTGCCATTGTCAAAATGACCTACATTGTTCGGCAACAGAAAATCGACAGCGATTTCAGATCGGAGTTCAGCCTTCATGAAGAACAGTCATAATCCGAATTGTCCGGCGTGCCAGGGCGTGTCCGGGCATGATGCCGGTGCTCAAAGCCAGCCCAAGTTTTTGCAGCGATGGCTGCGCCTGATGGCTGTTGATCCCCGCCCGGAGAGTCCCGGGACCGTGGCCCATCTCGCGCGTTGGAATTTCCTGGCTTTTGCGGTCGCCTTCGCCGGTCTTTTTTACCTGCTGACCAACGGAATTCCTCTGGCCCAGTGGGGGTGGATCGATACGGTTTTTAACAAGAAAATCTGTGTCAAAACCATGCGGAATGTCCTGTTGCCGGTCTTTGCCGTGTTCGCGATCTGGGCCTGGCGATGGCCGTGGGTGTTCCGTCAGCTGACGGTGACGCGCTGGGTCAAAAAGTTTTTTCAAGCGCCGCTTTGGCCGGCGGTGTCCGTACTTTTTGTGTTTTACGTGGCCGTGATGGTGACGGTCGGATGGGCGCGGCATTTGGCCATGGAGACGCGGGCCTTCGATTTGGGGATTTTCGCCCAGGCGGTTTGGTCGACCACGCAAGGGGATTTCCTTTTTTCATCGATCAAGGAAAATATTTGCCTTTTGGGAGACCATGTCAGCCCGCTCCTGGCAGTCCTCGCACCGCTTTATTCGATTTGGCCGGACCCGAGAAATTTGGTGGTCATTCAGGCGATTGCCGCGGGCAGCTGCCTGTTTCCGATCGCTTATCTGGCGCACGAAAAAACGAAAACTCCCGCGATCGCCATTGCTTTTGCGTTGATGTATTGTTTCTACTTGCCGACCCGCGCTGCCTTGCACGAGGATTTTCATCCGGAAGTGCTGGTCGAAGTTTTTATGATGCTTGCGTTTATTTTTCTCGAGAAACGGCGGTTGTGGCTGTTTGTCCTCAGTCTGTTGGTGGTTGTTTCCGCCAAAGAAAGCTTTTTCGGCATTTCCTTTATGTTCGGGTTCTATGCCTTGGTCTTTAAACGCTTGCGCTTGCTCGGGACGGTGCTGATGGTGGCCTCCGTCGCGCTTTTTTGGTTTGAGGTCGCATGGGTCGTGCCTTATTTCAGCAAAGCGCTTTATCTTTACCGGGGGAATTACGACGGATTGTTGGTCAATCCCGTCGGAGAGTTGACGCGGAGACTTTTGCATCCCGATGCGATCGAATATTTCTTCCAGATCTACGGTCCGTTTCTTCTGCTGCCGTTTTTCCATTTGCCGACGCTGTTGCTGACTTTTCCGGTCCTTTTTCAGAACATGATTTCCGAAAATCCGGTCATGCGCTCGTTCGGCTACCATTACACGACGGGACTGACGCCGTTTGTGTTTATCGCCAGCATTTACGGATTTGCGGTCGTGTGCGATAAAATTTTCTGGATCGGAAAACGGAAGATGATTTTGGCGCTTGTTGTTTTGGGCGTGATCCTGCTCCGGTCCGCTCCGGCCGAATATTTCTATTTGACGGACATTCTCTCCCACAAAACGCCGCATACGGACATGGTCCGTGCCCAGTTGGCGCAGATTCCGTCCGCGGCCACGGTTTTGACACACAACAGTTTTATTCCGCAAATGTGCAACCGGAAGAGAATTTATCAGTTTGATTACAATCCGACGACGACCAAGGCCCAGCAGGCCGGGAAGTACAAGGCGGATTATGTGATTTATGACCGTGCGGTATGGGAGCCGAACACGGCCCCGCTCGAGCTGAGCCTGAAACAATTGCTCGATGCGGGCTACGAGCTGGTGTATCAGAAGGAAGATTTCTATATTATGAGGAAAAGCGCATAGGCTTGCGCAAAAAATAGAAAATCGTATCCTTTTTTTATTGAGCTAAGAGGTGTTTCGCTCAAAGTCTCCGGCTTCTGGAAAACTAAGCCTGTCTCGGGTGAGGAGACCTCCGCCGTTCCGCCATGAGTCCCGGCCGGATTGCCGAATCGGATTCGCAACGCTACCATTCTTGGCAGGTGGCGGATGGGAAACCGCGGCCCCGCCCGTCAGACTGAAGGCGGACAAACAGGGGAACGCGGAGGGGGCCCATACGACAGATGCCGTAGAATGGTTACAGGGAATCCGCTGAGGCAAGAGGCCGGCTCATGGCGGCCGTCGGCTTCCTTCCCCCGAGACAGGCAAGTTTTCAAACGAAGCCTTCGCCATTTCCGCCAAAAAGCACGGACGAGACTCGTCCACAAAGCTTTTTGCGACGGACTTCGCCGGGCTTTGTGGCGAGCGCTCACCGCCTCTTAACTCAACTAAGAGAGAGGAAACGGTTTTTATTGCGAGATTGACACGTTTGGAAGAGGTGGTTGGGCTTGTCCGGGGGGGGCAGTTCTGGTAAGATTGGCAGCATTCTTGGACCGGGCCTTCGTGAGATGGGCATAACGTGATGGACAACAAAGGGGCATTCATGGAAAACTTGTCATATTGGAAAGGTAAGAAGGTCCTCGTTACCGGGGCCGATGGTTTTATCGGATCGCATTTGACCGAGCGCCTGGTCCAGGCCGGGGCACAGGTGTCTGTCCTGGTGCGGGGATCATCGATCAGCGGGACTTACCGCTTTCATCTCAAAAACATCGGGCATCTCCGCAAGGATTTGCGGCACATCATTGCCGTGAATATTGCCAGTCCCGACACCATCCATCTGGTGAAGAAAAACGCGCCGTCCGTGATTTTCCATCTGGCGGCCGATGCCTATGTGCCGTATTCGTTCGACCATCCGTTTGAAGTGATGGCGACCAATTTGCATGGGACGCTCAACATCCTGCACGCCGCGATGAAGATTGATTCTCTGGAGCGGGCGGTTTGCACATCCTCCAGCGAGATTTACGGAACGGCGTTGACGGCAAAAATCAGCGAAGAGCACCCCTTGAATCCGACGTCTCCCTATGCGGCCTCCAAAGTCGCTGCCGACCGTTTTGCCTATTCCTATTATTTGACCTACGGGCTTCCCGTCGCCATTATCCGGCCTTTCAACACTTACGGACCGCGGCATACCTATGATGTGATCCCTAAATTTATCGACTTGGCATTAAAAGGCGAGCCGATCACCGTTTATGGGGCAGGCCTGCAAAGCCGCGATTTTACGTTCGTGGACGATACGGTCCGGGCGTTTCTCGTCATGGGCCGTGACAAGAAGGCCATCGGCCGGGTGGTGAATTTCGGTACCGGGACGCATGTCAGCGTCAACAAAATCGCCAAATTGATCGTTCGGTACAGCGGCAGCCGCTCGCCGATCGTGCATATCAAAAAGCGCCTCGCGGAAGTCAAAAAGCTTTGCTGTGACGCATCGCTGGCCAAGCGGCTTTTCGGATGGGTGCCGACCGTTTCGATTGAGGAAGGACTGCAGAGGAACATCGAATGGCAAAGAAAAAACCGTACGGAACGTACCTAGCGCCGAATGCCGTCATTGATCCGACGGCGCGTATCGGCAAAGGGACACGGATTTGGGCGTTTTGCCAGGTCGCGGAACATGCCGTCATCGGCAAGGATTGTGTTTTGGCCAACGGGGTTTACGTCGACCGCTATGTCGAAGTCGGAAACCGCGTCCGGATTCACAACAAGGCGCTTTTGTATCACGGAGTCATCGTCGAAGACGACGTGTTTATCGGGCCGGGGGCTTGTTTCACCAATGATCCCTGGCCGCGCAGCGGTCTGACACGTGATTTGAAAGGCAAAAGCTGGACGGTACACCGGGGGGCGTCGATTGGGGCAAACGCCACGGTTCTCCCGGACATCTCCATCGGTGCTTACGCGGTCATCGGCGCCGGTTCGGTGGTCACGCGCCCGGTGAGGCCGCATGCTTTGGTATACGGCAATCCCGCCCGGGAGCGGGGACTGGTGTGCCGGTGCGGACAGGTGATGAAGGATTATCCGGTGGAACTTTCGAAAAATAAAATCATTTGCGCAAAATGCAAAAAGGTATTGAAGACCGTGTAGCGCTTTACCCTTTTTCGGAGAAAGGTCGTCGATCATGAAAACGGAAACAGAAACGGTTGCGGTCAAAGAAAAAGAAATTGAGCCCTCTCTCTTGGCGGCGGAATGGTTGCTCCATTCCGGCATCCAGAATGAGGATCCGGACCCGCGCACCAAAGGCGGCGTGAATGCCTGGTACGATTTCAATACGGATACCCGTCCTTTTCTCTATTCCGAAATCACGGGCTACGCGATCAACGCCTATCTTTTTTTTCACGCCGTGACGAAAGATAACGCTTATTTGGAACGGGCCCAGTGGGCCGGCGAGTGGGTGATCCGCAACGCCCACGGTGTGACCGGTTTGATGCTGACCCGCCTTTATCACGAGCACGCGAAACAGGCCTATTATGATTCATGGATTTTTACGTTCGATCAATGGATGATCATTTTTGGTTTGGCGAATTTGGCCAAGGTCGCCGGCGACGCATCGTATCTCGAAAAGGCCGAATTGATGGCCCAGTTTTTGATCGAGCATACCCTGCGCAAAGACG
>JAQTOZ010000156.1 GCA_028713205.1 Candidatus Omnitrophota bacterium
GTAAGAAAAGGGATTTTGGGTATTTGGTTGGAAAGGGTTCGGCCGATATATCCTTGGCAGGCTGATTGGATAGAGACGAGGATCCAGGATTTGGGGAAAGAAGAAAGAGAGACACAGCATCGGTTTTGGCCAGATTGTTTTTGGAAAGACCTTCTAGGTTGGTATGTCTTTAACGCCACTCCGCAATGCGTGACGCGTGCTCTGGAGTTCGCTATTAACATCACGCAGCAAGAGAGGTTTAAAGAAGAATTTGGCTATTTTTACCGATCAGATATTCTTAAAATAATAACCGGTAAGATTCATCAATCCCCAGAAATCTATTCGGAAGCGCCTGCGCTTAAAACTTTTTTAGGGTCATTTCTTGAAAAAGGTGAAACCTACTGCGATTTTACCGACCCCAAAAGAGCGGTTCGTTGTGCGGTTGATGTCTCGGACACGAGTTTCCTCCCGCAGATCGAAGAAATTATTCACAGGTTATACAATAAAAGAAGAAATCCTGATGATTTCAGGGAAAGAATTGAAGTCGCTGAAAATTTAGCTTTTTTTAGAGAATCGAAGTGTTTCTTAGAAGAAGCACTTAAAACAGCCAAATAAGAAATAATCGCCTGGAGCGTGTTTTGCACCCAGGCGATTTTTTGTTATAATAAGCATAGAAATTATTATTAATCAGACGATAAAAATATGAAATGTGATTTAAAGTTTTTAGATAAGTGCAAATACGCAGTCGTTTTACCATCAGTTCTAGTGATTCTAGCGGCGGTGTGGCTCGGCGTTGATATTTACAATAAAATGAGTGAAAGCGAAAACGTGATTACGGTTTCGGCCACCAGCGAAGTTTATGCGAAACCAGATTTGGCCCTAAGTGTTTTTTCAGTATTGAGTGAGGCTAAAACGGTGGCAGAAGCTTTGCAAGACAATACGTCTAAAATGAACGCGATTATCGCTTTTGTCAAAAGCCAGGGAGTTGAAGATAAGGACGTTAAAACCACTAATTTTAGCGTTTCTCCGCGTTATGAGTGGCATGAATTAACGTCTTGTTCGTCTTCTTATTGCCCCTCAGAGGAGCGAGTGCTGGTGGGCTACGAAGTCAGCCAATCTTTGCAGGTCAAAATAAGAGATTTGACTAAGGTCGGCGAAATCATCCAGGGAGCGACCGACGCCGGAGCTAACCAGGTCGGCGATCTGCAGTTCACTATTGACAACGAGGACACTTTGAAGGAAGAAGCGAGGGGCAAGGCCATTGAGGAGGTAAAAGCCAAAGCTGGTTCTTTGGCTTCGCAATTAGGCATAAGGCTCGTGAAGATTATCCAATTTAACGAGAGCGGTGAAACGCCGATATATTATCCTACCTACGCCAAAGCATCAGAAACTTCGGGCATGGGTGGAGCAGTCCCCGACATCCAAACTGGCGAAAATAAGATATCGGTGACGGTTACTCTGACTTACCAGATTAGATAAATAAGCATCGTCAAAATCAAGGAAAAAACCCGAGATTATTTCTCGGGTTTTTCTTTGTCTGTCGGGGGTTGACATTTCGGTAAGGTTTATTATAATCGGTTTGGAGATTATAAAAGAAGGAGGCGCACCTTGGACAATCCTAATCTTGTTTTGGTGATTGACATGTTAAAGGGGTTCCATGACATGGGGAAGCTAGCTAATCCCCGGACAGCTAAAATTATTTCGGCCGTTCGGGAATTGTTAGAAAGAAGGGTGGAGAGAGACGGTTGGAAAGTGGTATTTCTCGGCGACCAGCATGAAAGGGGGGACAAGGAATTTAAGATATTCCCCGAGCATTGCATCTTAGGCACCGAAGAAGTTGAAATCATAGATGAGTTGAAGAGATTCCTGGGGGTGAACGATAGCCCCGTTCTTATCCCCAAGACCCGGTATGACGGATTTTACAATACTTACCTCGATGAAGTTCTGTCCGCCATGAGGCCTAAGATGGTTATTGTGGTCGGGGTGTGTACAGACATCTGTGTCTTATACACCGCGGCGGGATTAAGGGAGCGTGATTATCAAGTCATCGTTCCCAAGGACTGCACCGAGACCTATTCGGCTCCCGGTCACAACGCCAAAAGGGTAAAACGCTTGGTTTATGGACACATGAAGGACATTCTGGGAGTTAAGGTCATTAAATCCCAGAAAGAAATTTAGTATCATAAGAAAAGAGAAAAAAGCCTCGTTGACAACAGCGAGGTTTTTTGTTATAGTTTTCCATTCACGCGCTCATTGAAAATAAAATAAATAGAGAATGGAGGAAAAAATGGAGAAATATCGACTGCGCGATTTGGGGTTCGCCAGGGTGGCCCTAGCGATACCTAAAATCAGAGTAGCTGATTGTGATTTTAATGCCGCCCAGATTGTTGATTTAATCCGAATGGCCGAAGGCGAAAATGTTGACGTCCTGTTGCTTCCCGAGATGTGTATTACGGGCTATACGGCCGCTGATCTTTTCCAACAAGAAACCTTGCAGGAAAAATCATTAAAGGCGCTCAAAAGAATTGTTGAGTTTACGGATAGACTGGAAAGAATTTACGATGGTTTAGTTGTGTTGGGCACTCTTATTATTTGCGACGATCAGGTTTTCAACTGCGCTGTTTTGCTTCAGGGCGGGAGGATTTTGGGAATTGTGCCTAAAACCTACATGCCTAATTATAAAGAGTTCTATGAGAAAAGATGGTTTGCTTCTTCAAGAAATGCCGTTTCAAGTAAGATTGAGTTGTTGGGGGAGAAAGTGCCTTTTGGCACGGATCTTCTCTTCTCGGCAACTAATTTTCCGAAACTTGTCATTGGCGTAGAAATCTGTGAAGACCTTTGGGTGCCGATTCCGCCGAGCTCCTATCAAGCGATTGCCGGAGCCACTCTGCTTTTGAATTTATCTGCCAGCAATGAAATTATCGGCAAGGCGGATTATCGCCGAATTTTAGTCGAGTCTCAAAGTGGACGCTGTATTGCGGCTTATCTTTATTGTTCCGCCGGGGTGGGCGAGTCCACAACCGATGTTGTTTTCGGCGGACACGGCTTGATTGCCGAAAACGGCACGATCATTAAAGAGTCGGCGAGATTTTTACGCAATAATCAATTGGTGGCGCAAGATATTGATTTTGCAAAAATCAATTTTTACAGGCAACAAACCACCAGCATGGGCGATGGGGTTTCCGAGATTCACCGGCCGTTTCGCAAGATAAGCTTTGAGCTTGTCCAGCCTGTTTACACTTCTTTACAGAGAGATATTTCGCCGTATCCTTTTGTTCCTCAAGATATTTCCCAAAGAGACCAAAGGTGCGAAGAAATTTTTTCAATCCAAGTAGCCGGTCTAGCCAAGCGTTTAGATTCGGGTCGGCCCAAAACAGCCGTGATTGGCGTTTCGGGAGGCTTGGATTCAACTTTGGCTCTTTTGGTCGCGGTTAAAACTTTTGATGCGCTGAACCTTAATCGCAAGAATATTATAGGTTTGACCATGCCGGGCTTTGCCACATCGGAGCGTACCAAACAAAACGCCGTTAAATTGTGTCAGGCTTTGGGAGTAAGCCTTGAAGAGATTGATATCAAAGAAGGATGTCTGCAACAGTACCGGGATATCGGCCATGATCAGACAAATCAAGATGTGGTATTTGAAAACGTTCAGGCACGCTATCGCACCATGACCCTTTTTGACAGAGGCAATCAGCTAAGGGGTTTGGTGCTGGGAACAGGCGATCTTTCTGAGATTGCCCTGGGCTGGTGCACTTACAGTGGTGACCACTTATCGCATTACAATGTGAATGCTTCGATTCCCAAAACCTTGGTCAAATATCTGATTTCATGGGTGGCCGAAACTCAAGTTGACGAAGAAACGCGTTTGATTCTTCGGGATATTTTTTCGACGCCTATTTCGCCGGAATTAACTTCGGGGAAAGACGGCAAGATTACCCAAAAGACCGAGGACATTATCGGCCCTTACGAGCTTCATGATTTTTTCCTGTATTATATGGTGCGATGGGGCATGTCTCCGGAGAAGATTATGTTTTTGGCCGAATGCGCCTTTGACGGTAAATATTCGGTTCAAGAGATCAAGCGATGGTTGAGATTGTTCATCCAAAGATTTTTTAACAATCAATGGAAGAGGTCTTGCATGCCCGATTGCCCAAAGGTCGGCTCGGTCAGTTTGTCTCCGCGAGGGGATTGGCGCATGCCTTCCGATGCCGAAGTCTCTCTTTGGCGGGAAGAATTAGAAAACGAGGGGGAAGGATAATGGAAGTTAGAGTTGGAGACGGAGTTGAGAACGGATTTACCATTGTCGGCGACAACGCCGGCAACCTCAGCAAGTCGCGGAGATTTTGGCGGTGGTTTGACAACACATACGACAGCCGTTCAGTAAAGATACGCCGGATCGAAGAAAAGTGGTCCTGGTGGCGGGATAAAGAATTGGTTTTCGCCCTGTTCTACATCACGTATCTTGACGAGGAAAAGGAAGAAAAAAGCAGCGTGGTTTTTTATCGCAGCGATGCTATAGCGGTTTTCCTGGTACTAAAAGATCGCAATACGAAGAAAAAGCACGTAGTTCTGGTAGAACAGACGAGGGTGCCTGCCGGTCAGCAACTGTTAGAAATTCCGGCCGGCAGCGTTGGAAGAGAGGATGATTTTCTTCAAACGGCGGTACGGGAGATTAAGGAGGAAGTGACCCTAGAGATAACTTCGCAAGATTTGAAATTCATGGGTTACTACTTCCTTTCTCCCGGCGCCTGCAACGAAAAAATAGTTTTGTATTATTGCGAGCTTGAATTCACCGGCCAAGAAATTGAGGCGTTACAAGGACGCCTGGCCGGTTTGAAAGAAGAGGGAGAAAATATCAGGGTCAGGCTTTTCCCGCTTGAAGTGTTTGAAGGCTTGGGAGTCAGGGACGCAAAAACCATGCTGGCCTACGGGCTGTATCTGCGAAGGTCAGAAAGATGAAGATTGCGATTTTCGGCGGTAGCTTTAATCCACCCTGCAATCATCATCTCGAGATCCTAACAAGGCTGATTCATCGTTTCGACAAGATCATCATTTTTCCTTGCGGTCAGCGTCAAGACAAGCCGTCAGCCAACGTCGTATCCGAAGAAAATCGCGAGGCTATGGCTCAAATTGCCTTTGCGGGTATACCCAAGGTTCAACTTGACTGTTTCGATTTAGAAAATAAAGTTTATACGCCCACTTATTACCTGCAGCAGCGTTATGAAAGACTTTTTCCGAATGCGCAAATCTGGCACATTGTCGGAGGAGACATTATCGTCGGAGGAAAGAATAATCGGTCGGAAATTCACCGCGTTTGGCATCGGGGTTACGAGATCTGGCAGAATTTGAACTTTACCGTTATCGTCAGACCGGACTACGATGTCGAACCCGAAGATTTGCCGCCTCATTCGGAACTAATCGAAATTAAATATATTCACGGTTCGGGCACCATGGTTCGTGCGCTCATCGCCAACGGCGAATCCGTCGACGAACTCGTGCCATTAAACGTTATAAAGCACATTAAAGAACATCGTCTCTATTTGGAGCGATAAAAACAACTGCACTCAGTAAACTGGGTGCAGTTTTTCATTATTGACAAAAGCGTTTTTCTTCCATAAGATAGCCTATCGGCACTTTAACAAGGAGGATGGAAAAATTGGAAAAATAGCGTTCACAACATACCATCTATGCGGGAGGTAAAAATGGATGAAGAACTGAAATACGCGTACGAACAGATTATGCAAGCTGTTAGGGCGGAAGACGTTTTCGGCATGCCCGAAGAAGGTCAAGATGTTTCGGGAACGGTAAAAAGAATTTACCGCAAACTTTCTATGGTGGTCCATCCGGACCGTCACAACAACGATCCCGATGCAAAAGAAATAGCCGGAGAAGCCTTTAAAAGATTGAATGAATTTTTTAAGAAAGCCGAAACTAAAATTGCCAAAGGCACTTACGGCGTTCGTACTGAAGAAGATTCCGTCGGAAAAAAGAGCGGCTTTACGATAAAAACGCGCAAGCGCGAATATCGCATCGTTTCGACCATCGCCCAGGGAGATCTCGCCGTTGTTTACGGCGGAGATTGCGTGGGCGGCGACGATTTTTCCGGGAAGATTGCGGTAAAGGTTGTTGAGGATCTCAACGATAACGATTTAATCCAGAATGAGGTGAGAGTTTTAAGGCTCTTCCAAGCAGAGCCGAGCAAACAGAGCAAACATCTGCCTGTTTTTCTGGACCAGTTTAAAACGAGCGACAACCAACTCGGTACGGTTCTGCGTTACATCGACGGATACGATTTACATTCCATCAGAGAGAAGTACGCTGGCGGAATTCAAGGAGGACATGCGGTTTGGATGCTGGCACGGCTTTTGAGTGTTCTTGGCTACAGCCACAGGAAGGGAGTGATTCACGGCAATATCGAGCCTGCCCATTTGATAGTGAGTCCTAAAGACCATAATTTATTTCTCATCGACTGGAGCTATGCTGCGATCGATTCTTTGAAGACCGGTGACGGTTTTAAAGCTTTGAACGAAGCGTACAGTCCTCCGGAAGTTAAAACTCGCGCCATGCCGACTCCGGCCGCCGATCTTTATTCCGTGGGCAAATGCATGATTTATCTTTTAGGAGGTGACGTTGGGACAAACAGCATGCCTTATCGCGTAGACCAAAGGCTCCAAAGATTTATCCAATTTTTTGTCCGCGAGAGCGCTTTGCAACGGGCTCAAGATGCCTGGGAAATGTACGAAAAACTTGCGGAATTGAGAAATGAGATTTGGGGCCGACCGAGATTCCTAGAATTCATAATGTAAGAAAATAAGCAAAGGAGGCAAAGATCATGGGTGGAGGCAGTTACGACGGCGACGTCGCAGAAAGAACAAGATCAACCAACGAGAATATCGCAACGTCTCGGGCAGAAGACGCTGCTCGCCCGAGGAGACGTGAATGCCATGAGGACCTGAATCCAAAAGGGAAAAACAGGGAATGCGCAGATTCCGCGGAACATCCGAAGACCACCCCGATTGTGGTGGCCATGGACGTTACCCGTTCCCGCGGCGAAGACATCGCCGTGATTTACGGGAAACTGCCGATGTTTATCGGCCAGATTATCATGAAGAACTACGTTTCTGATCCGGTGATCAGTTTCGCCGCGGTCGGCGACGCCAGCTCCGGAGATAAGGCTCCCATCCAGGTAGGACAATTCGAATCGGACAACCGGCTCGATGAAATTTTGAGTAAGGTCTGGCTGGAGCGGGGCGGCGGAGGCACGGGCCAAGAATCTTATGAATTGATGGCCTACTACTACGCCAATCATTCCGTTTTGTCCTGCACCCGGCGCGGCAAGAAGGGCTACTTTTTCTTCATCGGCGACGAAGGATTTTATTCCAAAGTCGCTCGAGACCAGATCAAGGTTTTGATCGGCGATGAAGTGCCCGACAATTTGCCAGCCGCGGACGTGTTCCGAAAGCTCCAGGAAAAATATCACGTCTTCCTCATCTATCCCCAGAAAACCTGGGACCAGCGAAGGGGAGACATTGATGCCGAAATCCAGCAGCGGGTGACCGAGGCTGGCGGCATGTATGCCGGAGTTGATATTAGGGCATCTTTGCTCTGGAACAACCGGAACGACCTCGACTTAAGAGTCATTCCGCCGTCAGGCGAAGAGGTTTTTTACGGTCATAAGCAATCCAGGTGTTTAGGCTGGCTCGATGTGGACATGAATGTAAATGGGGAAACAACAAAGCCTGTCGAGAACACCAGATGGCCTAAAGGTAAAGCGCCTAAGGGACATTATAAGGTTTATGTGCAGAACTATGCATTCCACGAAGATAGTGAGGCTGCCACTCCCTTCCGCGTCGAAATCGAAATCAACGGGAAAATTCAGCATTTCGAAGGAAAAACTTCGAGAGGGTTATGGGGCCCGAGAAGTGATGTGACCGTTTTCGAATTCGATTACAATCCGGCCGAGCGCCCCACTGATATCGCAGAATATGCGGGATACCATGACGACGTAATCAAAGCCCAATGGGCAAGCGTCATTCCTCAAGAGAATATTTTACTCATCGAGGAGCCCCGGGCGATCATCGACGTTATGATGGGCGCCTTGGCCCTGGTCGAAGGAACGGTTGATCTGGATAGATACCTGATCGACATGGGCAATAGGGGGCAAA
>JAQTOZ010000157.1 GCA_028713205.1 Candidatus Omnitrophota bacterium
ACAAAGACACGGGCACCGCCAGAATATAAAAGCCGCAAGTCTCGGCAATCCGTTGATAAATATTTTCGACGCGAAACCGGTTGGGCAAGAGATAAACCGTCACGGCACCCGCCGTCATCCCCAGCATCGCCGTTGAAATGGCAAAAAAAGCGAGGTGATACCAGGTAATAACACTTAACAGTCGGGTTAAGGTGATTTCCAAAACAAGCGTCGTAAACGCAACCACGAAGGTCCCTGCATAGATAAACATAGCTAGATTATCGTCAAACCGGCTGAATCATTAATGCAAACCTTAGCAACAACCTCCCTCCTACAAACAGTCCACATCCCCGTAAAAACCTTTGCAAAATCTGTTTTTTTCGGTAGACTCCACCTCAATCTTAAAGTGTTTCGAAACTCTTCAAATCTAACAGCAAGGATTCATCCATGACGACACCGCTCGAACGCTGGGTTGATGAACAGGCCAAACTGACCAAACCGAAGAAGATCTATTGGTGCGACGGTTCTGAAAAGGAAGCTCAAAATCTGATCGAAATCGGCATCCGCGACGAGAAAATCGACGGGACGCCTGTCTTTCAGAAGCTGAACCACACGACTTGGCCCAACGCTTATTACCACCGCAGCCATCCCACCGACGTTGCGCGTACCGAGCATTTGACGTTTGTCTGCCATGCCAATAAGGACCTTGCCGGCCCCAACAACAATTGGATGGATCCGCGCGAAGCAAAAGAGAAACTCACGAAATTATTCGATGGCTGCATGCGCGGCCGGACCCTGTATGTCATGCCCTATACGATGGGTCATCCCGGTTCCCCTTACGCCAAAGACTGCGTCCAGCTCACCGATATTTCCTATGTCGCCGTCAGTATGCGCATCATGACCCGCATGGGGAAACAAGCACTGGACAGAATCGGAAGCTCGGATCAATTTGTCCGCGGTCTGCATTCGGTCGGTGATTTTGATCCGAACAAGCGGTTTATCATGCATTTCCCCGACGAAAAACTGGTATGGAGCATCGGTTCCGGATACGGTGGAAACGCGCTTCTGGGCAAGAAATGTTTTTCATTGCGCATCGCTTCCTACATGGGATTAAAGGAAGGCTGGCTGGCGGAACATATGGTGGTCCTGGGAATCGAAGATCCCCAAGGCAAAGTGACCTACATTACGGCCGCCATGCCGTCCGCTTGCGGAAAAACCAACCTGGCCATGCTCGAATCCGCATTGCCGGGATATAAAATCTGGACCCTCGGCGATGACATTGCTTGGCTCAATATCGGGACCGACGGCAGGCTCTACGCTATCAACCCGGAAACCGGCCTTTTCGGTGTTGCTCCGGGGACATCGTTGAAAACAAATCCCAACATGATGCACACCTTGAAAAATACAAAATTTTTCCCGACGCTTTTCACCAACACCGGCCTGGACAGGGATACTCAAGAACCGTGGTGGGAAGGGATCGGAACACCCGCCCCGAAAAACGCGTTTGACTGGCAAGGCAAAGCGTGGAACCCTTCGCAAGAAGCAAAAATGGCTCATCCGAATTCCCGTTTTACGGTTTCGATCTACAATTCACCCACGCTCTCCAAAGAATATGACAACCCGCAGGGCGTCCCGATTTCTGCGATCATCCTGGGCGGACGCAGGACGCAACTTATCCCGTTGGTCCTTGAATCCCTCAGTTGGCAGCATGGCGTCTTTTTGGGCACACGCGCCGGCTCCGAGACGACGGCCGCCGCCAGCGGTCAAGTGGGCGTGGTCCGCCGCGATCCGATGGCCATGATCCCCTTCTGCGGATACAACATGGGCGATTACTTCGGGCACTGGCTGAACATCGGCAAAAGATTAAAGCATCCGCCCAAAATTTTTACCGTCAACTGGTTCAGGACCGACGAGGACGGCGAATATATTTGGCCGGGATTCGGCGATAATATCCGGGTCCTGAAATGGATGCTGGACCGGATCGACGGCCGCGTCGAGGCCAAGGAAACGGCGCTGGGTTATGTGCCTCATCTGAAAGACCTCCACGTCCAGGATTTGAAAATCCCCCAGCACGATCTCGAAAAATTGTTTGCCGTCCATCCCGCCGAGTGGAAGCAAGAACTCGAGAATATCGAAAGATTCCTGATTCAATTCGGCGAGCACACCCCGCCGGAGATGTGGCAGGAACACAAGGATCTGTGCGCGGCACTCAATCACGCCGTGAAGGTCTGATCCACGGTTTCACGACGGCCCCTTTTCTTTTAAATCGCGCGTAGTCCTGCTGCCGATCAGGGTTTGTTGTGTCCAGACTCACCTTAAGCGACAACCGCTCAGGGGCGGATTTCGACCGCTGACCATTTTTTTATCGCGATCGATTGAAACACACGCTATCTTTACAATAGAGGGGGAGAAAGGTTCTCCTATGTTGTTAAAGAAACCGTTCTCTCAAAAACCGAACATCCGTCGACCGGACAGCGCCTCCGTATTTCTCTTGATCTTATGCTTCACCTTTTGGATCATCGTTCCCCAGCAAGCCGAAAGCTCCGCGGCTGCCCCTGAAATCGAATGGCAACATGCGGAGACCACGCCTTTGATTCTTGCGAAGCCCGCCGTTGAAGTTCAAGACTCATCCCCGGCGATCTCCCCCATCGCAGAAAATGCGGCATCGCCGAACCACGAAACAAGTCTTTCATGGCTCATCCGGACAGACAACCAATCCCCTTTATCTCAGGCCACACCGGATGACACGGATCCTCCGATCCCGGAGAAAGAGGAACAACCGTCCGTGATGGTCCGGTTCCACGGCTATGTTCCCACAAACCAAGGACGCATCCTTGTCCTGTCCCTGAGCAACCTCAAGACACATGAAATAATGATTCTAACAATGTCCGAATCGAAGAGATGTTCTTTGAGCTCATTGTTTTCAGCCGCAACCCAAGCACGGAAAGACGCCGCATTGAAATCCCGGAATGCCCCCGATGGCGCCGCGGAGAATTCCGCCCGGCTCCCATTGCAGGAATCATCCGTGAACGCCGTCGTCTCGTCCGTCCGGGACGGCGCCTCATGGGATGAAACGAAGGAGCAGATAAAAACAATGACACGTCGGGAAGACGCCAAAGTCACGACGTATCTTTTTGAGTTCAAACAAATGGAGGAGAAGGATTCCAAACTCTCCGACATCCTGCGGCAAGGGAACGCGCCCAAAATCGCCCAATACATGTGGAAAAATTTCAGTTACGAAAGCGACCAAAGACATTTGGGGCATGAAGATTATTGGCAATCGCCGGCCGAATTGTTCGCGAGCAAAAAGGGCGATTGCGAAGATTTTGCGCTCTTTGCCACGGGACTCCTGACATTAAATAAAATCCCCTCGTTCATGCTGAACATCTACAGCAATCGCTCGTCCCATACGGTCGCGGTCGGCAAGGAAAACGGAAAATTTTATGTCATCGACGGCACAAGCGTCAAATCGTGCAAAGCCGACAACCTGACCGATCTTCTCAACGAGCTCAACCCTTTCTGGAAAAAAAGCGCCATTGTCTCCTTCGCACCCGAATCCCATCGCGGCAGGGTCCTTAAAGAGTTCGATCACGCGATGATGAATCCCGAGCAGGCGGGCCGTCATTTCTAAGACAGAAGGGTAAAAAATAAAGGCGGTCCTTCGGAATGAAGGACCGCCTTCGCGATTGCGGATACTGCTGCTGGAGGAATTTACTTTTTACGAATGCGGAGAAAACCCGCCCCGAGCAAACCAAATCCCAGAAGTAGCATCGATGCCGGTTCGGGAACTTGCGTGGTGCACTGCGGGCAAATTGTAATGTCATCGAGCGCAGCTTTGTTACCGACGATCGTATTACTGCTATTGACCGTATAAAATTCGATATACCGGATGGGGTCGGTAAAATCGAGGCTAATGATATACCAACTCCCGCCCGTGTAACCAAGCGTCTGTTCACCCAGCAAAATATTATGTGCGTTATCACCATACGCCCGAAACACACCGGTATAGCCACTCAGCACAATGGCGGAACCATAGAATTGATCTACATCATAGCTGAAATTAAAAGTAATTTTACGAGTCGAACCTGTACCGTCTTGAGCCTTTAAGAAATTCCCCCCGCTACCCGGCGAAAGCGGAGAAAATGGGTTGATATTATTCAACCCTTGTTTGATCATTCCGAAAAAATCAATGGTGCCATCTGCGGTGGTCAACGTGTGTGTTGTTTGGGCAGCATCGGGTGAAAAAGTAACGGGAGAATTGTCAAAGTTTATGAATACCGCCGCCTGGGCAAAGCCAACCGGTAGAAGAATCCCCAAAATTAGGGCGAGTAAACCGACCTTGATCCGCATCATCGTTGTGTTCTCCTGTTCATACAAAAGAATTCTGATTTAGTCCATCAGATTGCTTAATTGATTACAATTTGTGTGCCAAAACAAATTTAAACAGGCAATAAATTCAACTTGTTGCCCACGCAAGACTTACACAGACGCCCAAAATGACGGAATTTGTCCTGTTGTCTAATTTATGCTGCTTTTCGTAAACATGTCTAAAATATTGGAGATTGTCTCTTCTGAACCCGCGTTTACGGCAATTACGCCTTTTCAATTTCGATACCTTTCCGAACGTCCGACGCCCCCAACGAATCCTTGACAGTCATCGATATTCCCACCTACAATGCCGAAAAACCAGGACACAACCGCATGAAGCTGACAACCAAAAGCGAATACTCGCTCCTAGCGCTGATCTACATGGCACGACACGAGGCAAGCGGTTTGATCAAAGCCGAGGACATCTGCGCCGCCTACAACATGCCCAAAAAATATCTGGAACAATTGCTCTTCACGCTCAAGGAAAACCGTTATATCAAGGCGAAAAGAGGCGCGGGCGGCGGCTATCAACTCGCAAAACCCGCGAACCAGATTACGATCGCCGAAATCATACGGCTGATGGACGGCGCTTTAGCGTCTACAGAATCGGTCAGCCTGAATTTTTTTTCACATACGCCTCTCGAAAAGGAAAAGAAAATCATCAAGACTTTAAAGGAAATCCGGGATTACGTCGCCAATAAGCTTGAGAATCTGAAGCTCTCGCAATTGGTGTAAACACACCGGATCGTTCGGAGGCTATGACGAAGCAAACCATTTACGATGCCGCAGTGATCGGCGCCGGCCCTGCCGGAGCAACCGCCGCCTACTATCTCGCCCGTGCCGGCGCAAAGACCTTGCTTCTGGAAAAAGAAGCCGTCCCCCGTTATAAAACTTGCGGCGGAGGCGTGACCGGACGGGCATTGAGTTTTCTCCCCATCGACATCGAAACGGTGACCGAAAACCACTGCTACCGCGTCGAAATGACTATTGCCGACGCCAACCTTCATTTTGTCACGCAGCGCAAGCAACCGGTCATCCGCATGGTCATGCGCGACCGCTTCGATGCAGCCCTTGTCCGGGCGGCAAAAGACCGGGGTGCTGAACTCCATACGGGATGTCCGGTCCTGAATATCCGTTCCGGCAACGACACCGTCGAACTGATGACAAAGGATTGCTCCTTTTTCGCCCGTTTTCTCATTGCCGCGGACGGCGCATTGAGCGTCGCCGTGAAAGCTCTCGGGGATCGGCATCACCGCTACCGGATCCCCACGCTCGAGTACGAAGTACAGGTCGACGACGACACTTTCAACAGGCATCGCGCCGCGGCAAGATTCGATTTCGGATCGATTCCGCGCGGCTACGGCTGGGTCTTTCCAAAAAGCAAGCATTTATCCATCGGACTCGGGACCGCACTCAATCACAAAGGACCTGTCAATCTCCATGAATGCCTTCGGCAATACATGGCCTCCCTGGGAATCCAACCGTTGCATATCGAACGACACGGTTTCATCATCCCCATTCGTACCCATCGGGGCCCGCTCTTTCACGGACGCACTCTTTTCGCCGGCGACGCTGCCGGGCTGGCAGATCCCATCACCGCCGAAGGCATTTCACCCGCCGTGATCAGCGGTTACTATGCCGCAGAGTCGCTCCTCCATGCCAATTTCGACCAAGACGCCGCAACCGATCTCTATCAGCAAAACGTCGAAAAGAATCTTTTTTGCGACTTCCGGACCAAACAATTGCTCGCGCACCTTTTTTATGGGGCCCCCGCCTTAAGAAATTATTTGTTCCGGCATCACGGGCAAAGGCTTTGCGAAACGGTCACCGATATACAACTGGGGGAAAAATCCTATCCGTCATTTCCCGCGATCTTGAAAATTCTGGCAAAAATGTTTCTGCTAAAACCTTCAAAACCATAACCACCCCGGAATTCATGACCGGGGCACGGATTCCCGGCTCGGATTGTCGTATTTTATCGACAAAGAGGGTGTCCAAAGTATTTTTTGCGGGACCATCTTTGTCCTTGATCGTTTTATCTTATGATGGGATAATAGGTTACGCATTCAACCGGGCGAGTCGTCAGAGATTGGCACATTCCTTGTATCATTCGTAGGAACCGAGAAAATGATGAAGACTGAAAAAAAATTGCCCTGGCAAACAGGCATCGCCATTCTCGAAGACAATGTCTTTGAAAAGCAGTCTCTCCCGGACAACAGTTCGATCGCCGACCGGCGCAGAGATCCCCGTTTCACGGTCCATGTCCCCCTCCAATATCGCGTGAAAGTTGCCGAAGCCGAGTGGAAAAACAGCGAGTCGAAAGACGTTTCAAACACGGGTGTGCGCATCAATGTCACGGAACCCACGCCCATCGGAACCAAAATGGAACTCGATGTCCAACTTCCGGGGACCACCCGAAGCATCATCATCGAAGGACTCGTGGTCTGGACCAAACCTTCGACGGGCGATACGGCCGTCATTGAATGCGGGGTCGCATTTCAAAACCTCAGGCGCGTGACCGGCAAGGAGAAACTCCTGCAATTCATTTCCGATAAGCTCTGCACCTTCGCGATCAAACATTCTCCGAAAGACATCGAGTGCTATCCTGACGAATCCTTGGAGGATCTCAAGGCGGCCTATCGATTGATTTACAGCGAATATCTTTTCCGGGGGTACTGCAGCCCGAATGCCTCCGAAATGCACTACAGTTTTTACTGCGTCCTGCCCAAATCGCGCACATTCGTACTGAAACGCCAGGGACAACTTCTCGGCACCATTTCGCTTATTGTGGATTCCTTCTGCGGATTACCGATGCAATCCATTTTCCATGACCGGATCCATGAATTGCGCGCCGGCGGAAAGAAGCTTGCCGAAGTTAGTCTTTTGGCGCTCAACCATGAGTTTTTTCAAAAGAACAGCTTTTCCCTGACGGATTTCCAGAAGCTGACCGGGACATTCTCTCTTTTTAAAATCCTGTTCGACTATGCCCGTCATATCGCGGGGATATCGGATATTGTCATCGCCGTCCATCCCAAACATGAAGATCTCTATACCTACCTGACATTCGAACGTCTGGGGTCTCCGATCCCTTACACATCCGCCTGCGGGAAACCCGCTCTGCCGATGCTCCTGAATATCGAGAAATCCATCGCATCGGTCTCCCCTTCACGAAGCCTGCTTAAATTCTTCACGGAACAAGTCACTCCCGAGGAGATTCTTACCAAGCAGTTTCGCTGGGATCACGCATCCCTCCGGGAGATCCTGCTGGAGACAAACCGCATTTGGGATCATCTACCCGAACCCTATCGCCATTTCCTGAAGATCACCTATCCCGGGGATTGGGCGTAGGCGATAGACCCAAGTCCCAAGACTCAAGTCCCAAGACCCAAAACAGGATTAAGATTAAGAAGAAATAATTGTTTTGTTGAAATCATGCCTTCCATACGTCATCGCGAGGAGCGCCATCAGGTGTGACGAAGCGATCTCTCTCTGAGATTGCCCGCCTGTCCCTGCCGTTCCGTACAGCGTAGGGCGTATAGCGGATAGACAAGCAGCAAGAAGGCCTCAGTGTACTGTTCAAGAGTCGAGTTGACAAAGGAGGCTGTTATTTGTCATCCCGAGGGAGTCCCGCGGAAGCGGGACGATTCGAGGGATCTGGATTGTAACATATGGTCGCCCCCCGGGCAGAGCCCGGGGTTCCTTCACAGGTCAAGCGTTGCTTGACCTGAATCCAGTTTCTCCTGATATTTAATGTAATTTCTTATCACGTGCTCGTCGATGCCTAC
>JAQTOZ010000158.1 GCA_028713205.1 Candidatus Omnitrophota bacterium
TGTCGCGGTCGCCAAAGCGCAGTTGCGGGAACATCCCGAAAACGCAATCTTGAATTTCCGCGGCAGGTGATAGGAATTCCCGGCCTTGAGCATCCACTCCGTCAGTCCCACCGCAAACGGCCGGACATCCAAAACTTCTTCGGAACACAGCCCGGCCAAAGGACAGGCCGTAATATTCCGGACCGCATCACCGCACCCGCCCCGGGAACTGACGTCGAGTTCTTTGAGCTCGTCAAACATCGCGTGCGTGTCCCCGAGATTCCCGACATTGTGGATTTGTATATCCTGCCGGGTGGTCACATGCAAAGCCCCGTCGCCGTATTGCATCGCTGCCCGGGCCAGGGCCTTCAGTTGCGCCGCTCGAATAATGCCGGCAGGTAAACGGACACGGACCATATAATGAGTTCCCTTGCGCTGGGGATAGATCCCCCACAGCGCGCGCGTCGGTTTGAAGTCGGCTGCCGAAATTTCACCCCGGACCAGCTGATTTAATGAATCTTTGTAACCGGCTAAGTCGCTTTTAACATTCTCAGGCAATCGGAACATTCGGCCCTCCCCGGTTTGATTTCCGGCATCCGTTTGTTATTGCGCACTTGATTTACAGCGGCCTTGATCCGGTCCCGCAATTTCACAACCTGTCCTACGATTAAAACCGCCGGCGGTTTCAAACCTGCCCGCTTGGCGCGCGCCACGATATTTTTTAAAGTGCCCGCGATAATTCTCTCACGTTTTGTCGTCCCGTTTTCAATGACGGCGCACGGTATATCTTCGGACGTCTCCCGGTCCTGGATCCGGGCAATAATCTCTTCCAAATTGGATACGCACATGAGATAAACCAGAGTGTCCGCATCGGGAACTTGAAGTTCGAATTCCCCTTTTTTCCCGTGCCCCGCAACAACCGCGAAAGATGCCGCCACTCCACGATGCGTGACAGGGATACCGGCATAAGCGGGAACGGCGACGGCCGAAGAAATCCCGGGAACCGTCTCGGCGCGAATCCCGCGTTCCTGTAAATAGATGGCTTCTTCTCCGCCCCGGCCCAGGACATAAGGATCACCGCCCTTGAGCCTGACAACCAACTTCCCAGGCACGGCTTTTTTAAAAATCAACTCGTTGATTTCTTCCTGCGGACAAGAATGCACACCCGGTTTTTTTCCTACCGGAATCAGTTCCGCGCCCGCCTTGGTTTCTTTCAGCAATTGAACCGGGACCAGATCATCGTAGAGAACCGTATCCGCTGCTTTCAAAATTCTCAGCCCTTTGACCGTGATCAGGTCCGGATCACCGGGACCCGCTCCGACAAGATAGACCTTGCCCGATTTCCGTTCGGAGGGTTTTGTTTTCCGCGCAGAATTTGAACCGGTCCGGGATCGTTTCATAGCACCTTCTTTAATTTCTCTTTTATTTTTTTCGCAAGACCCGGCGACTTGCCATGCGTAGAAACCGAAACCGTCAAACCTTTTTTCTCGATGAGAGCCGGAAGAATAAAACTCGAATCCTTTCCGGGATTTGCGACATTGACCCAAATCCCTTTTTGTTTCGCGGCTTTGGCGATACGGCTGTTGATTCGGGGATCATTTGTTGCCGCAAAGATGAAATCGGCGCCGCGCATAGCGCCCGGAGTAAATTTCCTTTTCTGAACCAGGATACGGCCTTCACCGGCCCATGTGCGCAACCGGCAGGTTATCTCCGGACTCACGACCTTGACCTTGGCGCCGAAGGCAATCAGTCTCGCGACTTTCCTTTGCGCAACTTTACCGCCCCCGACCACGAGGCTTCGCCGGCCTTCGATTTGCAGCCCGACGGGGTAATATTTTCTCACAAGGGTTCCTTTTCACATGTCATCATATTTGAAAATCGGGACATTTGACTCGTCCATAGGGGATTTTAAGCCAAAGTCGCTCATGGAAAAAGAAAATAACGATCTTGCTGACCAGATCGATCATCCCCACCATAATGGCAAAATCGTACCGCCCGGTTAAAAACCAAACGGTTCCGCCATTGATAAAGGTTGAAAAAAACCGCCAGCTCAAGGCCTTGGCAAAGCTACGTCTTTTTGTCTCCATGAAATTGGACCTGACACCTAGGCCGCAACAATCGTGGGCTTCTTTTTCAAAGGCCGTGTATGGATGCCGCATTCGCCGCCGCATTTGCTGGTCCCGATCCAGCGTCCGGCACGTTCGTCATCGGCAGTCGTAATTTTCGTGCACGGCGCGCATCCCAAAGAACGGTACCCCTCGCCATAAAGCGGGTTCACGGGGACTTGATACAGTGCCAGATACTGCCAAACTTCCCTTTCCTTCCAAATCAAAATGGGATTGAGTTTGACCAGGCCGCGATCCCGTTCTTCCACTTCTTTGAAATCCGTGCGTGTCCGCCCTTCCGTGCAACGAAGTCCGGTCACCCAGCACCGGACATGCATCTCCTCAATGGCCCGGCTGATCGGCTCAACTTTTAAAATATCGCAGCAACGGTCAGGATTCGTTTCATACAATCTGTCGGGAATCTCCGCGTCATTCTGATAGATTCTAACCTCGGGATATTTTGCGACAACGTCCGACATAAATCGCACCGTTTCTTCGGGTTTATACCGCGTCGTAACGATGAAACCCCCGATTTTGGGATTGACTCGTTTCGCCAAATCCCACACCACGACGGAATCTTTTCCCAGACTATTGGCGACAACCAAATCGTCTCCGTAACGGTCATAGGCCTCGGCAATAAGCGCCAGGGACCGGTCCACCTTTTCCTTAAAGTTCAAAGCATCGACTAATTCTTTGAGATTATCGTTGTTTTCCAGCAAACTCATTTTTCATTTCCTCCTTTTGTGGTTTTTGATTTATTTTGTACTAGGCCCTGTTGACATTTCTTTGCCCCCTAACCCATCATCCCCCATCAAGGGAGAGGAAGTTCTTTGGGCAAATGTCATCAGAATCTAGCACTATTCTTACCGACTATCATTATCAACTTAGTCATGTATAAAACTAAAAAAATTATATCTGGTAAACCAATACTTCGCTAAGTCCGCGAGCTTTTTCAACGAGGTCCTGAAACGTGATGTCATCAACAACTTCAGAGATGGCAGATTCAACATCGTGCCAAATTGGGCTAAAAACATTCAATTTGTCTGCCCCCTTCTTCGAAATAGCCACTGGAACAAACGGTCCGCCGATTTGCCGTATAAATTTACCGAACACAATTTCTCCAGGAGATTTACTCAGGATATAGCCGCCTTCTTTACCGCGAGTGCTTTTGACCAATCCCATCTGCTTGAGGTGAATGAGAATATGAACCAGATACTTTGTCGGGATATTGCCCCGTTTGGCAATATCCCCAATTTGCATAGGCGCTTTATTGGGCCAATGAAGCGCCAGTTCAAGTAAAGCCCTGCATGCATAATCACTTCTGGCTGATATTCTCATTTTATCACCGAATCTCCATATACATTACTAGCATGATCATGTTAGTATAAATATACCCGGCCTATTCCGTTTTGTCAAATTCTTTTTTAACCGGACGCCGTGCGGTTTACTTCAATTGTCGCGATATCGCAACAATTGGATAAATGCGGACAAATTGCAGCATCCGGTAAAGCGCAAAAGAATGCCTCTCCCCGCGCCCGGCGTCCGGTTACATCAAGCCCAACTTGAGCTTGGCGGATTCGGAAACTTTGCTCAGGTCCCAAGGCGGGTCCCAAACAAAATCGACCTGGACTTCACGGACACCGGGCAAGGTCTTCAGTTTGCTTTCAATATCGGCCTTGATCATGTCCCCCACGGGACAACCGGGAGACGTTAATGTCATTTCGATGCGGACTTTTTTGCCGCCCGGGACGTCACTGAGCTCACATTTATAAATCAGACCGAGTTCCACAATGTCCTCAGATATTTCAGGATCGAAACAGGTGTGCAACCGGTCCCAAATCAATTGTTCCAAGGTCTTCGAAGGGTCCGGACGAGTCTCTTCCATAGCATCACTCCGTAGTCACCGAATCTT
The DNA here is from genome assembly GCA_028713205.1 of Candidatus Omnitrophota bacterium. Lineage (GTDB taxonomy): Bacteria > Omnitrophota > Omnitrophia > Omnitrophales > Aquincolibacteriaceae > JAQTOZ01. The sequence continues at coordinate 3,997 of JAQTOZ010000158.1, forward strand.
GTTTGCCTTCGATGGCCGAATGCAGGGTGTGCCACGCCAGCGTCGCGCATTTCACGCGCACCGGGAATTCACAGACTCCGGAGAAAACCGCCAATTTTCCGAGCGGCGCGCTATTAAATGGTTTGCCGATATCACGTGAAAGCATTTCGTGAAATTTTTCGAACAGCGCCTCGACCTCCGCCACGCGCTTGCCTTTGACGCTGTCGGTCATCATCGATGCCGATGCCTTAAAGATCGCGCAGCCGGCGCCTTCAAAACTGACATCGCGCACCACGCCGTCTTCCACGAGGAGATAAAGTTTGAGATGGTCGCCGCACAGAGGGTTATGCCCTTCGGCTTGGCGATTGGCATTGTCCATTCCGTGGTAATTGTGCGGTTTGCGGCTGTGGTCCAAAATCACCTGTTGATAGAGCTCGCGAAGATCGGACATTATCGGAACACCTTGACGACATACGCGATCGATTTGACCACTTGGTCGATTTCGGCTTTGGTATTGTAAAAGGCCAGCGAGATACGCGAAGTCGCCGGCACTTTAAAACGCTGCATGAGCGGCATGGCGCAATGATGTCCGGCGCGGATGGCGATGCCGTCGCGGTCCAGAATGGTCCCGATATCATGCGCATGCGCCTCCCCGAGAAAAAATGAAATCACCGACGCCTTCTCTTTCGCCGTCCCGATCATTCTGAGCCCTTTGACTTTGGACAAAGCACGGGTCGCGTATTCGAGCAATTCGTGCTCATAGGCGCCAATCCGCTCAATCCCGATGGATTGAATGTAATCGATCGCCGCGCCCAGACCGATGACACCGTCAATGTGCGGCGTGCCGGCCTCGAAACGGTACGGGAGAACATTGTAAGTCGTCTTTTCGAAAGTCACGGAACTGATCATATCGCCGCCGCCCTGATAAGGCGGCATTTTCTCCAGGATTTTTTCCTTCCCGTAGAGCACGCCGATACCCGTCGGGCCGTAAACCTTGTGTCCCGAGAAAACGTAAAATTCGCAGTCCAGGTCCCGCACATCCACTTTCATATGCGGAATCGCCTGCGCGCCGTCGATCAATACCGGGATGTTGCGCGCATGCGCGGACTGAATGATCCGCTTCACCGGATTGATCGTCCCGAGCACGTTCGAGACATGGCAAACGGAAACAAATTTGGTGCGTTCGCCGAGCAACGCCTCGAATTCCTCGAAAATTAATTCCCCCGCGTCGTTGATCGGCGCCACGCGCAGCCGCGCGCCCGTTTGTTCCGCGATCAACTGCCACGGAACGATATTGGCGTGATGTTCCATATGCGTAATCAGAATTTCGTCACCCGGCTTGAAAAAGGTCCGTCCGTAGCTTTGCGCCACAAGATTGATGGCCTCAGTCGCGCCGCGGACAAAGACGATCTCTTTCGGAGAGACCGCATTCATGAAGGTCTGGACTTTGCGGCGGGCCCCTTCGTAAAACATCGTCGCCCGTTCGCTTAAGGAAAAAACGCCGCGATGGATATTGGAGTTGTCATGCGCGTAAAACCTGCTGATGGCATCAATCACGGCCCGGGGCTTTTGCGAGGTGGCCGCATTATCAAGATAAATCAGGGGTTTCCCATGCACTTTCTGGTGCAGGACCGGAAAGTCCTTTCTGATTTTCTGGACATCGAATTTCATTTTCCCGGACCGCCCCGTTTTTTTCAAAGCAACCTGTGGCTTTCGAACCATGACTTTTACGCCTCCTCGAATTTGGCGAGCATCACACGGTCCAATTCCCTGCGAACCGGTTCCTGCCGGATCCGGTTCACCACTTCGCTCGCGAAACCGTAACACAATAAATTCCGGGCGCGCGCTTCGCCGATTCCCCGGCTTTTCAGATAAAAGACCGCCTCTTCGTCCAGCTGTCCGACCGCCGCACCGTGCGTGCACTTGACATCATCGGCGTAAATCTCAAATTGCGGCCGCGTGTAAGCGCTTGCGCCTTCCGTCAGGAGCAGGTTCTTGTTGGTCTGTATCGCATCGGTCTTTTGCGCATCCGGATGGACGAACACCTTCCCGTAAAAAACCGACGTCCCTTTTCCGTCCAGGATCCCCTTGTACAATTGGCGGCTTGTCCCCCGCGGTTTGGGATGGTCCACTAAAATATAATTGTCGACATGCTGGTTTTCGGTCACGAGATAAAGCCCGTCCAGGGAACATTCGGCGCCTTCTTCAGCCAAATCGACATGCAAATCGCTACGGGCAATCCTGCCGCCCAGGTTGATGGTACATGACGAAAACAGCGTGGAGCGATGCTGGCAAACTTCGGTGGTCCCGATATGAAAAGCGGACGGGCCTTCCCGGATCATTTTGTAATAGTCCAGCCGGGCCCCTTCTTCCAGGACGATTTCGCTGACCGCATTGTTGAAATAGGCCGACTCCGAAACCGAAACAAAGCTTTCGATCACCGCGGCCCGGGCCCCCTTGTCCGCGATGACCAAATTCCTCGGATGGACCAAAATTTTATCTTCGGACGGCACGGTGACATAGATCAAGTGGACCGGTTGCTGTATTTCAAGTCCCGGCGGGAAATAAACACAGGCGCCCTCATCCGTAAAAGCCGCGTTCAGCGCGGTAAAAATCCTCTTTTCGGGAAGCGCGTAACGGTTGAGCTGTTGCCGGGGAAATCCGTTGTCCGTGCGCAAAACCTCGCGCAGGTTGCAGACCTTCACTCCGGACGGCAATCCCGCAGTCTGTGACAATTGGCCGGAAAAAACACCGTTGATAAAAACAAGCCGGGGCCAATCGCTTTGGCCGAAGAGGAACGGTTCGATCCGTGCGAACGGCAAATCGTTGATCGCCGGCTTCAACGGAAAGCGGTACGTGTTCGCGACAATCGGGCTGACATCGGTGTATTTCCAATCTTCGTTTTTCCGTGTCGGGAAATCCAATTGGGCCACGCGCGAAATCGCGGCGGCCTTGTGTTCCCGGAACCAGGAGGCCGTTTCGCGTTCCGAAACGCTCTCGAAGATCTTGAACGCATCTTCGTAGTTTTTTTTGTCCGGGCCTATTTGAATCGTCATCTTGTCGTTCATGTCCGTTCCTTCGCCTGCATTATTTTTTCATCGCGCCGGGCTCGCGCACCCAGTCGTAGCCTTTCTCTTCCAGCTGAAACGCCAAATCTTTGCCGCCGGACTTCACGATCTTTCCGTCCACCAGCACATGCACATAGTCCGGCACAATATAGTTCAACAACCGCTGATAATGCGTGACCAACAAAATCGACCGTTTGGGACTTCGCAACCGGTTGACACCGGCCGAGACGATCTTGAGCGCATCGATATCCAGGCCGGAATCTGTCTCGTCGAGAATCGCCAGTTTGGGTTCCAGAATCGCCATCTGAAGGATTTCATTGCGTTTCTTTTCGCCCCCGGAATAACCTTCATTCACCGGACGCGCGACAAAACTTTCGTCCATCTCGACGATTTTCATCTTTTCCTTCATCAGCTCGAGAAAATCCATTGCATCGATCGCCTCCAGTCCCTGTGCGGCGCGAAGATCGTTTACGGCCGCCCGGAGAAAATAGGCATTGCTCACACCGGCGATTTCGGTGGGATACTGAAAAGCGAGAAAAACACCTTCCCGTGCCCGCACTTCGGGGGCCTTCTCCAAAAGGTTCTGGCCCTCATAAAGGACTTCGCCGGCCGTAACCGTAAACGCTGCGTTGCCGGCAAGCACCTGCGCAAAAGTACTTTTGCCGGAACCGTTCGGGCCCATGATCGCATGCACTTCCCCGGGCCGGACGGTCAAATCGATCCCTTTTAAAATTTCTTTGCCTTCCACGCTGACGCGCAAATTTTTGACCTCTAACATTTTATTTTCATCCTCTCCTTTGGCTATGCGGCTTAACCGACGCTGCCCTCGAGGCTCACGCCCAACAACTTGGAGGCCTCCACCGCGAACTCCATGGGTAAATTTTTAAAAACCTCTTTGCAAAAACCGTTGATGATCATCGAAATCGCGTTTTCTTCCGAAATACCGCGCTGCCGGCAGTAAAAAAGCTGTTCGTCGCTGATCTTGGATGTCGTGGCCTCATGCTCAACCCGCGCGGTCCGGTTCTGCACCTCAAGATAAGGAAACGTGTTGGCACTCGAACGGCTCCCGATCAAGAGCGAATCGCATT
>JAQTOZ010000159.1 GCA_028713205.1 Candidatus Omnitrophota bacterium
TGTGAATATCCTGTTGGCCAAGCCATGGATTCGCTTCAAACGCTATGTGCGGCAAGTTTGTTCTGATTGCTTATGCCAGGTCAGAAATATTCAGGTGTTGTCGAAAAGGAACCGGTTTTGGCCTTTTGTCCATTTATTGGTATCAAGCGTACTTCTCATGGTGTCCATCCTCTGGCTTTGTTGTGCAGCATTGGTTTCAACCTTTTACTTGTTGTGGTATTCGGAAAAAGTCCTGTGGAAAGTGTGCGCATGGTTCTCGAATTCTGTTTTGAAGCGCAAGCATTCCGGTGTTTTCGATTTCAACGCGCGTGTGGACGAATTGATCCGGCAATACGATCGCTGTTTTCCGGAGCGCCGGGATCGTTTGGTGAGAGATGATTTCAGGGGCTATCGGGAGGATTTCCGGCGCTGGGCGAAATTGATCGCAAAATACGATTTGGTCGAAGGCTATGCGACCGATCCGATTTATCCGATGCTGGTGGGGACCAAGCCTTATGTCGCCTATGAGCATGGGACGATTCGCGAAATACCGTTTCAGACGACCGGTACCGGGAGACTCTGTGCGCTGAGCTATCGCTTGGCTGATTTTACCGTCATCACCAATCCGGATTGCATCGATGCCGCCAAGAAACTGGGATTGGAGCATTACCGGTATATTCCGCACGTGCTCGATCGGAAATATTTTAATCAGACAGGACTTTACGACTCAAAAAATCCGCTTGAGCCGTACCATCCGTACGTCTTTTGCCCTTCACGGCATGATTGGGAGCTCAAAGGGACTCATCATGCGATCGAAGGCTTTGCCCGGTTTTGCAAACAATATCCCGAATTTCATATGATCATGTCGCGTTGGGGAACGGACGTGAAGCGTTCCCGGGAATTGATCACAAGCTTAGGGATTGAACGGAATATCACATTGATGGATCCCGTGTCCATCTGCAATCTCATCCGTGTTGCTCATCATGCCTTTGCCCTGATAGATCAATTCGTTTTGTTTTTCGGGGGGATCGCGCCGACGGCGCTTGCCGTCGGAGTCCCTTTGATTGCCCACGTTGATTTTTCAAAGTGCCGGTGGTGTTATGACGAACAACCGCCTTATTTTGAAGCGCATGACGACGAATCGGTTTATCGCGCGTTGGTTCAAATCAAGGAATGCGACCGGCAAGCGTATGCCCAAAAGGCCCGCGAATGGGTCCTGCGAAACTACAACTATCAGGACGTGATCGGCCGCCATCTGGAAATTTATGAAAAACTTTTAATGCCGCAAAAACAAATGGCGGAAGAAAAAGAAATGGTGCGGTCCCGATGAAAAAAAATTGCGCATCCCATTTGGTGGACCCCGAAGCGAAGAAGCCCCTTCGATTAACGCCTTACCGGGTCGAGGGCGAGGAAATCATCGAAGGGGTCCTGGCCGCAGCGGAGCGATGGTATCCGGTGCTGGATGGCGTGCCGCGTATCCTGTTGCCCGAGTCTGCCGGTGACTATTCTGATTTTGCAGGGAAGCATAAGCTGATTCCTCAGAAAGGTGCTTTGGAGCGGACAACGTTACCGGCCGAACAACAAAGGACGGTAGACACTTTCAGCGACAAGTGGCTGCGATTTCAGAATTACGGTTTTGAAGCGGCGCATCAGAAATTCCTTTTTGAGTGGTATCAAAAAAAATTGGGGTTGAACTCCTTCGATGAACTCTGCCGTTTTTATCAACATCGGAGAATGATTCTCGAGGTGGGACCGGGTTCCGGTTTTAACACGAAATTTATGGCCGAACATACGCAGGGACAGGTTTTTGCGGCCGACATCAGCGAGGCGGCTTCTGTTTCTTACAAGAATACGCGGGGCCTTCCCAATTGCCATGTGATTCAGGCTGATTTGTCGAAGCTCCCTTTCCCGGATGAGAGCTTCGATTTGATCATGGCGGACGGAGTCCTGCATCATACTCCGGATACGCGGGCCGCCGTCGAGGCCCTTTATCGCAAATTGGCGCCGGGCGGGGATTTTTTCTTTTATATTTACCGCCGGATGGGAACAGTCAGGCGGCATTGCGACGAGGTGATTCGCGGGAAATTCACGCAGCTGAGCGCCGGGGATTGCTACAAGGCGTGCGAGGCGTTCACGAATTTCGGACACGAGTTGTCAAAACTGAATGCCAAAATTACGCTCGATAAGCCGATCGACGTTTTGGAAATTCCGGCCGGAACTTATGACCTTCAGCGTCTGATCCATTATTATTTTATGAAATGCTTTTGGAATGACGCTTTTGATTACGAAACGAATAATATGGTCAATTTCGACTGGTATCATCCTGCTTTCGCCTGGCAGCACCGTGAAGAGGAGGTCCGGGCTTGGCTGGAAGCTTTAGGCATTGCGAAGTTTGTTTTTAATCATGCCAATCCCAATGGATTGTGTGTGCTCTTGAGAAAGCCGGAACGATGAGCCGTCCGCACATTCAGCCATCCAGACGCCTGCGATCCGTTTGGGGAATCACGCCCATCATTAATATTTGCCATAATGCCAAGGCCGAGAGATTGCTCGGCATCGACAGTGAGACGCTCGTTTTTTCGGAGTATTTCATCACAAAGGATTTTACCCGCAATTTCAGCCGGTGGTGCCGCTGGCGGTGGCTGAAGTTTCTTGTCCCCATGCTGGTTTTTCCCTGGGCCTTGTCCCGCTACGACATTTTTCATTTCTATTTTGACCGCGGCATTTTGCCGTCCTGGGGCTGGCAGGGCATTCGTGCCGTGGAACTGGCAGTCCTGAAATTTTTCCGGAAGAAAGTTTTCGTCTATACGTTCGGCGCCGATGTTCGGACGAAAGCCAGGACGGAATCGCTGGGGCCCTATCATTGCTGCATGCATTGTCCGGCGGTCGGAAAGGCCTGTGTCTGCCAAGAGAAAAAAAGCGAAAAAATTCTCGGCCGTGTGCGCCGTGATGCGACCGGGTATTTCTCGATGGGGGACATGACGGAATACACGCCGGGAAGCGAGAACGGGCTTTTCTTCTGGCCCATCGATGTGCGGCAAGTGCCCTATATTGGTGTGTCGGCGTCTGCCGTTTCGCATCGTCCGGTCCGGATCGTCCATTCACCCAATCACCGCCATTATAAGGGGACCGACTATTTATTGAAGGCCGTAGATCGATTAAAGCTGGAAGGACTTCCGGTCGAACTTGTGATGGTTGAAAGAGTCTCGAATGAAGAAGCATTGAAAATGTATGCCGGGGCCGATATCGTTGCGGAACAGTTTATCATCGGCTGGCATGGCTTTACCGCCATTGAAGCCATGGCCCTCGGCAAGCCGGTGATTTGCTACATACGGAAATCAGAATATCTCCTGCATCCCGAAGAATGTCCTATTGTGAGCGCCGATCCGGATCACTTGGAGCAAGTGCTGCGCGATTTGATTGCCGATGCGGGGAAACGGAAACGTTTGGGTGCGGAGGGCCGGCGCTATGTGGAACGCTATTTTTCGCTCGAAGCATTTGCCGGGAGGCTGCGCCGTCTTTATGAAAAACACGGGATTTTGAAATGCCGGGAGGCCGAGGAGACTGTTTGCGTATGAATCAGAAAAGGAAAATTTTGCTGACGGGCGGGACGGGATTGTTAGGGGGGGAATTCATTCGCCGTTATGCCAGTGAGCTGGATATTTACGCGCTGTGCCGTCCGGGAACCCCGTTGGCTTTTCCTCCGTCGGTGAAGGTGATCCCCTGTGATTTATCTTCCGATTTCGATACGAAAGGCTGGCCCCAAGGGTTGGATGCGGTGATGCACATGGCTCAGTCGCGGCGCTACAAGGATTTCCCGGATGGGACCTCGGATGTGTTCCGTGTGAATGTGATCTCGACGATGAAATTGCTGGAGTACGCGCGGAAAAATGCGATCCGTAAATTTGTCTTTGCCTCTTCGGGGTCGATTTTCGGAGGTTCGAAAGATCCGATCCGTGAAGATACGACGCCCCATCCCGGGACTTTCTATGCGCTGTCCAAATGGCAGTCTGAGGGACTGATACGCCAGTATCAACCGGTCCTGGATGCGGCGATTCTCCGGTTTTTCTTCATCTACGGGCCGGGGCAAGAGATGAGGTTTATTCCTACCTTGACTCAGAGAATCCGTCAAGGAAAGACCGTGACGCTGGCCGGTGAGCGGGGATTCAAATTTTCGCTGATGTTTGTTTCGGATGCTGCCGACAGTGTCTTTAAAGTTCTCGGTACCGACGGTGTGGGCATACTCAATTTGGCGGGTGAGGAAGTCAATGACCTTTATACGGTGGCGAACAAAATCGGGAGTCTTCTCAAATTGCCGGTGTCTTTCGAAGTCCGGCCCGATACTCAAGAACATTATGTTGTGGATGTGCGCAAGATGATCCGGCTGCTCGGTTTTGTCCCTCCGACAAGCACAGACGAAGGACTTAGGAAAACTCTTGAAGCTCAGAGTACTCCATTGCCCCACTAGCACAGGCGGGAATGCCTGGTATCTCTCGAGGGCCGAGCGGGCCTTGGGGATTGACAGCGATGTCCTGATCGCGAAGTCCCATCCTTTCGAATATCCGGTGGATATCAATCTCCGGCTCGAAAAAACCAATCCGGTCCGGTTTGCGTACGGCAAGATCAAGGCCTTTCTGGAAGTCTGTGACCGCTACGATGTTTTTCATTTTAATTTCGGCTCATCCCTGATCGATTTTCCGTATGCGTTGTTGCATCATCTCGACCTGCCGGTTTTGAAAAGGAAAGGCAAGAAAATTTTCATGACCTATCAAGGCTGTGATGCCAGGATCCGCTCCGACACGATCCGGCGTTATAAAACCAGTGTCTGCCATCACTGCCGGCAATGGCATTGCTCGGTTTTTGCCGATTGGGTCAAGCGAGTCCGTGTCCGGAAGGTGAGCCGGTATGCCGATAAGATTTTTGCGCTGAATCCCGATCTTTTGGACAATCTGCCCGGGGCTTCGTTGGAGTTCTATTCGTGCGTGGACCTGGAGGAAGTCAAGCCCATACCTTTTGAAGCGTCCAAGACCTTGCGCGTGGTGCACGCGCCTTCTGCGCCGGAGATCAAAGGGACCGCCATCGTGAAAAAAACGGTGGAGCGTTTGCGGGCCGACGGTTTTCAGGTGGAACTGGATTTGGTGATGAATCTGCCGCACCATGAAGCGATGCGGCGTTATGCCGGAGCGCATGTCGCGGTGGACCAGCTGTACGCGGGATGGTACGGTGCGTTTGCCGTGGAGGCGATGGCCTTGGGGAAACCCGTGCTCTGTTATCTGCGCGAAGAAGATTTGATGCGCCATGTACCGTTTCGAAATGAGATTCCCATCGTCCCTTCCGACGAGGACAGCCTGTACGGGAATCTCAAGATGCTGATGACGCGTCCTGCCTTGCGCCGGGAATTGGGTTTAAAAGGCAGGGCGTATGTTGAAAAATTCCACAACCCTGTCTTGATCGCGAAGCGTATGGTGGAGTATTTTGAAGTCCGCGAGCTTTCGGTATAAACCCGGAATTTGAAACAACCGTAAATGTATTTGTTGAGGGCGGCCGTGACGGATCTCAGTCAACTATGGCGTTGTCAATGTGATGGCGCGCAACTCTGTTTATTATGTAAAATATTGGTGCTTGCCGTCGTGTTTGTGACGGCCGCTTTGTTCGGATATTGGCTGGGTCAAAAGCGTTCGAAGTCATCATTCCGTGACGGGAGAACAGAAACTTGAGTACCGTTCGAAAAAATAATAAATTTTATGCCCTGGTCTTGGGATTGTTGATTGCCCTGGGTGCTCTGACCGGCGTCCGCCCGGCCATGGGTGCCGGGTCCGCTTCGCCATGGGAATCCGGTTTTGACAGCATTCTTGCGTCGACTCTCGACCTTTTGGATTTTGGGATCAAACGTTATTGGGTGCATTGCCGGAATGAAAGTACGATCAGCTTTGAAAATTCCGCGGAGAAGCTGTCCGATCTTGAAAACGGCTTGAACCGGATGGAACAAAAAATGAAAGAGGGGCAGGCGCTTATCGCGGCGTTGAGAAGCCGGAACCCGGCCTCACGGACGCTTCTCGACCTCGACCGGAACGGACAGGTCTCCAAATCGGAATACCTCCGGGGCGTGGTCCAACTGATCGAAGCCTTGCGCGATCTGGAAAGGTCCATGGCGTATGTCATTCAGAGAAATGTGGCGATCCGGTTTAAGACCGGCGGAGGTTTTGAACCTCATCTGCGCTACTTGGAAGCCCAAGTGCTTGAGATGGAACAATTCGTGGATATTCAAATTGCGGCCTTAATCAAAGAGTTGGACAAGTGGATTTAAAATAAAATCATGTTGGATGATTCATCACACCGGCTGAGCTAAACAAAAGGGGAAAATGATTATGAGCATGAAGATGAAAGTGGTTATCGGCATCGGGGCGCTCTGTCTTGGCATTGTGTTAAGCCTTTTTATTACGACTTCCCTGGACCGGCAAGGGGCCGAGCAATCGACGGCGGTTGCGGATCAATTCATCAATTTGCTTTATTCCCCCGTGCGTCCCCAGCCGTCCGCGTATGGGCTGGTTTCGGACGGATTCAGGGCGGTGCAGTCGGAAAATGTGACTTTGAAAATGCGCGATTCCGTCGAAAAATTGATCGGGAAATATGTCAGCCACGGAAAAGGAGCGGATGTGACCAAGGTCCTGGCCCCGAACACGGCCCTCGGCGAACCGATTAAAATCATCAAGTTCGATATTGTTTATGAGAACGATCCCGACGGCAGTATCTTGGTGACGATGATTCACGAAAAAGGCAAGTGGAAAGTCCTCGGCTTTAATATCAGTTCGCCTCTGATTACGGAAGCGCAGATGACCGGTTCTTTGCCCAGGCCCGCTCCGGCGACCGGTGAAAAACAATCGGCCCAAGGAGGAATCTGAAATTGACAGAACAAAATAACGATATCCCGCCTTCCGAATCCAAAGAGCCGCCCGCGTCATTTCCGGTCGGGATGACCCAGGAAGAGGTATTTGCCAAGCTCAATCAATCGAGCGAACGGATGCTTCAAGCACTGCAATCGGCCTATGAAGCCGGCATCAAAGAAGGTCTCGGTGATGCGGCAGAGGACCAAGTCATCGAGCTTTTGTGCCGGGCCAAAAAGCTCCGGGACGAGATCCGCCGTGCGACGGCGGAAAAAGACTGATGTGCGGACGGTTTACCGAGAAGGCCAAGGCTGAAAAGATTGCCGGCGATTTAAAAGTTCCGGTCTCCAGGATTCCCAAAATCAAACCCCGCTATAATATCGCTCCGTCGCAGCCTGTCCTTTGTATGCTTCGGGGGAAGGAACAAGAACCCTCGGTCGAATTTTTCCGCTGGGGCTTGATCCCGGCCTGGGCCAAAGACCCGTCAGTGGGGCAGCGCATGATCAATGCGCGTGCGGACACTTTGACGGCCAAACCTTCCTTCCGGACTTTGATGGAAAAAAACCGTTGTCTGGTGATCGCGGACGGATTTTATGAATGGAAAAACGAAGGCGGTCGGAAGATCCCGTATTACATACGGTTGAAATCGGATTCGGTTTTTACTTTTGCGGGACTGTGGTCCGAGTGGCATTCCCGCGAAGGGGATACGATCCGGTCGTGTACCATTATTACGGGGGAGCCGAATGCACTTTTGAAGCCGATTCACCCGCGCATGCCGGTGATTGTTTCCGAGAAAAGCCGGATGACATGGCTCCGTCCGGGACACGGGGAGCTGCCGGATGTCATGGCGTGCCTGACTCCCTATCCTGCTTCCGAAATGGAAGCTTATCCGGTTTCGACCTTGGTCAACAAGCCCGGCAATGATTTCGTCGAGTGCATCCAGCCGCTACCGCATTTGAATTGATCCGTCGTAAGAAATTGTTTCCGGTCGAGATAGGTTCGAATGCGGATCATGCCAATAAAATTGTGTCCTTTTCTGCTGAAACTAAGAGGCGTTTCGCTCAAATGCTCCGGCTTCTGGAAAACTAAGCTCGGCTCGGGTGAGGAGGCCTCCGTCATGCCGCAATGAGACGGGTGGATTGCCGAATTGGATTCGCAGCACTACCATTCTAAGCAGATGGCGGATGGGAAACCGCGGCC
>JAQTOZ010000160.1 GCA_028713205.1 Candidatus Omnitrophota bacterium
GAGAAATTAGCCGGGAGAATGAAAAAGTGGATGTCCGTCAGCAGGAAGATTTCGCGGAGTTAAAGCGAATTGCGGATATGACACAGATCCATAAAGCCATCCTGGCGGATCTTATGAAAAAAAAGCCTCAAAAAAAAGTTGAAGTGATCGATGCCGGCGAGATCCTACGGCAAGAAAAAATACGTCTCATTCGCGAGGAGACGGAAAAAAATCGTGCGGTTCTGGAGAAGATAGCGCAGCGCAAAGAAAAATCGCAAGGGGACGTGGGAAATGCCATGCCACCTGCGAAACGGTGAACTCTGCCCTTGCGTTGTCGTAATTGATGCAGACAGAAGAACTTGATGTGGCTGATCCAAAATCCTTCCGACATAAAATATGACAAACCCCAAAAATAATTTTACCAATTTAGTCGCAATGTTTTGGGAACAAGTCGGTCAATACGGAAACCGATGTGCACTGCTGTTTAAAAATAAGCTGACGGATTCTTATCAGAGTTACAGCTGGTATGAGTGGGCCGGATATGTTAAAAGAACCGCTCTTGCGTTGTATCAGATGGGTGTCAGGTCCGGTGATCGCGTTGCTTTGTTGTCTGAAAATCGGCCCGAATGGACATTCGCGGATTTAGGAATCCTGAGTTTGAGGGCAATTACCGTACCTATCTATCCGACACTGCCTGCCCATGAACTGTATTACATCATCAAACATGCCGGTATCAAAACGATCTTCGTTTCATCCGAAGAACAATTGATGAAGCTCCGGAGTCAAAGCACTTATTTCGGCGAGCTTAAAAATATTATTGTTTTTGATTCTTATTACAATCAATCACAACAGATCTTCCCTTATTCGGTTTTTTTAAAATCGGACAGTTTCACGGAATTAAATAATCAGGGTTTGTATGAAAAACAGATGCATGAGATAGCTCCGGATGATCGAGCGACCATCATTTATACCTCTGGAACAACCGGTAAGCCGAAAGGGGTTGTCCTGACGCATCGCAATTTCATTGAAAATTGTACCGGATGCCAAAAATATGTGCCGGTCGATCATCGCGACGTCGTTCTGTCGTTTTTACCACTCAGCCATGTTTTTGAGAGAATGGCGGGCTATTATTACATGATTCTGAATGGTGCGACCATTGCGTACGCTGAGAGTATGCAAACAGTGCCTGAGGATATGTTGATGGTAAGACCCACCGTGGTCGCCTCTGTCCCAAGATTCTATGAGAAGTTTTATATCCGCGTTCAAGAGACCGTTCAAAATGCCTCGGGGCTGAGGAAGATCCTGCTTCCCTTCGCGATGAAATTGGGAAGTGATATTATGCGGAGAAAGCTAGCGCATCAAAAAATATCAGTTCGAATGGCTCTGATGTCCTTCATGACCCAAATGTTTATTTTAAGACAATTAAAGAAGCGTCTCGGCGGCCGAATCAGATTTTTTATTTCAGGAGGAGCCCCTATGCCGAAACATCTTTTGGAATTTTTTTATTCATTGGGGGTACTCATTTTGGAAGGCTATGGGCTAACTGAAACATCACCGGTCATTGCGGTGAATAGTTACGACGATTTCAAATTTGGTACCGTGGGAAAATCGCTTCCCAATGTCGAAGTTAAAATCATGACCGATGGGGAGATCGTAACGCGAGGGCCATGTGTGATGAAGGAATATTATCAGGATGCCGAGGCGACGAGAGACGCTGTGCGTAACGGATGGTTCTATACCGGCGATTTGGGGACTCTGGAGCAAGGAGGCTTTCTATCGATTACGGATCGGAAGAAAGATATCATTGTTACCTCATCGGGAAAAAATATTGCGCCGCAGAACATTGAAAATATGATCCTTCAAGAAAAGCTTTTTTCTCAAGTTGTGGTCGTCGGGGATAAGAGGAATTATCTGGTCGCATTAATTGTCCCGGACCGCAGCCATATTCAGGAATATGCCGGAAAGGTCGGCCTTGCGGATAGGGAGTATCCTCGTTTATTACAAGAACCGGATATCTGCAACTACGTGCAACAAAAACTTGCCGAACAAACGAAACAATTAGCATCCTATGAGCAAATCAAATATTTTGCATTGCTTGACCGTGAATTAACGATGGCGGAAGGCGAAATCACTCCGACGTTTAAAGTGAAACGCAGGTATGTCATGGAAAGGTTTAAAGATGTCATCGAATCCCTTTATCAAAAAGGGCAAACGTATCAGAAAATCAAGGCCACCGTTTAATGCCGCTCGATAACCCTTTAGGGAAGGATTGAATGATGCCGTATCAATATCAGGAGGGTTATTTCAGATCGTTTGATCAGACGGAACTTTTTTATAGGGTCTATCTGAACCGTGACGATGATGCTGATCTCATGTTGGTATTGCACGGCTTAGGCGAACACTCAGGGCGTTATGCCGAATATCCTGTGGCCTTGGAGAACGAACGCCTGTCGTTTGCAATGTTTGATTATCGTGGGCATGGACGCTCAAGAGGAACCAAATTCTATGTTGATAGTTTCCGCGACTATTTGAAAGATGTTAGCGCTTTTCATCAATTCCTTGGTATCCAGTATCGAGAAGCAGAAAGTCCGGTCGTATACGGTCATAGTGTGGGGGCGCTTGTTGCGGTGCACTGGGCGGCGATCAATCCACACAAGTCGAGAGCGTTATTTCTATCTTCGCCATGTTTTGAATTGCTGACACGAAAAATTGTTCTGGATATCAATTATTGCGTAAATAAGATCATGCCAAAATATGAATACCGAAATCCGGTTGTTACAAGGTATTTATCGCATGATCCCAAAGAGGTTGAAAACTATGAGAAGGACCCGCTGATTGAAAGAAAAATTAGCGCAAGATTGGCCGAAGAACTTTACAAAGCATGTCAGGCTCTGGATAAAGAGATCGCCCAAAAGTTAGAGATTCCTGTTTTTATGATGCTGGCTGGAGATGATCGAATTGTGAATTCGCAAAAGTCGGTAAGATTTTATCAATGGTTGAGAGGCCCTCAAAAAGCGATTCAAGTATTTCCGGATTTTTATCATGAAGTATTTCATGAAGAGAGGAAGGAAGAGGCTTTTAAATGTTTTAAACAATTTATTCGAAACTATCGAGATAAGGGAGAAGTTTGAAATATATCGCGATAGACGTTTACAATAATGCCATAATTCATATAATACGTGATCTTGCATGAGATGATGCAAAACGGGCCCGTAGCTCAGCTGGGAGAGCGCCACACTCGCATTGTGGAGGCCACCGGTTCGATCCCGGTCGGGTCCACCAGTATTTAAGAATGCGAAAGAAAGATGCCCTAGAGACCTACCGAAGAACCTCTTCGCTTCGTAACGTGAATATAAATCAATAGATGCATCGAAAAGAGCATATACAGATATCAAAACTAAACATATTATAAAAGTCTTGTATTTGTATTTGACATACTTGTAAGTGCAGGTTATACTTTTAATTGCGGGGAGTGATCCAAATATATTTCAGAATTAACAATGTATGTATAAAGTATTAGTGTAACATTATACACAATATATAAATATTCTAACAAAGGGACGGCAGCCCATATATGTTAGACTGGCAGAGACCACAAGTCAGACCTTGGCTTCGTGCGATAGCGCTATTCACCGTAATCACATTTACGGTGACCAATGTCGTTTGGGCTGACGGCATTCAAACACTCCGATCTGGAAATTCTTCCAACGTTCCTTTACCGTCTGCAACCGCTTCTAAGAATGTCCTTCAATCGCATCTTTTAGACGATATCAAATTTCCTGACTCGATCGGTCAAATTAAAACAACTTTCAAGGGGAACCGTGACCGCATCGTGATTCACATACAAGATGCCCATGCGAATGAGGAAGCGCAGAGAAACATCGCGAAAATTCTGGATTACTTTGCCGGCCAGCAATTGATGCGGCTCATTACGTTGGAAGGCGCCGAAGGTGATTTGTTTACATCCCTCTTTTCAATGTTTCCGAATAAGGTGGCGCGAAAGAATATTGCTGACTACTTTCTCAAAGAAGCGAGACTAACCGGTCCTGAATATCTCGCCATTGTTGATCGTCCCGAGATGAAGCTCTACGGCGTCGAGGATCGGACGATCTATGAAGAAAACCGGAAGGCTTATGTCGAAGCTTT
Organism: Candidatus Omnitrophota bacterium; assembly: GCA_028713205.1. Classification (GTDB taxonomy): domain Bacteria; phylum Omnitrophota; class Omnitrophia; order Omnitrophales; family Aquincolibacteriaceae; genus JAQTOZ01. The sequence continues at coordinate 4,126 of JAQTOZ010000160.1, forward strand.
GGATTATCAGCCGCAGGATGAAAAGGTCCTTGAAGAGATTGGCAAAGTGATGGATGGGGTCTCGCGCTATGTCTTTTCGGAGGATCTCCGCGAGCTGATTAAACGAAGATCCGCGTTTCATGAAGGCGGACGCGAACTCGTCAGTTATGTCCGTTATTTAATCGAGACGGCGCAAAAGCAAAACCTGGCGCTTTATGATTATCCCGGTATGCATTCGCTCATGGAACTCGTCAAACTGGAATCCGAGGTTGATTTTGACAAAGCCGAACTTGAAATCGAAGGATTTATCAATGATCTCAAGCGTGTGATATCCCGCGAAAAGCTCTCCCGGTTTTTGACCAATACGGTGCAATTCAGAATGCAAAAAATGAAACGCGCGGATTACTACGGTTATTTGGCAAAAGAAATCAAGGATTTGGAACCGCGGGGCGAAGACGGCAAGAGCGGAATCGATGAGAAATATAGCAATGTGATCAACTATCTGAAATATATGCAGCTCTATGATTCGATCGGCGTTGAGATATTTGATGAAATCAATGCGCTCGAAAAGGGAATCAAAAATAAATTGTTTCGGTCGCAGGACGAGGTGATGCTGGACCGCCTTTATCAGATCCTGGAGATTTACCGAAAGATGTTCGAGTTTACGATGACTGTCCAGGACGCCAATTTTTTTTACACCTATCGCAGTGAGTTCAAATCAGGGACATTCTCCGACTTTATCAATCCGATCTTAAAGGCAAACCGCTTCTCTTATGGGCTGCCGTCCAATATAGAGATAATCGATCAGGATCTGCCGCGTGTGGAGCGATTTTATGCTGCAGCGCTGAAACGCGACCAGATTCTGATCGAAAAAGCGGTCGCGAAAATGGAATCGGACGATCAGAAAATTATGACCATTGTGACCGGAGGCTTTCACACCCCGGGGATCGAGAAGTATCTGCGGGAGAAAGACTATTCCTACATGGTCATCACCCCCAGAATCGCCGGTCAGATCGATACGAAGAAGGAAACGGGGCTTTATGAGAATGCGCTCAGAAAAAAGCCCATTCCTTTGGAGACCTCTTTGATCGAAGCTTTCTTCCCGCCAAGGCAAGTAACGCTCAGCGATCCGCGGTTCCAGTTGGCCGCGTGGCATATGGTGCTGTCGGTCGAAAGCGGACGCGAAACATTAACAAAATTCAGCCAAACTCTGGCGGATAAAGGGATGATGGCTCCCGGTACGAATCTTGCCGAGGAAATGAATGCGCTGCAATTTATTCAAAATGATCCTGACCAAGCGCTGGTGGTTTTTGCATTAAGTTTGTTAATCGCAGAATCCAATTGCCAGAACAGAAATCCGATTTTGAGCAAACATGAAATCATGGAATCGATTCGAAAGCAAGCTGAGGCGAAAGTTATCTCTTCGGAAGATGCGAGGATCATATCGTCGACCATCGGTCAATTGATCGATGATTTGGTGAGAATTTACGTGGAAGACCCGCAAGGACGGAAAGTCATGATCTCAAAGTCCGGATTAAACGGAAACGCGGAAGACGTGCTGGTTATTGCAAAAGTTGATGATACGCAAAGATTTCATGAAGTGTTGGAAAAGGGGACCAGGATTGATGTGCCGAGAGGCAAATATGTGATGCGATGGATTCCCGGTGAGAGTATTCCCGGAAACATGACGCCTCCTGCATGGGGACTGAATCTGCGCAGCCTCAGCACGTATGTCATGGGACGACATGCTAAAGCTGCGTATCGCTATGTTACCCGAATGACCAATCAGCAAAACAATGATTTGGAAGTATCGATGCGATCTGAAATGAGAACGCCGGAACAGCAGGAGCAATTGAGTCAAAAGATTGACCGTGCCCAAACGCTGTTTGAAGAATTGCAAAGATTGACAGGCGAAATTCAGGCAGCGTCTCAGGAAGAGGGACAGACCGGTGAAGCCGTGATCCCTCAGGATTGCTCGACCGCACTCGCAACCTTGGGACAATATATCGTGGAGGCCCGGAAACGCACTCCCGCACCAACGGCGGTTGAGGCAAAACCGGAACAAAAACCACTCAGCCCGAAAGAACAGAAGATCCAAGATTTGAGAAATGCGATCCGGACGAGATTAGCTGCCATGGCAGTGGATGATGGTTGGCGAAGACTCAGCCGGAATGAGCAGGGTGCCGTGATTGATTTTCTGACGGTCAACCTGGTAACGGGGGCCAATCAAACGACACCGGAAATTGCGGTGACGCGTCAGGAAGTCTGGAGCGCACTGAACGATTTAGGTCTTGCAGAGGGTGTTTTGAATGAATCTGCCGGTGCGGAAGCCGTAACCTATGATTTGCCGGTGCTCGTATTTCTGTGTCAGCAAATGGAAACGCGCCGTCAGAAAAAAGCTTTGCTGCGCGGTGTGGGAATCAAAGGTTTTAATCAAACCTTATTAGCACCTACTCAACCGGGTGAAATCGATCGAAGCCTTGAAAGCATGATTATCGGCATTGAATCAGGGATTACAAATGCGACGTCCTTGAGCCAAATCGTCGCGATTCGCAACGATCTGTACCGCCTGCCGACTTCGATACGAAAAAACCGCCGGATCGTGGACGCCATCCTTGAATTGAAAAGGAGACAAGGCGAGCTCTTGATGGCCTCGTATGAACGTGAACGGAATCCCGCAACCCTGCAACAGGAAAAGAAAGCGATCAGAAAAGAACGTACGGATTTATTGAATCAGGCCAAAGAGCAAATCGCACCGATGACCGAGACCCTCGAAACCGAGATGGCGCGAGTCGAAAAACGGATGATAGCGCTTGAAAACGAATTTGACGCCCTGGCGGCTATGTTGGCCATGGATCCTACTACGCTTGCCAAACAGGATCAGGCCGTGGTTGATGCCTTGTTCGGGACGGATGTCAACGGCCGCAGGATACCGGATCTGGCCAAAGTCCGACAAAGAATCCGCAGTATTCAGAGGCGAATCGACAATTTGCTGGAAATCCGGTCGAGGTTGGCCTATCAGGCCGAAGTTGTTACGGATGCGGTCGCGGATCTGAAATTGACAAAAGGATCCCGGGGCGCAGATGAGAAAAAGTTGATTCAGCTGGGGGATGCGATTATTGACCGGGCACATCCCACCAGCGTTACGGTTCGCAGTCTGCGGGAACGTATGAACGAGACGATCGCTGATTTGGAAAGGTCTCAAGCTGCTCGTGAGGGCCGGGAAGCGGAAAAAGCTGCCGAAGAGGCGCGACGCGAAATAGAAGCGGCCGAAGGACCGGCGCCGGCCGTAAAAGAGCCGTACAAGCGTGCGGACGAGAAGGAAAAAGAACGCCAATTATTGGAAAGAAAACAAGCTGAAATCAAGGCAGCCGAAGAGCGCGCGAGACGTGCGATCGAAGAAGAAGCGGCGTGGAAAGAGCGTGAGCAGGAAATGGAAACGCGGCGGCGTGCGGAAGCCGATGATCGCCGGAGAACCGAAACAGCCGTATTTCTCTTAACATCCATTCAGGAATCTCTTGAGGGATTGCAAACCGGAACGTTGACGGAACGGGAAGCGCGTGTCACGGGCTATGATGCGACACTCAATACGATCAGCAATCAAATTCCCGAGTCCGGAGATATGCGTACGCTCTACGCGGCGGTTCGTGCATTGGTAGACCGGCGCAGAAACGAGAACGCAATTTTGCGAGACGGCTTTGAAGCATTGGCGCGGATTTCGAATGAATGTACGGCATTGACCGTGCCGGCAGATCTCGTAACGCAGCTTCCTGTCTATATGCAAAGTATGTCGGCACTCGAACAGAGGACCCGTGAGGCGGTACAGCCGTTTGAAGGTCTCGATGGCGTCATGATCCCTGCCGAAATCACCGCGCTTCAAAATCAGATTGCCAG
>JAQTOZ010000161.1 GCA_028713205.1 Candidatus Omnitrophota bacterium
CTCTCATATTCTCTCAGAATTGGGATCCAACGCTTGGTAATGACCTGCTCAAAATGACTCATTAGGTTCTCCTTGGTCTTGCTATAATATCACCAAAAGAGTTACCTAATTACTGAGCATTAACACCAGGCACCGAAATAGGGGACCCGCCACACATAAGGCGGGCGGGCAGGCAGGCACGCAAGCTGTAAGTGATAAGTTATAAGCAAACCGGGAGAGCGTTCAGCCTTCAGCTATCAGCTTTCAGCAACGTCAAGTTACGAGCGGGGACTTTTTGGAGAGGGGATCCAATTTTGGCGGCGCCGCCAAAATTCAATGTCGCATAAGTGCCCCGCCCCCTACGTTATGCATCGTTTTAATCTTACGTGCTAGAAAAAGGATTACACCCAAGTAAGATCTTAATTCCTCCTTGTATTTCCATAATAATCATATATATTATGCAATAAAGTAATTATTATCCGCGTAAACTATAGTTGACACTCTGTTGCATATAGGGTACACTGCATGATAAGGAAGCTCGTTCAGTATCAGACCGGCAACGGGCGGGTCCCGTTTCGGGAATGGCTGATTTCGCTAAACGATATCACGGTAAGAGCAAAGATCCGGGCGCGGCTGGACCGGCTGCTTCTCGGAAATTCCGGCGATTCGAAAAGCGTTGGCGGTGGCGTGCACGAATTGCGATTTCATTCCGGACCGGGATACCGGATTTATTTCGGTTTGGACGGTACTTGCCTTGTGGTGCTTCTGACGGGCGGGGATAAAAACAGACAGGAAGACGATATTCGACAGGCGCAAGAATATTGGCAAGATTATTTGAGGAGACGGGGATGAAACCGGCGAGAGATTATTATGAGGATTTGCTTCGCGACTTGAGAAATCCGGAAGAAGCGGCGGCCTATCTGAATGCGGCCCTGGAAGCGGGGGATCAGAAAGCCTTTTTGATGGCTCTGCGCAACGTACTGGCCGCGAGGCTGGGCATGACGAAAGCCGCGCGGAAAACGAAAATGAACCGGGTCAGTTTGTATAAGATGCTTTCTCCGGACGGAAATCCGGGTTTTGAAAACATTCTGCGGCTCTTACGTTCGGTCGGGATTTGTTTTCGGGTGACTCCGGAGGATTGGGGCAAAGACCGCAAAAAAGCGGCATAGAACGGGGAGACGAGCAAAGACTCAAGCGAATAGCGAATAGTAGAGCACAGACCAAAGACCACAGCCCAAAGACCACAGACCACAGCCCAAAGACCCAAGACGCAAGCAAGTACCACGTTCCAGGTTTCACGTAATAACATGCGGCACTTGGTACGTGGATCGTGGACCCTTGAGCAGATTGCTGTCTCGAAACTTTAAACCGGAAACTTGTAACTTTAAACTTGTGCCGCGTACCGAAACCTGTCCCCAAGAGAACCGGCGCCGGAAACGGAAAGGAACCTTTCACATGGGGAAACCGGAAATTGTACTCGCGGTCTTTTCAGTGGTCCTTTCTTTGGTCAGCCTGGATTTTATTTTGAGGTCTGTGCTCCCCCCTGTCTATCAACAGACCCCTTACGGCTGGTCGGTGAAAGAAAACACGGAGGAGAAAGCCAGGATCGAGGACTCGCCGGGCCATTTCAGAAATATCACCGTAAAATATTACCGGCATGGGTTTAAGCGTTGGGGGGATGTCCAAACAGAGAAAAAGAAGATTTTCATTATCGGAGATTCCTTCACGCAGATGAATTGGGTATCCAACGGCGAGGAATGGTATTCCTCTTTGGAAAAGGAGTTTGATGATGTCGAGTTGTTTGTTTTCGGGGGAGGCGGGTATGGTTCTTTGCAAGAGTTTATGATTCTTGATGATTATTTTGATGTCATTGACCCGGATTTGATCTTATGGCAATTTTGCGGGAACGATTACTGGAATAATTTATACGAGCTGGACCGTTCGATGTATCCCTTCAATAACCATTTTGTCAGGCCTTATCTTGAAAACGGGGGTGTCGTCTATCGTTTGCCGCTGCCGCTTTCGACCCTGAGAAATTATTCTTTTACGGCGGACAGGGTTTTAAGTCTTTACGATCGATACCGATCCCGTCAAATCTACAAGGACCTTGACAACTATGTGAGAAAAAGGAAAATTTCGAAACAAAGGGCGTCAAATGCCGAGAAGGAGCGTGAACGGCGGCTTGAACGGGAAGCGTACTCGGTCACCCATACCATTTTAGGCAAGGTGAAAAAGCGGGTCGGCGACGTGCCGGTCTATATGATCAATGCTTCCGGCGAGTGGAGTGAGCAAGAACAAAAGCTTTGTGATGAAAACAAACTGATTTGTATCAAGAACGTGGTCGGGCCCATTTATTTAAAAAGTCAACAGGGCTATGAGATTAAGGTGGTTAATAACGGACATTGGAATCGACTCGGCAATGAACTGGTAGGCCAAGAATTGGTCAACAAAATAAAATCAGAAAATCAGGGACAGACACCTATTTATTAGACCCAGCTATAGTCAGGTGCTAGTTAGGTGCCCCGCCACAAAGAAGTCGGGCAAGCCCTCTACAAAAGACCCAAGACCCAAGACGCAAGACCGGGGCGCGGGGCAAGAGACGTGGGGCAGGGGATAGCGACGACGGCTATCAGCTGTAAGCGATAAGCGGTAAGCAAAACTTAAAACTTGTGACGTGAGACATGTGACTTGGTCAAAACATGGAACACGGAACGTGGTGCTTGGTGCGTGGATCGTGGAGCTTTGGTAAGAGGATAGTCTGCCCGATTGTGCTTCAACGCGGTGTATGGTTCCCTTCAAGAGAGTACTTGCCTTTAAGTTGAATATCCTTATAATGCATAAAACATATAATTAAAAATAAATATTATTTATTCATTGCACAGTATGTGTTAAAGTGTTAATATTCAATCATCCGAGGCGTCAATGATTTTGAGTTTCGGTACGAAGGCAACGGAGGATTTGTATCACGGCAGGACATCCGGCCGAGAAGCGCTTAAGATTCCGGCGGAGATATGGAGAACGGCATGGCGGAAACTCGATATGCTCGATGCCGCCAAAGATCTTCGAGATGTCGCGAGTCCTCCGGCCAACCGGCTCGAGAAGTTAAAAGGCCGTTACGAAGGCCAATACAGCATTCGTATCAACGATCAGTTCCGTATTCTTTTCCGTTTTGAAAACGGGAACGCACTGGGCGTTCAAATCATCGATTATCATTAGGAGGAGCGTATGCAGCCCGAAGAGCGAAGGCCGACACATCCCGGAGAAATTTTGCTCGAGGAATTTCTTAAGCCGCGCAGCATGTCACAAGTCAAGCTTGCGCTCCAAATGCGCGTTCCGATTCAGCGCATCAATACGCTGATTGCGGGCAAGCGCGGGGTGACGCCGGAGACCGCGATCTTGCTTTCAATGGTTTTCGACACCACGCCCGAATTTTGGATGAATCTCCAGACGGGCTACGATCTTTATGCCGCCAAAAAACGACTCAATCGCAAAGCAGCGTGAGAGTAAACGGGCGCGGGGCAAGAGACACGGGAAGACAAGCGTTTAGGAAAAGACAGACCCAAGTCCCAAGACGCAAGACCCAAGACGCAAGCACGTACCACATTCCAGGTTTCACATAATAACACGTTGCACTTGGTACGTGGATCGTGGAACTTTGAGCGGTAAACTTTAAGCCGGAAACCGGAACCTAGAAACTTTAAACATTGAAGTTGCTAAGCGCTATAATTTCTCTATTGATATTCATAGCATCAACTCATCAACCCAACACAAGGAGGCGGCAATGGCTATTTATTTCATGTACGGAAAGTATTCCAAGGAAGCGCTGGGAAGCATATCGGCCGAGAGAACCAAAAAAGCGGCAGAGGTGATCGCAAGGGCCGGAGGCAAGTTGGTTTCCGCGTACGCTCTTTTGGGGAAATACGACCTCGTGGCGATTACGAATTTTCCCGGAACCGCGGAAGTGATGAAGGCTTCGATTGCGTTGGCCAAGATGACCGGTATTTCCTTCACTTGTTTTCCTGCGATTTCCGTCGAGGAGTTTGACAAGATTAAGGAATAGCGTTTAGCGGTTAGAGAAACACAGACCCAAGACCCAAGACGCAAGACGCAAGACCGGGGCGCGGGGCAAGAGACGTGGGGCAGGGGATAGCGACGACGGCTATCAGCTGTAAGCGATAAGCGGTAAGCAACTTCGGGTTGCCACGTACCACGTTCCAAGTTTCACGTAATAACACGTGGCACTTGGTACGTGGATCGTGGAACCTTGAGCAGATTGCTGTCTCGAAACTTTAAACCGGAAGCTTGTGACGTGTGACTGGAAACTTGTGACTTGTGATGCGGCTAATTATAAAAGGGCACGGGACAAGCGAAAGTCGGGCGGGGATTGTGTAATGTCCATTCGCAAAATGTTGGAGTTTACGAAATTCGTGACGGGCGCTGTGATCCGTGAGATGAAATTCGCGGTGAAGGCCTATGACGCGCTCCCAAGTGTTTTGAATTATTCCGTCACCGGGCGCTGCCATTCACAATGTCCCGTGAGCGCTCGAGCGGAGTCCGTTCGCCCGGAGATGAGCCGGGATCAAGGCCGTCAGACGCTGCGGCATCCCTTCTTCGGCAATGTTCAATCGGTGTGGCTTTCAGGGGGCGAGATCACGCTGCTGGAAGATGCCTGCGAACGGATCCGGGACATCTGTGAGCTATTACCGAAATTAAAGCAGATCCGGATTTCTCTGGATTGCGCGGACCTTGAGAAAACAAAGCAATTTATTGCCCGCCTGTATTCCGTGGCCGAACACAGTCAGGTGCAATTCTGGCTGGGTCTATCCCTGAATGGGGCCGGTGAAAGATATGATTTCAGCGGCAGCGTGCCCGGGCCTTTCGAAAACGTTGTTGAAATCGCGCGAGGGCTTCAGAGGAAGCCGAATTTATCGTATGAATTTGACTGCGCGATTACGCACGCAAACTGTTGCCGCTTGGATGCGGCGCTTGATTTTGCGGAGCGGATGAAGATCCCCGTCAAATTTTACCTTGCCACGCCGGTGCGGCGCTCCGGTCCTGAGGGGGACGTCAACCCTGCCGCCGGTTTTTCGGACAAGGAAAAATATCTTTTGGAATTGTTTTTTGATAAAAGACGTCCGGTATCCGGGGATCGCGACAGGGATGAGCCGATCATGGAGAGGGTGCTCTCCCGGAAACGAAGGTCCCGGCGCTGCACCTGCGGATCGGAGGCGGTTTATCTGAATCCCCATGGGGAGATCGCCGTTTGTGCGGCCGGGGGGAAATTTTTCAGACAACCGGAGCACCTGCGTGCGTTCGAATGCAAAAAGGTTTTGCGTGCGGACAAAAAAACGCTCAGCCGCGAGGAGTGCCGGTCGTGTGATCAAGCGTGTGTCGGGCGTAAGACACTCCGGGCGTTGATCGGAGACGAATGGGAGAAGATCCGGAAATCCGGGTATGAAAATGAATTGGATTACCGGAGCAGTCTCGAGCGTTATGACCAAATCATGAGGCAGCGGCCCGTTCCCTCAGGCAAGGCTTCGGATATGGTTCTGGTCGTCGGCTGGTATGGGACGGAAACGGCGGGGGACAAGCTCATTCTCAAAACAATCGTTTCGCGGGAAAAGGGCAAAAAAATCATTGTCGCGAGTATCAAACCTTATGTCACGCGTTGGACCTGCCGGGAAATCGGAGAAAATGAAGTTCGCGTGATACCGGTTTATACCCAAGAGTTTTTCGATCGCTGCCGGAAAGCGGACAAAATCATTTTCGGCGGTGGCCCGCTTATGCCGGGTTTTGCGCTCGGGTTCGGCCTTCGCGCTTTTTGCGAAGGCTCCCGGAAAGGGAAAACACTGGTCGTGGAGGGATGTGGCATCGGGCCGGTGCAGGAAGAAACACCGGCGGCATCAATCATCACCAAAATCCTGAGTTTGGCGTCGATCGTCCGGTTGCGCGACACAAAATCGGCCGGATGGGCCCGGAAGCATACGGGGAGAACGGACATCGTCGTTTCCGGAGATCCGGCGGAGGACACCCTCCGGAAGAGAACGGTTCCGACGGTCCTTGAAAAAGACAAGGCCGTTTCATTTTTTCTTCGAAAATGGCCGAGAGTCTACGCGGACATGCCGGACGATGAATATCATAAGATACAAAAGATCTTTGATCTTGAAATTGTCAGGTCCCTGGATTGGCTTATGCAAGAAGGCTATCGTATCCATTTGATTGCCATGTGCCATCTGTTCGGGGAAGATGATGACCGGCAATACTACCGGGCTTTGTTAAACGGCGATGCGGCAAGCCGGAAGATGAAAAATCGGTTGCTTCCCGGGATCGACGAAATTTATTCTCCGGACGGGATATTGGACGTCATGAGCCGGTCGGTTTTAAATATTTGTATGCGGTATCACTCGGTTGTCTTTGCGCATGGTTTGAAATCCGAATATATCGCGATCGATTATAGCAAAGGCGGAAAAATCAAAAGTTTTTTGGAAGATCACGGAAAACTTGAAACGATGATTTCTCTGGATCGATTCAGGGAAAATTTATTGCTGGATAAAATCAAAGGTGCGCTAAAACAGGGACAGACACCCTATTGATTAGACCCAAGTCCCAAGACCCAAGACCCAAGACACAAGACTGAAAATCAGAGACAAGAGGCAAGATGCAAGAAGTAAGACAATCGTACTTAGCTGTTTCTTTTGCTTCTCTACTTCTTACGTCCGGTTTTCCTCTGCCCCTTGCCCCGTGACTCGTACTCCGTGTTTCGTGGTACGTGGAACTTTCTTGTGACGTGTGACTGGGAACTTGAAACTCTCTTGCTTTGCATATTTCTCACGTCCACGTCCCATAAAGGTCGAAAGGTCTACGGTCTGTGGTCTAACAGAATAACAGGAGGCTGAGAATGTCGAAAAGATTGATGATCATCATAACAGGAATGGTTGCGGGGATGTTCCTGCTCAATACGGTTCCGGCCCATGCCATTTTGGGGAGCCGGATTGCGAGAAGGGCGATTGCGGCCAGAACGGCGAAAAAGGCGCTTACCGAAAAGCCGGACACGCAGGTGCAGGCGGAAGCGAAGGCGAAGGGCACGGATGATACGGAACGGTGGGAATTGAATGACAGTGAAGATGTGAAAATACAGGACGAAGAGCGGGAGTGATAAGACTACAGACTACAGACTACAGACGACAGACTACAGACCAAAAAACAGTAGGCAGATGGCAGGAGGCAACAAAAGATACGGCGAAAGGGCGACGCGGAGATGCGGCGAACAAGTAACGGAGTAAGGGCGTATGGGAGTATCGGGGTAAATTCGCCGAAACGCCGTCACGCCGTTACACCGATACTGAAAGAATCAGAGGTTGGCTGATCGCTGAGAGTAGTAATACATGGTACTCGGTCGTGGTACGTGGAACTTTCTTGTGACGTGTGACTGGGAACTTGAAACTCTCTTGCTTTGCACATTTCTCACGTCCACGTCCCATAAAGGCCGAAAGGTCTGTTGTCTTCGGTCTATGGTCTTTGGTCTAGCTAACAAGGAGGAATGCATGGATCTTTCGGTTGAGTATTTGGGCAAGCGCTTTGAAAGTCCGTTTGTGCTGGCATCGGCACCTCCGGCGGCGAACGCGGAAATGATTGCGCGGGCTTTTGAGGCGGGCTGGGCCGGTGCGGTGGTCAAGACCTTGATTCGCGAGCCGTTCAAAAATTTGAAAAACCGTTTTGCATCCAGCCGCCATGGTGGGACGGTGACCGGGTTTGAAAATCTCGAGCTCTTAAGCGAGAGAACTCCCGAGGAGTGGTTCCGGGACATTCGCCGGCTCAAAAAAGATTTTCCCGGAAAAATCATGATCGGCAGCATCATGGGCGATGCGAAAGACAAAGGCCAATGGATGGAACTGGCCCTGGGTTGTCAGGATGCGGGCGCCGATATGATCGAACTGAATTTCTCCTGTCCTC
>JAQTOZ010000162.1 GCA_028713205.1 Candidatus Omnitrophota bacterium
TCTCGGTTATCATGCCATCGGGGAAGGCGTGAACGGTATTTCGATTCCGGCATCCTGGTTTCGTAAACAAGGGGATTGGTTGTTGAGACAGGGATACCGCATTCTGAATCTGCGCACCTGCTGGGACCATGTGACCCAAACGGGTTTCGCCCCGGACAAGACTGTGGTCCTGACTTTTGATGACGGCTACCGAAACGTATTGACGCATGCGGCGCGCGTCCTTTCGGACTATGGGGTGACGGGCACTGTTTTTGTCGCTACGAATTACATCGGGAAGACAAGTGCGTTTAATTCTCAATTCGGTTTTACGCATCTTGCGATGCTCGGTTGGGATGAAATCGATGAGTTGGTAGGCCTTGGATGGGATATCCAGTCCCATGGACATTATCATTATCCGCTTTATCGGTTGGCACCCGAATTAAGAGACGAAGAGTTTGTGCGGTCTAAAGCAACTCTGGAAGGACATCTCAAGCGGCCCGTTGATTTTTATTGTTATCCCTTCGGGGCTTTTGATGAGGGAACAATTACGGCAATACGGCGTGCCGGATATAAAGCGGCGGTGGGCGGGCGTCCGGGAGTTTTTCATCGCATCGAGGCGTGTGATGTTTACCGGTTGCCGCGGCTGTCCATCTACAGCTCCATGGACTTCCGTGATTTTAAGCTGCATTTTAGCACGGTGTATGATCATTTTACGCATGTGCGGGCTAAAATCCGCAAATGGCGCGGACGGGATCTGAGTTGCTCCTATGAGCCCCAAAAATTCGTAAAGAAGAATGCGAAACTCGAATATGCTTAATCAACCTTTGATTTCTATCATTGTTCCGACGCTGACGGGGAAAATCGATTTTTTACGCGATCAAATTAAAAAACAGTCCCTGCAAAATTGGGAACTAATTGTCAAACAAGGGATTCGCCCCCCGGCGTTGGCCAGAAATCGCGGCGCTCAGGAAGCGCGCGGACAATATCTCCTTTTTCTGGATGATGATATCCGGTTCAGCTCGCCCGATTTGCTGCAGGGCCTGATTGAGTCGCTGCAAAGATTGGGACCGAATGACAGCGTGGGAGTCCGTTGGCAGATTCCGGAAGATGCATCGGCATTCCAAAAAAAGCAAGTCGAACAATCCATCGCGGTCCCGATTCCTGAGAGTATGGCGCCTTTCGTCGAAATTACCTGGCGCCAGATCGGGACGGCCTGTTATGCCATGAGGCGTTCCGCGTTTGAAACGCTGGGCGGGTTCGATACGGGATTTGTTTGCGGGGAAGATTATGATTTGCAATACCGTCTGCATCTTCAAGGCGGGAAGGTTTATGCTTTGACCGGAGGCGTTGTGTACCATTATCCGCCGGCGACTTGGCAGGCCCTCTTGCGTAAGGTGATTTGGTATGCGCAAGGTGATGCGCAGATTGCTCGTAAGTATCCGGAGTCGAAATACAGGCCGGTGATCCGTGGCCCTTGGCATGCGGCAGGCTATCTTTTATTCAGGACGATTTGTCTGGTTCCGTTGTTCTTCCTCAAGATCTCTTATCATCAAAGGCGCCCCGAGTTTTGTTTCCGGCCGTTGGCGTCCCTTTTGAGCTACGTGGCCGCGTGGGTTTATTGCCGCACTTGGTTGTCGAAGCGACAACCAGCCCTTGAGCCGTTTTGTACTGTGCGGCGTGACGAAACGTCTTCTGTGAAAGCCGGGGCGATTGTATGACACCGAAACGCATCAAAGTATTCTATCTGATTACGGCCCTTAAAATCGGCGGTGCTGAAAAGCTTTTGTTCGAAACTCTTAAGTGCCTTGACCGTGAACGTTTCGAGCCCATGGTAGGAACACTTTACGGATTTGAAGCGACCGGACAGAGTAAGGAATGTGATCTGGGGCCCGAAATCGAAAAGCTCGGGATAAAAATTGTCAGGCTGGGGATGCGGCATCGCCTCGATTTCAGCGTTTTCTGCCGTTTGCGGAAAGTTTTGCTGGCTGAACGTCCGGATATTCTTCACACGCATCTTTTGCCAGCCGATGTTGTGGGACGGTTCGTCGGACGGTGTTGCCGCGTGCCGGTGGTCGTGGGGACGATTCATGCGGTCGAAGCCATACGCACCTGGGCATGGGTGAATTGGATCGATAAATGGTCTGCTCGGTTTGCGGACAGACTCATCGCGTCCTCCGAGAAGGTCAAAGAAGATGTCCTCCGCGCGGAGCGATTTGATGCCGCGCGCATGCAGGTGATTCCCAACGCGATTGAATTTGAAATGACGGACCGTGAGACGATCCGCAGGACGACAAGGGCAAGTCTGGGAATTCCCGAGGGCGCTTTTTTGGTGGGAATTATGAGCCGTCTTGAAGGAACATTGAAAGGGCATGAGATTTTGTTTGATGCAATCCGGAGTTTCAAAGGGCGTTATCCCAACCTGCATTGTGCCGTGTTCGGTGACGGTGCGGCACGCAAGATGTTCGAAAAGCAAGTCCGCGAACGGAAGCTTGATGCGTGCGTGACCTTTGCGGGTATGCAGCAGGATGTTCCTGCTTGTCTTGCGGCGATGGACCTTTTTGCTTTGCCGTCGTTCCGGGAAGGGACTCCCTTGTGCTTGATTGAGGCCATGGCGGCAGGACTGCCCATTGTGGCGAGCCGTATCGGCGGTGTTCCGGACCTCATCGAGGACCGGAAATCGGGTTTGCTGATACCGGTGGGCGATCGCGAAGCTTTGGCGCGTTCGATTGAAGAAATTTTGGAAAAGCAATCCTGGGCGAATGAATTGGGGCAAGCGGCGCGCGCGAGTTTTGAGGAGCGGTTCGATATGCGCCGAATCATACGCCAAACGGAGCGTCTTTATGAGGATCTGGTCCGGCAAAAAGGGCGACGGCGGATCAAATTACTGGAAGTGGTGACGTCCTTTGATGCGGGCGGTGTCACAACGCATCTGGTCAACCTTTTGCGGCATTTGCCGCGCGAAGAATTCGAAATTGTCGTTGCGTCCGGACGGGAAGATTTCCAAACGGAGCGTTTTAAACCGCTGGGGCTGCCGCATCACTTTGTGGATTTGGTCAAAGCGATCAAGCCTTTGACGGATCTTAAGGCCCTATGGCAGCTTGTCCGGTTTATCCGTCGTGAACGTTTTGATGTGGTGCATACGCATATGGCGAAAGCCGATTGGATCGCCGGACTCGCGGCGAGAATTTGTGGCGTCTCCGGGGTCCTCAGTACGGCCCATGGGCCCACGACGGTGAGTCCCGGCCCGTCTCTCATGCAAACGATTTTTGACATGGTCGAGCGGATCACCTATCGAAAAGTGCATCACCGTGTGATCAGTGTTTCCCAGTCGACGACACATCATCTCCTGACAAAAAAGTCCGTTTACGTCGAGCAACTTTCGACGATTGCCAACGGTATCGAATGTCATCCGGAGATGGGGTCCTTTGACCGTAACATCAAACGCCGTGAGTGGGGAATTCGACCCGATCAGCACGTGCTGATCATGGTAGGCCGTTTGACATTCCCGAAGACGCCGCTGGTCCTCCTTCAAAGCATGCAGCGATTGCTTCAACGATGGCCGGGGCTTGTGTGTCTGATTGTCGGGGATGGCCCGGACCGCGGCCGGCTTGAAGCATGGATCCGGGATCATCACATGCAAGAGTCGGTTAAACTTTTAGGCCATCGGGAGGACGTTCAATCGTTGCTCCGTCTGAGCGATATCTTTGTTTTGTCGTCCGATTCGGAAGGATTGTCCATGTCGGTTTTGGAAGCGATGGCGGCTGGACTGCCTGTGATTGCGAGCCGTGTGGGTGGTATGGCGGAACTTGTCGAACATAAAAAGACCGGGTTTCTTGTCAAACCGGGTGACGCGGCCGCACTCGCCAATGCCATCGGGACACTCCTGCAAGATGCGTCGCGCAGGGGGGAGATGTCGCATCTTTCGCTCGAACGCGTCTCAAAAGAATTTGACTGCCGGCTTCAGGTTGAAAAGATCCGTGAGGTTTTGGTCCGCTCACTCGACCGTATTCATCATCCGGTGAAAATTCCATCGCGTTTGGTGTTGCGGTTCAGACAGGTCATCCTGTTTTGCCGGGAGGAAGGTTTCCTGAAAACATTGCGCCGTTTGTTGAAGTTTGCGGTGACTCCGATTTACCGCCGGGAACGTCTTTGGTTTTTGGTACGCAATTACCATGACGTGGGTTCGGGGATCCGTTCGAAACTGGCCTGTACGGTACGGCGGGCGACGTTGGAGGACCTCGATAAATTGCCATCCCTTTATTTCGGCAGTCGCGATAAGCTGGCGGCGTTGTTGACTTCACCGCGCGATCTATGTTTCGTCGCCGAATACGGGGGGACCATTGTCGCCATTCAATGGGTGATCCCCGGTCTGGGCGACGGCGAAGGTTTCACCATTTGTCCTTTCAAGTACTGCGTCAAACTGGCTGAGGACGAGGCGTACGTGCATGATGTGCGCACGTTGAAGGCCTATCGTGGTTTGGGGGCCTTTGCGGCGATCGAAAAAGAAATTTACAAATGGCTTTCGTCGCGCGGTTATCGTGTTGTTTATACCGATATTCTTCCGGACAATACGATTTCTCTCAAGACATTCGGCAAGACCGGTTTTCGAAAATTCGAAAAGGTGCGGCTCACACGGTTTTTGGGACGCGTCAGAATCCATTGCGAACATCCGCGTCTCGAAGATGATGCGCCGGTTAAGTTGTTGATTTTGGGAAGCGATTCGGGAGAGAACGGACGGCAGCTATCATGGACCCGGCGTTTGAGCAACGGATCTTTCAAAACCGATATGCTCGCGAAACCGTTTCACGGATTTCTTTTTCTTCTGTGGCTTCGATTGATGCGGGAACGCTATGAGATTGTGCATTGCACCAATCTCTTACATTATCTCTTCGGAGGCACACTGGCGCGTTTGGCGGGTGTCCGGCACGTGACCTTAACGCTCCGGGATTCCTCCCGGACCGAGGGCCGGGAGGCCGTCTTTCCGAAGAAAGTACCTGCCTGGATAAGCCGGATGCTCCGCAAAGCGGAGCTTGTCTTTTTCGAGTCCGATACGTTGCGGTTGCGCTGGCTTGAGAACGATTGGATACCGGAAGAACGTGCCGAACGCCTTTCGGAAAACATTACTTTGGCATCTTTTAATGGAAAAGTGACGGCCGGGGATGCCCGCAAAAAACTGGAGATCCCGGGCCCGGGGCCCGTGATCGGAACGATGATTCCGCTGGTGGATGAGATTTATCCGCTGCGTTTTCTTGACCTGTGCCGCAAAGTAAAAGATCAGATTCCGGACAGCCGGTTCATCATTGTCGGCGACGGTCCTTTTTTCAGGACGTTCAAGCATTACGTGGATAAAGCGCCATTTGCGGATTCGATTTACCTGATGCGGCGGGGGTACGATGACCGCCTCGTGCTGAAGGCGATGGATTTGTTTGTGGATATGCGCAACGCTTCGGACGGTTCGCTCCCGATGTTGGGCGCGATGGCCTCCGCCAAAGCCGTGGTTGGCATGCGGGCGAATGGTGCCAAAGGGAGACCGGTACAGGATGCGTGCGCCTCCCGTATCGTTCCCCAGGAAGATGTGCGGACGATTGTTGAAATCCTGAAACATCCGACACGTTTGCAGGATTTGGGGCGGGCAAATCGTTGTGAAGTTCAGGAAGCTTTTGAAGAACGTTACCGGGCCGCTCAGTATTCTGTGGCCTGGAACAAATTACTCGCGGCGGACTTGAGACCTTTGTCGGCCGCTCATTGGAGGAAAGAAAATGCAAGTTCGACTTTTTCAGGAAAACCGCTCTGACGCCGAGGCTTGGGATGCCTATGTCGCGAAAAGCGAAACGGCGACCTGTGACCATCTTTGGGGATGGTCCCGCATCCTTTCGAAAGTGTTTGGTTTCCGACCGTATTATTTAGCGGCCGTTCAGGATGAAAGCGTGGTCGGTATTTTGCCCCTGTTCCGGATTCCCCAGGGATTGGGGCGTTACGCGCTGTCGTCGATTCCGTTCGGCAATTATGGCGGCGCGTGCGCGGACACAGCGGACATTGCCAGGGCCTTGCTGGATGAAGCGAAAAGCATGATGCGCGAAAAAGGTTGCGGCTATTTGGAACTTCGCCACCGGGTGCCGTTGGCAGACGCGACACTGCACCAAAAAGATTTGCATCACCGTTTCTTTTTTCCGATCACGGCCGATCCGGACGCGATGTTCAAGGCGATCGGAACGAAGAGCCGCAATAACATCCGCATGGCGTTGAAACAGGGGTTGAAAGTTGTGGAATCGACGGATGTCCATCCGCTTTACTTGATTCACACGCAAAATTTTCACCGGCTGGGCACGCCGTGTTTTCCGAAGCAGTATTTCGAGGCGATCATGACCGAGTTTTCCGGGCGCACGCTGTTGCACTACGCGCAACACGAAAATCAAATGGTGGCTTTTAGCCTGTTGTTGTCATTCAAACAAAGTCTTGTCTGTCAATTCAGCGGATCGCTGGAGGCCTTCTTCAAATACAAGCCCAACAACATGCTGTTCTGGCATGAAGTCGAAAAGGGTTACGCCTTGGGCATGAAGGAACTGGATTATTGCCGCAGCCGCGTGGATTCCGGTTCCGCGACCTTCAAGCGCCGCTTGGGTTTTTCGGAGGAACCGCTGGGCTATCAATATTATCTGAATGGGCACAAACAGGCGCTGCCTTCCCGGCATCCTTCGAATAAAAAATATCAACTGGCAATCAAACTATGGCAAAGGCTGCCGGTCGCTTGGGCCAACGCCGCCGGCCCCAAACTGGTGAGGTATTTCGCATGAGTGAAAGTATGGAACTGCTGGACGGACCGGTCGCGGTTTCCGACGCGGAGGGATTGAGGCAACCGCCTTCAGTCTCCGGGAGCATGCCCAATGTTTTGACGATCGACGTGGAAGATTGGTTTCACGTGACCAACTTTGAAAATCACATCCGGCGCGATGATTGGGATCGGTGCGAGACGCGCATCCAGTACACGATGCCCCTTTTGCTGGATTTGCTGGAGGAGCACAACACGCGCGCGACTTTTTTTGTCCTGGGGTGGGTGGCCGAACGTTTTCCGTGGATCGTCCGGAGGATCGCGGAGGCCGGACATGAGCTGGCTTCGCACGGGCAAGACCACCATTTGATTACCGACATCACGCCTGAAAATTTTCGCCGGCAGATTTGGAAATCGCGCGACGTTGTGGAGCAAGTCACCGGCGAGCTTTTGCGCGGTTATCGCGCGCCCTCATATTCTTTGCGCAAGAGTACCGACTGGGCGATTTCGGTGATGTTGGAGGCCGGTTTCGAATATGATTCGAGCGTTTTTCCCTTCGGCTTTCGCTGCGATCCCGCGTGGCGTCATGCGTGTTTCCCGTACCGGATTTACGATCAGGGCGTGGATTTTGTCACCGAATATCCGCTGGCAACGATCCCGTGTGCCGGGCACAATATGCCGATCGCGGGCGGCGGGTATTTCCGGTTGCTGCCGTACGGGGTGATTCGTTGGGCGGTCCGTGAAATCAACCGCAAGGGGTTTCCGGCCATTATGTATTTGCATCCATGGGAACTTGATCCGGATCAGCCGCGCGTCCATGAAGCCTCGTGGCTTGCGAAATTTCGGCATTATCATCAACTGGGCAATACGGAATCAAAGTTAACACAATTGCTTCGTGATTTTCGTTTTTATTCAATACGCGATGTTTTCTGGTCCCGGGAGAGCCAGCGTTATGAAAATGTTCCGCAATTTACGACGGTTCCGATGGAGTAAGCTTTGCCTCGCGGCCGGAGTCTTGGCCGCGTTCCTTTTGATCGGTGTTGCTTACGCCGTGCCTTCGACCTCGATTCTTCGTGTCTTTTCCTGTTTTGGGTTCGATTCCGGACATC
>JAQTOZ010000163.1 GCA_028713205.1 Candidatus Omnitrophota bacterium
TTTATCTCAAGCTGTTGAAATAAGTTATAGACAATAATTTTAATGCAACGCTAGTGGCCGGCAGGCAGGCAATCTCAACCCCAGATTGCTTCGTCGTCCCGCCTACGGCGGGATTCCTCGCAATGACAGGCTTATTGTTAACACATCTTGTGAACAGTACACACGTGGGACTTACTTGGGTCTTGGGTCTTGAGACTTATGACTTGTCTTCAGTCCTGTCCGAGACGGGCAAAAGCGATACCGGCGATTTTACCGAGCTGGTCCAGAAGCTGAAGGTTTTCCTGATTGAAATGTTTGTTTTCCGACTCGGTATTGAGACAGAAAACACCCACGGCACGATCGCGATAGTTGAGAGGAATCACAAAGGAGGATTTTAGTTTGGGTTTGACAAAGCGTTTCTTGAGAACTTGATCTTTGGTTTCCCGGTGCAAAAGGACGGGTTTCCCGCGCTGGGCAACCAATCCGGCGATGCTGGAACGCATCGGTATTCTTGCCTCCCGGACCACATCCATATGGAGGCCCCGCGCGGACTGGATCTGGAAACATTGATCATTTTCTTCCAGCAGCAACACGGACCCCGAATCCCCTTTCACCAGCCCCAGGGCGATATCGAGCAAGGCGATGGCAAGTTCGTGACTGAACCGGAGCGAGAGCAGGCTCTCCTTGCCCCGGAACTGCGCAAGAAATCCGGGCAACAGCGCGTCAAACTCGCGCGCCGTGGACGTCCGTTCGAGGAAGCACTGCGTCATTTCATGCAGAAAATCGAGGACCAGAAAAAGTCCGGTATGAGAATAGAGTTTCACTTCGCGAATGCGGTCCAGGTAAACTTCGGCGTGGAGGCCTTCGGTATAGCAAAGCTTGCGGTAGAAATCCTCATTTTCCCTTTTTGCCGCCAAGACCGGACCGATGACGAAAACCCCAAGCATCTGATTTTCCCATTTCACCGGCAGCAGGCAATAATGCAGGCCGCATTCAACGAGGCACCCCTTTTTTTCGTCCGGCAGGCCTTTGCGAATGGCCTCCATCACAAACTTCGGAGGTTCGGACAACTCCGGAGTCCCCGAAACAGGCACGACAATATCGGAAAAATTAGGCGCAACCGTATTGGAGCGAATCAGGACTTGGCCGGAAGGATCGAGAAAGGAAACATTAACGCCGACAATCTTTGCGAATAAATTTTGGACTTTCTGCCAACGTTTCGTATCGATCAGGCCTTCAGCGTCGTTTGCCTTTTCGATCCGGTCAGTCGTGGCCACGAGTACTCACCCTTCTTCATATTCGCAAAGTTGATAAATAAGCTGGATAGGACTTAAAGCAAATTGTGCTTTCGCATCTTGTTGTAAAGCGTCGTCCGATTGATATTGAGCATGGAAGCCGCCTTCTTACGGTTCCAGCCGGACTGCTCCAGCGCTTCGACAATCACCCGCTTCTCGGGCTCGCGCAAGACCTCTTTGAGAGGCGAACCGTTTGAAGCCAGATTGACCGCAGCCTTCTTGAGCAAATTTTCCGGAAAGCTTTCCACCGTAAGAATGTCCCCTTGTGAAAGCACGCATGCGCGTTCCAGTAAATTCTCAAGCTCGCGTACGTTCCCGGGCCAATCATACTCCATCATCACTTTGACCGCCTCCTTGCTGACACCCCGGATTTTACGCGGCATTTTTGCATTGAACTGCTTGAGAAAATGTTCGATGAGGTTCGGTATGTCACCCCGGCGCTCGCGGAGAGCGGGCACTTCGATGGTGATGACATTAAGACGGTAATAGAGGTCTTCGCGGAAATTGCCTTTGCGGATCTCTTCTTCCAAATTGCGGTTCGTCGCGGCGATGATCCGGACATCGACATGCATGCTTTGCGTATCGCCTACCCGTTCGAACGATTTTTGCTGCAGAACCCGCAACAACTTGACCTGAAGGTAAGGCGGCAGCGCGTCAATTTCGTCCAAAAGGACCGTCCCGCCGTCTGCGGCCTCAAAACGCCCGATCCGGTCGCGGATCGCGCTGGTAAACGCCCCTTTGACATGGCCGAAAAGTTCGCTTTCCAAAAGCTCCCGGGGGATCGCGCCGCAGCTGACTTCGACAAACGCTTTCTGGTTGCGGGCCGGGTCGCTGTAATGGATCGCCTGCGCGATCATCCCTTTTCCCGTTCCGCTCTCGCCCTTCAGAAGGACCGTTGTGTCGGTGTCCTGGATCGCGCGGATGATTTGATAAATCCTCTGCATCTTCGCATCGGCACCGATCAGGTCGTGAAAATGGCTTCTCTTCTCCGAAAGCTCTTCCTTGAGATGAACGTTCTCTTCCTTCAGCTCCCGCATCTCAAAAATACGCTTGAGAAGGATTTTGATTTCATCGTCGTGGATCGGTTTGACCAGATAATCAGCCGCGCCGAATTTCATGGCCTCGACGGCGGTCTCGACCGTGGCAAAACTCGTCATGATCAGGACATCAATGGAAGGATAATTCTCCGCGCAGGTCTTTAAAAGGTCCAATCCCGAACAATCCGGCAGTCTCAAATCCGCCAGCACCACATCCACGGTTTGTTTTTCGAGAAACGCGCGTCCGTCGCGTCCATCGGCCGCCATGGACACCCGGTACCCTTCGAGGTTCAAAACCTCGTAGAGGGACTCGCGCACCAGCGCATCGTCTTCGATAATCAAAATTGATTTTGTCATATGGTAAAGTCCGTCGAATCATCAAACGGTAAATGAATGTAAAACGCCGTTCCGGTCCCTTCCTGACTGTCCACTTCGATGGTCCCGCCCGCTCGACGATATCGCGGCAAATGGCCAGCCCGATCCCGGTGCCCTTTTCATCGTCCTTGGTCGTAAAAAACGGCTCAAAAATCCTGCCCGCAATATGTTCCGGAATCCCGCAACCGCTGTCGCGCACCACCACCGTCACGAACTGTCCGGCCTTGCGCGTCTCGATGGTGATTTTGCCGTTACGGTTCATCGCGTGGGCCGCGTTTTCGAACAAATTCTGCATGACGGTCTCAAGTCCCGTGTCCCGCACCTGCAAAGGTTCGCCGCAGAACCGGTATTCAAACTCGATACCGCTGAAAACCTGATGCTGCCGGGCCGTATTGACGATTTCATCCAGCACGCGGTGAATTTCGATCATGCGGGGTGCCTGGCGATGAGATTGCCGCGCGAAAATCAGCAAACCGCGGATCACGCGGATGGCACGGCGGATGCCGCCTTTGGCCTTCAAGAGATATTCCCGGCCGAGCGATTCATCTTCCATTTGGTCCAACGCCAAATTGACGAAACGGCGTATGCCGTCCAGAGGATTATTCAGTTCATGCGCCAAATTGGCCGCGAGCTTTCCGATCGAAACAAGCGGTTCCTGCTTTTTGACTTGCGCCTGCAACCCGGACAAGGTCTCGTGCATGTCCTCGTTCTCTTTTTGCAGTTTCCGTCCCGCCTTCAGGTTCTCGTAGGCGATCGCGATGTGCTTGGCCACCACCGTCACGCGGTCAAAATCATCTTCGTTGAACGGAGACAGATTGCCTTTTTCCGTGACATTGATCACACCCACGAGCCGGTTGCCTGAGAGAATCGGAAGGGAAATAAAGGAAAGGGACTGATATTTATCAAAACGTTTGACTTCCTGAAACCGGGTATCTTCATTGATGTTTTTGACCAGGACCGACATCCCCTTATGGGCGACCCAGCCGGAAACACCTTCGCGAAGTTTGACCCGCGCGGCAGAGACATGCTCCAAATACCGTCCGCGTGCGGCACGCAGAACAAGCTCCTTTTGCACTTCATCCCAAATCAGGATCGACCCGGCCGAGGCATCGGTAATGGCCAGCAAACAATCCAGGGAAAATTCCAGAAGCAAATTTTCGTTGGAATGGGAAAAGGTATGTATCGTAGCCGTACAATCCGCAAGGTTTGTAAACAGACGATCCATGCTCAGCTCGTTTTTTGAAACTATCGGAAGGGGCATGCTTGTATGAACTAAGGAATGAAAACGGGTCCCTTTCTTAAAATTTATATCAGTCTCTATCGACGAGCGCGAATTATACCACATGATATCCTTCCGTCCAACCCCTCCGGATACAAGACTTTTGCGGCAAGCCATCAAAATATAACGTTTTCAAACATTCCATCAAACGCTATACCATTCCCTAGCGTCCCAAATGCCGAAAAAAGATCATTTTTTTAGACAATTGTTATTTTTCTCGACACCTGCTTCCCCCCAATTCAAAATTTCCGGAGCAGGTTTTATTCCGGCAAAAGTCAGTCCGCTTGCTTTTCCATTGCTCATAACGATAAAAGCCAACCGAAGTTGCGCTTAGCGGCCGACCGGCTGACCCTTTGCTAATAATTCCTGATGGCGCTTGGCAATCTCAACCAGAGGATGATTCGCATAGTCAGTAATAAATTCATTATACAATTTTAATGCCAATTGCTTATCCTTGACCCGTGTTTCAACGAGCATGGCCTTCATCAGCAGCAGTTTGCCTTTTTCTTCGGCATTGGGGGCACGCTTCATCGACTCATCGAGCTGGGCCATCACCTGCGTCCAGTCTCCCTTTCTCACGAAAGCGTCGTTCAGCAACCGCTGGGCGATCTGGGCCAAATTCGTCCCCGGATTATCCGCCGCGATTTTTTTGTATTTGGCGATCGCATTGTCGAGCATACGCTCGCCGGTTGCTTTATCTCCCAAGTCCTGGAAATAGGCTGCGATCATCAAAGGGACCTGCATCGCGGCGATCGAATCGGGATACTTTTCTTCAAGCGCGTGATACCGCTTGCGGGCCTCGTCCCAATTGCCCTGGGCCTGATAACTCTTGGCAATCAAAAGCTCGACATCCGCCATCTGCACACTGCCGGGCCCGAAAGTCGCGGCCGCTTTCTCGTAGCAGTTGCGTGCCTTCGCGTATTCTCCGAGCCGGTGATACAACATGCCCAGGCGCACGTTCATCTGCCCCACCGTCACGCCCTTCGTCACGCGTTTCAAATACTGCTCGTAAAGCGCAACGGCCGCGCGCGGCTGTTGGAGTCGCAAGGAGGCTTCGGCGGCAGGAATCAAGGCCGAGGCCGCTGCCGGCAAATCATGGAAATCATTGGCGATCCCGACCCATTCTTTGCGCGCCGCTTTAAGATCTCCCATCACGGAATAAGCGACGCCCACATAATTCCGGACCTCCATCGAGGCCTGGATCGGACCGATGCGATCGAGCGTCTTCTTATATTGGTCGAGTGCCTGCTGAAAAGCGCGCTTTTGAGCGTCCGGATAGTTGATTTTGGCATAGTGCATAATGACTTCGATCGGAGCCTGTAAACCACGCTGCTCGAGCGGATGGTATTCCGCCACTTCCCAATAAATGCTTTCCGCCTTGCCCCATTCTTCTTTCTTATCGTAAATCGCGCCGATCCGGAACAACGCTTCCGCCGACTGCTGCTTGGAGTCCGGAAAATTGACCGTCACTTTGCGTAATGTTTCGATGGCCTGATCGTACTTTTCCTGCTGCAAACAGAGATTGGAAACCACAAAGAGGCTTTCGAGCGCCTTGGGAGTCCCCGGATACTTGTCGACGACTTTCTGGAATGCCGCCACGGCGGGATCATAGGCCTTGGCGCCAAACGCCTCGACATCCGTACTCTTCACCGAGTCCAAGACCTTCTGCGCCTGATAGTATTCCCGTTCAGCCATATAGTTTTTGCTGCAACCGGTCACCACCAACATAAGGAATAAGCACAACCAGATTTTACGCATGTTTCCGCTCCCTGATTCGCAACGCACGGCAACAAATCCGCCGTCAGTCACTTTTTGTTTCACTTTTTTTGTCCCATACCCCCGTCTTGGGTCATGGGTCTTGAGACCCGCCACAAAGAAGGCGGGCAAGCTTGGGTCTTGGGACTCAGCTGTCAGCCGAAGGCCGAAAGCTTTATTATTTTTTCTTCCGGATCAACGGCAATAATAAACCAAAACCGATCAAAAGCAACGTCGAAGGCTCCGGGTTGTGCGGAATCGACCCGGTCGGTAAAGAACCGCCGCCCGGCAATCCGCCCGTCCCTGTGTCACCGCCGCCTGCACCCCCGGCTCCGCCACCACTGCCGCCGCCTGTTCCGCCGCCGCCACCGCCACCACTGCCGCTGCCGGAACCGTTACCATTGCCTTGATTCCCGTCATTCCCGCCGTTCGGATTCCCGCCGGTATTCGGTGTACCACCGGAATTCAAGATGCCGTTCGGACTTCCGCCGCTATTCGGGATACCCCCGGAATTCAACCAGCCGGTTGAACCGGATCCCGATCCGGCCCCCGATCCGCCCGAAGCAAAAAGCATCAAGAGCCCGACCAAAAGCCCGATGGCCACCAGCAAACTTCCGGCAACAATCACTTTGCCTTTGCTCCAAAAACCGTGCCGGGCAGTCTCATTCCGGACTTCGCTCGTGACCGGAAGCGCCGCTTCATTCAATATTTCGATTTCGGGCGCCGGTATCGCGACAGGACGATCATCATCCAAAATCGCGGTCATCTTATTGACCAGATCCGCGGCCCCTTTGACCAGATTGGTATCATAACCGATCTTGATCGGCAGGTCCGACCACGAAGCCGGTACGTCAAGACCCTGGCTTGTAATAATCGGCGTTTGATTGACCGACGGCGCAAAATCAAATTCGGCCACGGCCGAATAGGCCTGCGAGAACGGCATCGTCGCAATCAATAACGTTACGACAAAAATCTTAGTATAACCTTTCATGTTGGTCCCGCTTTGGGCGGGAGTTTGAACTTGAGATTTCATCTCTCGTTCCTCACTTTCAAATAAATAAGCGTTGTGGACGCGGTCACCCACAAATCCACAATCGTCATCACCACAACTCCGGAAGCAAGCACAACCAGTACAAGTTCGGGACAAATCCGCAAATACACCGGATTCAGCATCTTAAAATAGGAAAGCGCCACTCCCAGCAACATGGGTACGGCAATCACAAGGCTTGTCAGGGGAACATTAAAAAAGCCTGTCTTGATCCCTTGCCATAACGCTTTAAAAAAACCTGTTTTTTCCAATACAATCGCAGGGATCAAAAAAGCCACCATGGCCTGACTGATCACTGCAGTCACATAGGACACGCCCAGATACATCCATAGACTCTTTGTGAAATAAGGCAGCACGACCCGAAATAACAGCATCACAACCCCGTAGGAAATCAACCACCCCAGGATGATGGGAAGGTACTTGCGCATCACGGGGCCGAACGCCTTGAAAGTCGTCAACTTGGTCCTGTCATTCACCTGCGCGTCGATTTTTTTGATCACCAGCCCCGTCACGACAATTCCGACAAGGGTCGTGATGAGAAAATGCGCATGGTTGAAAAGCTTGGGCAGCAGATAAAAGTTCTCGGGATAATGCAAAAATCTTTCGCTCCAGAAGGTACTGATGATCGGAGCGACAATCGTCGAAACGGGTTCCGTATGCGCGAAAAATAAAACCGTGAGCGCGATAAAATCGATGAGAGCAATCAGTATAAAAAGGATACAAATCGTGGGGTCATTTCTCAACACCGATCCCAGCTGTTGATAAATTTCGACAAATGAAGACCAAAAAAAAATGCCTTTCGTGCGTTTCATATTAGAAGGTACCTTCGGCTAGAAATTGGAATGAAAAAATCAGGAATTCCGCGAGCGCAAAACCGGCAAACACCAAAAGTAATTTAGCTGTTTTTTTCATCGGACTCTTTCTCCGCCATTCCGGGTCAATTCGCTAGATGAGGGCGTGGAATGACGTTCTCTCTTCTTATTAATACAGCCGCCTGAGCGGGTGTTACCCCGCTCAGGCGCAAGAGGAGAGAATAATGAACCAAACTGTCTTAAA
>JAQTOZ010000164.1 GCA_028713205.1 Candidatus Omnitrophota bacterium
TGCCATGGCCAAACACGCTTCATTGCGTAACGGACCCGATCAGCGCGCGGCCTTCATCGCCAATTTGGAAAAACATTTTCTGCATCTTTTGCTGCGCAACGAACAAGCCGCTCAGGCAATCGAGGACAGCTACAATCCCGTGCGGATTCAGGCCGCGATTAGCATGATTCAAGGAGGCCAGGATACCGGAGGCGGGGAAGCTTTGCTGAAAGAATTAAAAGAGCGGCATCAGATTGATTGGAAAAGTAAAGAGGGCCGCGAGACGGCGGGGAAGATTCTCGAACGGGCGCTGCGTTTGGGAGAAAGACGCGATCGCTCGGAATTGCGCGTTGCGTTCACCCAAAGCCATGTTTCGATAAAGACCCCGAGCGCCAAGGGAAATCTTTTGATCGATGCGGACGACTTTGGCCGCTTGTCGGATGCTGAGAGAGAGGAGCTTCTCAAAACACTTTACGCGAACCGCAGCGAAACAAGGCTTGTGATTTACAACGAACGGGGGCAGATTCCCGAGAGCGCGCTGACGGACGGAATTCTCAAATCCCCGAACGTCTTCCGGTCCTCCGGCAATGCGGAAACGGCATTGACGAAATTCGGGATCCCGGGCGCTTTCGCCGTACACTTTTCAAAAGAGGGCCGGGCGCAAGATCCCCACGGTGAGTTTCGCCGTGAAGCACGCCGGCGCGTCAAATTCTTCAAATTAAAAGAACAGCCCGGGGTCATTGCCGTTGCCGTACTTTATGCGCGGAGCGAATTACGTCTTGCCGGGATGACCGAAAAAGACGGCTTTATCGAACCACCTCAGGAATTGTTGGATCTCGTGCAGGCCAGGTATCTTTCCCAGCAAGTGATCGGCGTGGCGGCGTAATCGGGTGCCATTGCGCGCCAGTTCACCAGTCACAAGTCAAACGCCACAAGAACGCGGGCGTCTGGCGCTCCGGTGTCCTGGTGCTCGCAGAACATTTTTCTCTTTCTGAGCGGAATTGCTATAATACCATCCATGCGTTACTATCCTTTTAAGATTTTAATCCCAGTTTGTGCCGCAATAGGGCTTTGCTTGCTTGCGCCGGTTGTCCGGTCCCAGGACTATGACGCGGAAGGCCAGATCAAGGTTCCGCTGAGCCGGACTTTGGAGAAACCTTTCGGGGTTGAAAGCATTGTGGATGGAAACACACTGCAGCTGACCGACGGTAAAACTGTCCGGTTGGCGGGTGTCGATGTGGTGAAGCCGGGGTTGACGACACATAATGAGCTCTTGGGGAAGAAAAACGATCTTGCCGCAGAAAAAATCAAGGTCTTTGCGAATAAATCTGTTTGGTTTATCGAACAATTTGTTTTCGAAACACGTTCTTCCATGTTTTTGTCCGATTCCGATAAGGATGAATCGCGCCCGAGAAAAATTCGTCTGGAATATGAAAACGAGGCCGACAGCCAAAAATCAAAACGTCCTCCCTGGGTCTATGTCTATGTGACCTTGCCGGTGTATGACAATCCCAATATTTCAAGTCCGCAGGCGGCGGATTTGGAAGATGCCCTGGCCTCAGAAACGCGCGAAGTGATGCTCAACGGCGAAATGATCAAGGAGGGTTATGGTTTTGTCCGTCATCAGAATCCTTGCAAGTATCGGAAAGAATTCGAGCAGCTTCAGAATATCGCGCGGGTTAATCGAAGAGGGATTTGGGGCGAAGGGTAACCGGTTTTCCGTTACGATTTCTGCAATACCAGCGTATAACCGTTCCGCACAAAAAAATTCTTGATCCCGACCGAAGCGACGCACAAGCTCGCGCATTTGATCAAAATCAATAGCCACCGGACGATGCTGGCCGGCCGGCGTCCCGGTTCCAGTAGCGGCACGTAGAGGTCTGCGTACCGGTACCGGATTTTCAAAACCTGATATTCGCCGATTTTCGGAAGATTCGTCTGCCGTGTTTCGGAGAGATAATGCAGGATGGCTTCCGGATGATACGGTTTGACATGGGTGAAGTCGTTGTAAAATCCCCGGTGCAGAACCGGCGTTTGAAGAACTAAGATGCCGCCCGGTTTGAGCAGGCGGTCGATTTCACGCAGGAGTGCCAGGGCATGCTCGGGATCAAAATGTTCGATGACATGGGCACAAAAAATGCCGTCGAAGGACCCGCTTTCAAACGGTGTTTTGAGAACATCTCCCAGCGTGACCGGAAGCCTTTGTTTTTGGGCCAGGGCCACGGAATCCAGATTGTGATCGATGCCGACGGCCTTGTCTTTGATGTGGACGAGGAAATCACCTGTCCCGCAGCCAAGATCCAGAATGGTCCGGCAGTTCCGGAAAAGACCGGCAAGTTTTCCATATTCGCGCCGGCGCAAATCGAAAAATTGATAGTAGCATGTCTGTAACCAACGATAAGTTGCGGTCATCGGTTTCTCCGGAATGGAGGCTATTCTACCGAGAAGGCGTTTGTTTCTACAAGCAAAATAGCTGAATGGCTGTGCCACCGGTTGCCCCGAACGCAAACGGAGCTTTCGTTCAGCGTCCTATTCTGGTATATTACTGTCTCGAAAGATTCGTTTTAATGTCGACTGGGCATACCGAAAGAGATCGTTGTATTGATCACGAGCGATCGAACGGTAATGATAAGAAAGGCAAGCAAAAGCTTGCTTCGGCATGGCAAAGATGCCGGTCAACCTAACCACCGCAGCGCATGATCGTATGCGCTCTCCATCGCAAGAGATGGATTAAACCAAAAGCTTTCATTTTCTTGGAAAGGAGAACCTTATGCTTTGGAGTTTTCTGCCCAAAGAATCCAATTTTTTCGATCTCTTTGATCAACAGGTCGAGTATGCCGTTAAAGCCGCCGCTTTCTTTAAGGAGTTGGTTGCCAAAGGGACATTGGATGATCAGGCCGTGCAAACGATGAAAGATATCGAGCATCTCGGGGACGATGTGGCCCACAATATCATCGAACGGCTGGATAAAACGTTTATCACTCCCTTTGATCGCGAAGACATCCATTCTTTGGCCAAAGAGATTGATGATATTATCGATATGATCCATACGATCGTCAACCGGCTGAGGGTCTATAAACTTGAAGGGATCGATAAAAATTTGATCGAATTTGCCGCCGTCATTGAAGAGTCCGTCGCGGCGGTGGCCTGTGCCGTCAAAGGGATGCGGGACATGAAACATTCCAAAGCAGTGATGGATTCCTGCGTCGAGATCAACCGGCTTGAAAATGTCGGCGATTCCATGAGGGACACGATGCTTGCCGAACTCTTTGAGCAGGCTCGGCACGATCCGGTGATGGTGATCAAGCGCAAAGAGATTTATCAGGACGCTGAAACCATTTTGGACATTTGCGAAGACGTGGCCCATGTGGTTGAGTCCATTCTTGTGAAACATGCATAATCTATGACAGTCGAAATCCTCGGATTGATCTTACTGGCGCTGGTGTTTGATTTTTTGAACGGGTTTCATGATTCGGCGAATTCCATTGCGACGGTCGTTTCCACGCGTGTCTTATCACCCCGTTTCGCGGTTTTATGGGCGGCCTTTTTCAATTTCATCGCGTTCCTCTTCGTCGGTCTTCATGTCGCCAATACGATCGGTAAGGGCATCATTGATATTGCCATTATCGACAAGCATGTTATCTTCGGAACGCTGGCGGGGGCCTGTGCATGGAACCTTATCACGTGGTATTTCGGTTTGCCGACAAGTTCTTCGCACGCCTTGATCGGCGGAATGATCGGCGCGGCCCTGATGAAGACGGGTCCCCAAGCGCTTGTTTGGAACGGCATTTTAAAAACGGTAGCGTTTCTTTTCATTTCTCCGATTGTGGGGCTCATTCTCGGGTTGGGGTTCGGAACCGCGGTCTATTGGATTTTTAAAAACAGCTCGCCGTCTCAAGTGGATCATATTTTTAGGAAAGGGCAGCTCATCTCGGCGGCCTGTTATAGCGTCGGTCACGGAGGCAATGATGCTCAAAAGACCATGGGAATCATCGCCAGCCTTTTGTTTAGCGCGGGGCTTCTCGGGGATACATTTCATGTTCCAAACTGGGTTGTCATTGCCTGCTATACCGCGATTGCTATGGGGACGATGTTCGGCGGATGGCGCATTGTCAAAACCATGGGACAAAAAGTGGCCAAGCTCAAACCGGTCGACGGTTTTTGTGCCGAATTCGGTGCGGCCTTCACTTTATTTTTCTCGTCGATGTTCGGCATTCCGGTCAGCACGACGCACACCATCACCGGCGCCATCATGGGCGTCGGATCGTTGCGCCGCATCAGTGCCGTCCGGTGGGGTGTCGCCGGAAACATCATTTGGGCATGGATCTTGACCATTCCGTGTTCTGCAACGATTTCGGCTGTGGCGTATTTTCTTTATTCGTTTAATCATTAATTTCAAAATTCCAATTCAACGACCGGCGCATGGGTGCCGCTGAACAGGTGATTCTTTTACGATGATCAAAAAAAACTTATTGGATGGCGACAGACATAAAAGCCAGGAAGAAATCTTGGAGGCCCTTTTCGAGGGTAAGACGTTCAGGGTCGAAAGAATTGTCTCCGATGGCCATCAAACGCCTCCGGGACATTGGGAGGATCAACCGGAGCACGAGTGGGTGATCCTGTTAAAGGGGCGCGCGCGGCTTCAGTTTGAAGAAGGAAACCAGGAAATCGATATGTTCGGAGGGGATTATGTGAATATCCCCGCTCACGTCAAACACCGGGTCCTTTGGACCGATCGCTGTCAGAAAACGGTTTGGTTGGCGATCCATTATTCCTAGGATCGCGTCACTTTCGAGATAATCTTTCGCAGCGCCTGACAAACCGGCGACTTTTGCTCTACCTTCACATCGGCTTGCCAGCAAGCCCGTTGCAACCGGATAGGTATTGTGATTCTGGGGCCTTATTTTTTCTTCGGTGGAAATTTGACCAGGACTTTCTGAATCGCTTCGTCGATGCGTTGCTGTTTTTCCTCCGGTGTGAGGTTCTGTCCTACGACGGCACTTACGGAACCGCGCCAAACCAGTTTTTTGGTTTTTGCATCGGCGACATCTAACAAAACGGTCCCTTCATCATACTGGGTGACAAAGGATGCTGCACCCCAGGTGTCCCAACCCAGTCCGACCGTTCCGTCCGGCATCGACCAGGGAGATTCGTAAACTTCGCCGGGGACATTGGTGACATCCAGTTTCCCTTCCACGGAGGCCTTGTAACTGACCAGGAAATCGGGATTGGGATCGGGTGTTTTTTGAAATCCTTTTGCTTGCAGGTCGCGATCGACAGCAGACCGGATTCTTTTATCGAGTAAGTCGTTATCCAGTTGAGGGTTGCCCGTAATCGCTTGCTTGTCCGAAGCCCAGGCGTAGGTTTTAAATTTCGAAAAATCCTCCGTCGAATCCCAATCGGAGGATACCTCCATGAGGGCACAACCCGATAGGGCGGCGATGCCGAACAGTGTCAAAAACATGTGAGACAGTTTATTCATCGAAGACGTCCTTTTTTGGGTGTTGCTGATTAGGCCTACGGTCTGTTTTTGTCAGCGCGCACGGAAAGCATTATAGGAGTCGCACAAAAGGCGGGCAAGGATGATTTTGAAATAAGACTACGCCCCTTGCGGAATGTCCGGGAATGTTCCGGTTCCCGATGCCGTCTTCCGTGGTAAAATAAATATGTAAGATAATGGGGGGATAGGAATGTGGCGTTATGAATCGTACCGAAGGTTTCGTCACAGTTTTGTGCTTGTTGGTGTTTTTGATGGGCGGAAGCTACTTGCTGCAGCAAGTCGATAAAAGGACACAGGTTATGAACGAGAAAAATGAGCGAAACGGGCAAGCGGAAGGGCCTCCGTGCGGGCTTCCCAAAAGCGATGCCGAGCTAAAACAAATACTGACACCGGAACAGTACAGGATTGTCCGCCAAAATGGTACGGAAGCGCCGTTTGCCAATGCTTACTGGAACAACAAAAAGCCCGGGATTTACGTCGATGTCGTGACCGGCGAACCGCTTTTCAGTTCCCTGGATAAATTCGATTCCGGTACCGGATGGCCGAGTTTTACGGCCCCGATCCAAAAGGATCTCGTCGTCGAAAAAAGGGACACGGCTTTAGGTATGACACGGGTCGAGGTGCGCGCACGGGAGAGCGACTCCCATCTCGGTCATGTTTTTCCCGACGGGCCGGGCCCGGCAGGTTTGCGGTATTGCATCAACTCGGTCGCGTTGCAGTTTGTCCCCTTGGAAAACCTTGAAAAGGAAGGTTACGGCCGGTATCTGGCCTTGTTTCAAAAAAGGGAAAAAGAGGTTGCGCAAGCGGTCCCGAAACCAAAAACGGAAGTGGCCGTGTTCGGAGCAGGCTGTTTTTGGGGTGTCGAAGAAGTATTCCGCCAGGCCAAAGGCGTTGTGAATACGACGGTGGGTTATATGGGCGGCACCAAGAAAAATCCATCCTATGAAGATGTTTGTACCCATAAGACCGGACACGCTGAAGTCCTGCGGATTGAATATGATCCCAAGCAGATAGCCTATGACAAGCTGCTTGATATTTTTTGGCAAATCCATGATCCGACCACGTTAAACCGGCAAGGGCCGGATGTCGGTACGCAATATCGTTCTGTCATTTTTTACGGCACTCCCGAGCAGGAAAAAGCGGCCGAGATCTCGAAAGAGAAACTTCGGAAAACGGGAAAATTCAAAAACCCCATCGTGACCGAGATTGTCCCGGCCGGAGAATTTTACAAAGCCGAAGATTATCATCAGCTTTATTTCAAAAAGCGCGGCATCAAACCCACTTGCCATATCGCGTTGAATTGATTTGAAGTTCTCGATCGTGTCATTACTTTTTCTGGATCGATGAAAAGAGGGAGGCTATACTACCTTACCGGATCGGTATGCTGCGCGAAGGAGTCTAAGCGGTGCGTGTGAAGACAAACGGTTTTATCCATATGATTCTAAAAACGAGGAGCCGGAAATGATTGGTGCAAATGAATTAAAACGCAAAATGGTTATCTCCGTGGAGCGTGAGCCCTATATGGTCTTGGAGGTCAATGTTGCCGCGCCGTCGGCCCGGGGTGCGCAAACGATGGTGAAAGCCCGGTTGCGGCATTTGCTGACGGGGGCGGTATCGGACAGGAGTTTCAAGGCCGGAGAGAGATTTGATGAGCCGGACGTCGAAAAAGTCGAGGCGAGTTTCCTTTACCGCGATGATCAGGGCTACTGTTTCATGGAGGAGAGTACCTATGAGCAGCACTATCTCGATGCGGAACACGTTGGCGAGGCCCGCCCTTATTTGACCGAAGGTCTTGTGGTGACGGTTTTAAAGTACAACGGGGCGATCGCGTCCCTTCAGCTGCCCGTCTACGTGAATTTGAAAGTGACAGCCACGGATGCAGTCCGAAAAGGCGATGCCGGTTCGTCCAGCGGCATGAAACCGGCAACACTCGAAACAGGGCTCGAGGTGCGTGTGCCGCCTTACATTGCCGAGGGTGAAGTGGTCCGCGTCAACACGGAAACCGGCGAAGTGGCCGGCCGGGCCGTTTAAACAAGCGGCCTGAAAGTCGTGAAAAACATCAAACAGTCTGTTTCCTTATCAAGAAGCCGGGATTCCATATGACGTTTTCAGAAATTGTTAGTCGGCGAAAGAGTATTCGCCGGTACCGTCCGGGGACGATCCCGCGCGAGGATTTATTGAAGTGCGTTGAAGCGGCGCGCCTAGCGCCGTCCGCCTGCAACAGCCAGCCATGGTCTTTTATCGTGGTGGATAACCCTGGCCGCGTGCGGGATATCGGTCAAAAGATTTTTTCCGGTCTTTATAACATGAACCGGTTTG
>JAQTOZ010000165.1 GCA_028713205.1 Candidatus Omnitrophota bacterium
CAATTCGCAAAAATGAGAAATCCGATCATCGAACCAAAATAAAGGACTGTTTTTCCCAAGGAACGCGTTTCTTTTATTCCAGCCATCGGGACATCACCGTTTTGATGACGGGCCTTCTCTTCTTTCAAGAAGAGGAGGTGCATCAAAAGACCGATCACAACGCTGAAGACAATGGAACCGATGGCTCTCGCAAGTCCCAGCTGCCATCCTAGAATCCGTGCCGTCATGATGATCGCCAAGACATTGATCGCCGGGCCTGAGTAGAGAAAAGCAATGGCAGGGCCGATTCCGGCACCGCGTTTATAAATTCCGGAGAATATCGGCAACACCGTGCAGGAGCAAACGGCCAAAATCGTCCCGGAGACCGATGCGACACTGTAGGAAAGGATCTTGTTTGCCTTGGCGCCGAAATATTTCATCACGGAGGCCTGACTGATAAAAACCGAAATAGCGCCGGCAATAAAGAAGGCCGGGACAAGGCAAAGGATCACGTGCTCACGAGCATACCATTTGGCAAGCGCCATAGCTTCAAAGATCGCATTCGTAAAACGCAGATTTTCCACCGGCAGATAATAACATGCCAGAAATCCCACTGAAACCCAAAGAAACTTTTTCCACTCTTTCATTTTTTATGATCTTTCTTGATAATTTCACAACATCCGCCTTCAATGCGAATAGCTTTGATATTGACCAGCGCATCCGCGACCTTTTGTCTGGCCGACGAAAGGATCCGCGAAACTGTTGACCGGTGAACCTTCATCCTCTTGGCAACTTGTTCCTGCTCATAGCATTGGAGGTCGCATAAACGGAGGGCCTCAAATTCATCCAGTGTGAGGTTCACACCCAGCAATTCCTTACGCGGATTGCATTTCGGTTTGAAGCAGCGTTCGCCGGGCCGGCACTTGATCCATCTGGTTTTTTTGGGTCGCATGAGTTTTGCACCTATGTGCATAACTATAATCAGTCCGCGCGGAGATGTCAATAACGGATTTCAAACCGGACGGCGTCCGGTAATGCGGTAATGGTGGACACACGCCCCCAAGATGGCTAGAATTCTTCACCGTCATCGCAGACAAAAAACGTTGGATTTTAAATAACGCTCGCAGCAATTGAAGAAGGATAAAAGGAGGCCGTGATGATTGCCCTACTGATTATGCTCGCCGTCATCGTGATCGTTGTGCTCAGCATCGCCGGCATTTACAATCAACTGGTTGCCCTGAAAAACCGTTTTCAAAACGCATTTGCGCAAATCGACGTTCAACTCAAGCGACGCTATGACTTGATTCCCAATCTGGTCGAAACCGTCAAAGGCTATCTGCAACATGAGCGCGGGACGCTCGAGGCCGTTATCCTGGCCCGCAATCAGGCACAAGAAGCTTGCGGAAAAGCCGCCGCCAAACCCGGAGATGCCGCATCGATGAACATGCTGAAAGGCGCCGAGGCCGGACTCACCGGAGCCCTGGGACGGTTGTTCGCTTTGGCGGAATCTTATCCCGATTTGAAGGCCAACCAAAACATGATCCGGTTGATGGAAGAACTTTCGTCCACCGAAAACAAAATTTCTTTTGCCCGTCAGGCTTATAACGATTCGGTCATGCTTTACAATACGGCCACCGAGAGTTTCCCGAACGTTCTGCTCGCCAAACCGCTCGGATTCGAGAAAGCGGAGCTTTTTGAAATCGCGAACGATGCCGAACGCGCGCGACCGGATGTGAAGTTCTCTTAAACCCACGGGATCTTAAAATTTAAATGAATTTCTTTGAGCACCAGGCCCAGGCCCGCAAGCGGACACGTTTTCTGATCGTTCTTTATGCCCTGGCGGTTCTTTGTATCATCGCAGCCGTCTATGCCGCCTCCCTCTTGATCTGGTATTGGGCACTCCATTATGACGCTGTCCAAAATAGCACGCCCCTGCCGCCCCTGGTTCTGTGGGACCCGAATCTTTTCGGAGTGGTGGGCTCTTTTACCGTGATCATGATCGTCGCCGGCACGCTCTATAAAATCGCGGCGCTGTCTCACGGAGGGAAAGCCATCATGGATCTCCTGGGAGGCTCGCTCATCCAGCCGAACACAACGGATCCTGACGAAGAGAAAGTCTTGCACGTCGTCGAGGAAATGGCCATCGCATCCGGCACCGCCGTACCGCCGGTTTATGTTCTGCGAAAAGAGACGGGCATCAATGCCCTTGCGGCCGGCTTTTCCACGCAAGACGCCGTCATCGGCGTCACACAAGGCAGTATTCACCTGCTTTCCAGGGACGAGCTCCAAGGCGTTATCGCCCATGAGTTTAGCCATATTCTGAACGGCGACATGCGTTTAAATCTGCATCTGATGGGCGTCCTCCAAGGCATACTCGTCTTGGCCATCACCGGCGAGATCTTGATGCGCAGTCTTCGTTACGTGCGCGGCTCAAAGAAAGGCGGCGCCCCCCTTCTTGTGATCTTTCTGATGGGCGTATCGTTGTTCATCATCGGATACGTCGGCGTTTTTTTCGGACGATTGATCAAGAGCGCCGTCTCCCGGCAACGTGAATTTCTGGCGGACGCCTCCGCCGTTCAGTTCACGCGATATCCCGCCGGTTTGGCGGGGGCGCTCAAAAAAATCGGCGGATTTTTCGCGGGCTCGAGAATCCAAAGCTACCGCGCGGAAGAAACAAGCCATCTTTTTTTCGCAAACGGATTGCCCAAAATCCTGCTCTTTTCCGCGCTGATGGAAACACACCCGCCCCTGAATGAACGCATCAAGCTTCTGGACCCGATGTTTGACGGACAATTTCCTAAAATCACAGCTCCCGAAGTCGCGGCACCCTATCGACAACAGGTCGCACCGCCAAGTGTCGCACAGGTAGCGCCGGCCGCACCCCCTCTCGATGAAAAAACGCGAATCACGCAATATTTATCCGATCCGGGAAATCAGATTGCGATTGCGGCATTATCGGACAAAGTGGCGTTCCAACTCGGCAGTCCTTTCCCCGACCATCTGCTCTATGCGACCTCCGTCATTCTGGGACTGCCGGAAGTCATCCGGAATGAAAGCCGGGACCCCGTGGGCGCACGCGCGGTGCTGCTGGCGCTACTCATCGACAGAAAGAATCCGGAGGTCCGGGAAAAACAATTTGCCTATTTGCTGGGGCATGAAAACAATTCCGTCTACCTGCACACCCAAAAAATGTTTGCGTTCGTATCTCAACTGCCCCCGCAAGTCCGTCTGCCGTTGATCGAATTGGCCATCCCCGCCATCCGCACGATTTCACCGCGGCAATATGAACTATTTCGAAACAGCATTCAAAGTTTGATCCTGGCGGATCATCGCATCGATGCCTTTGAATTTTCGCTCAAACAGGTGGTCTGTCATCATTTGGACCAGGCCTTCGGACTGAGCAAGCCGGTACAGGTGAAGTTTTCGACTTTGGATGCCATTTGGCAGGACTCTGTGGATTGGCTTTCGTATCTATCGGTTATCGGCTTTACGGACCCGGACAACGCCGGTCCCGTATTTCAAAATGCACTCAAATTTTTGGACCCGGTCCGTCAAGCGGAGCTGACACCCGCTGCCGATCTTGGAATGGAAAAAATCGAAGCAATCCTTGAGAAGCTGAAAGCCGCATCTCCCGAAATAAAGGATCTCTTGATGAAAGCCAGCCTTGCCGCGATCCAGCACGACGGTGTCGTCACCCCCGAAGAAGCCGAACTCCTGCGCGCCTTTGCGAGCACGCTCGACTGTCCGATCCCGCCGTTTCTGTTCTCACCCGCTAACCGCTAACCGGACGCCGTCACCGAATCAGGAAATCATCGAGCAAAATCACCTGTCGCGTACCCGATTCATTGGCAAACCCGACTTGATCGATAGAACCGATGTCCGTATCGGTCAAACCAAGCTCTTTCATGGACACGTTGCAGCTTTTCCATCGCCCGGACTTTAAAACAACCGGCCGGCGATATTCCGTTGCGCCGCGTTTGACAACCAACGTCACGTTACCGCCTTCTTTGACTTTCGCGCGGAACGTGAAGGAGTCGGCCGCCGTCACTCCATTATCTTTCCAATGGGATGAGACCACGGACCGCAAAACCGATTGACCGGGGGCAAGGACCATGCGCGCACAAATCGTCGAATCACCAAAGAAAGGCAGCTCGTCTTTTTGCCCCGTCAGGCTGCCGGACCCGCTCCAGCGTTTTGAAATCCCCGCCTTTGCCTTTTTGGGATTAAGCTCACGCGTCTCTGCGCCGTTTTTCGGAAGGCCGGCCGCTTCCAGCGTTTCAAAGGAATCAACGCCGGAAGCCAAATCCCGGAGCGCCCAATAATAAGGTGTCGGCCGGTCCAAATGGCGATGATCCAGAAGCGTGATTTTATTCGATGACCCGCTGGGTTGCCCCACGCGCCAAACATAGGACGCCTTCAGGTTTGGCACCGCCGCCGTGGCGAGCCCTTCATAATCGTAGGCAGAATCGTAATCGTAAAACACCGTCGTATAATCCGCATCCGGCGACCATTGTGTCCGGATTTTCGAAAAATCATGATTTGCTTCGCGCATCGCCTTCAACAACGTAAAATTCAAGGAAACCTCCGTACGGATCTTGGGCCGGTTCCCGTACCATTTTACGGACGCCGCGAGCAGCTGCAGGCCTTGCGCCGCGATGGGATCCAAAAGTTTCGTCCAAAGCGGTTTGAGGTCCACTTTGCCGGTATTGTCCCACATATACCGTTCGAAACCGATATCGCAACTGGCATTGCCGATGATCAGAAATTGCGGGACATTCGTCCGGACCATGTGTTGTTTGACTTCGGACACGATGTCGAGGACCCCGTCCCAACGCTCGTCAAATTCCTGCCGGGCATGAACAAAGTACCATTTCCCTGCCGATACCGGTTCATTGAGTATGTTGTAACCGGTCACCCCGGGATATTTGCGGGTCTCATCCATGAGACGCTTTAAATAGGAAATATGACACGCGCGAAGGACCGGATCCGTAAGGACCGAAGTGGATGTCCGATATTCTTTTTTACTTTTCACCCAACGCGGCATGCTCCAGTCACCGTGATCCCCCCAAAAACAGCAATGGCTGGCCAAAATCACGGTCATTTTATTTTTTCCCGCGTACTTGAGTACAGGCAACAACTGAGACTTCAGAAAAGCTTCGTCCAAATCCCCCTCGAAAGGCTCCAATTGGGCCCAGGAGAAACTGAGCATGACCGTGTTGATACGATCTTTGTGGAACCGTTCCAGGTCATAGCGGGCGGCACGGGGATATTCCCTTTTGGCGCGTATGCATTTGATGCCTATCTGGGCGGCATCCAAATCAGCGGTGGGACTCATGACCAAAGTCAGCAGGAGGATGACGGACATCCTTTTCAAAAGGGCCAAGTTCAAACGCTTACTTGATTGAACCCGGCACTTTTGGAAGTGGTACCGCAAAGCAATCATTTTTTGATCAGAAAAATATGGGCGGGTGTTACTTGCGGATCCAATCGCACATAGTTGGAAGGCCCCTTCCAGGAATATTTTTTGTTGTTCAGGAGATCATGGACCTGATAGGTCTGCCAATCCTCAATCCCGAATTTCCAAAGCGGCAAACAGATCTGGTCTTCCTGAACGCGAAACGGGTCCAGATTGACCGTGACGACGACCATATTGCCGTTGTCACGCGTCCTTTTCCCGTAGCAGAGTATCGCTTCATTGGAAGAATGGTGAAATTCCAGGTTCTTATAGAGCTGCAGGGCCGGATTGCTTGCCCGGATCTGATTGACCTTCGCGATGAATTCCTTGATATGATCGGCACGGTTCCAATCCCAGACCTTGTACTGATACTTTTCGGAATCAAGATATTCCTCGGACGCCGGGGCCTTGGCCTTGTTTTCACAAAGTTCGAAACCGCTGTAGATTCCGTAGGAGGAAGAAAGTGTCGCGGCGAGGACCAACCGGATTTGAAAAGCAGGCCGTCCCCCCGTTTGGAGGAATTCGTGCAAGATGTCCGGCGTATTGGCAAACAAGTTCCCGCGGTAATAATCCTTCATGTCCGTTTGGGTGAGCTCCTCGAAATACTGGCGAAGCTCGGCCTTCGCGTTTCGCCACGTAAAATAGGTATAGGACTGGGTAAAACCCGATTTCGCCAGATATTTCATGACCTTCGGCCGCGTAAATGCTTCGGCGAAGAAAATCGTTTCGGGATGATCCTTTTGGACTCCGTCGATCAGCCATTTCCAAAAAGACAAAGGTTTGGTGTGGGGATTGTCCACCCTGAAAATCTTGACGCCCTTTTCGATCCAGAACACGATAATACTTTTCATTTCATCCCACAGCGCTTGCCGGTCGGCGCAATTAAAATCAAGCGGATAAATGTCCTCATATTTTTTGGG
The DNA here is from genome assembly GCA_028713205.1 of Candidatus Omnitrophota bacterium. Classification (GTDB taxonomy): domain Bacteria; phylum Omnitrophota; class Omnitrophia; order Omnitrophales; family Aquincolibacteriaceae; genus JAQTOZ01. The sequence goes on from JAQTOZ010000165.1 coordinate 6,355, forward strand.
AGGGTTTTCTGCGTAACGGATCGTGCCGTCCGGCAGATGATAAAACCATTCGGGATGCTCCTTCGCATAGGGATGGTCGGGCGAACACTGAAAGGCGATGTCGAGCGCAATTTCCATTCCATTTTCACGCGCCGCACGGACATAGTCTTCGAAATCTTTCATCGTTCCCAACTCCGGATGGATGGCCTTGTGCCCTCCAAGTTCCGAACCGATCGCCCAGGGAGAACCCGGCGCGTTCCGGTCGGCATTCAACGTATTGTTCGGCCCTTTACGGTTTGTCAAACCGATCGGATGAATCGGCGTCAGGTAAATGATGTCGAATCCCATTTTCTTGATGTCAGGGATCCTGGCAATGCAGTCTTTGAACGTGGCGCTTTTGTTCGGGATCTTGCCTTGCGAACGCGGAAAGAGCTCATACCATGCGCCGAATTCCGCGCAGGACCGGTCAACAACCATCTCCAGAGTTTTATCGTAAGCCGTCAAATGTTCTTTGAGAGGATACTTGGCCATCAGCTTTAGAAAATTCTGATCCCGGATAAGCGCAAGCACCTTTTCCGGCTGGTCTTGGGCAAGCTTGAGATTCTTAATCAAAAGATCGATTTTGGGTTTATCCCCTTCGCTTGCCGACTTTGCCATCGCTTTGACAAATCCGATTCCTTCCAGTATGTCGCTTTTGATATCGACTTTTCCGAGGCATTTTTTCTCGGTGTCGCGGCACCAGGTCAGAAGACGGTCCATCCAAGCCTCGAGGGTATAGAGATAACGCGTATTCGCTTGGGGAACAAATGTCCCGCGCCAGCGGTCGTTGTCGAAAAAGGTCATCGGCGATTCGTCCCATCCCTCATCGGATTTCTTTTTAAACTTGATGCAGGCACCTAAAACATCGTGGCCGTCCTTAAAAATATCCGCTTCGACCGTGACCATTTCCCCGACAATACACTTGGCGGGAAATTTCCCTCCGTCAACTTCCGGCGAGACCTTTTCAATCACAATTCCATCCATTTCTTCACCCGCCCCCGATTGAGCCGACTTCCTGGTTTTTGCCATGTTATGTTCCCTCAAAACCCGTATTCCTGCTTTCTCCATATTCATATGCCCTTTGAGCACATTTTAACAGAGCTTTTTTCATTTCAAAAACATTAATTCTTTGTATCCACGGAATAACTCCGGATAGCAACGGCTGCTTTCTTGTTGGAGGTTTAAAGATTTTACTTACTTGTTTTGCGCCCTCCCGCATGAAACCTTGTTTCGCCTTGCTAAATTCAGGCCATCTGGTAATATTTTTACCGGACGCCGTCCAGTAGGCAATGGATTTAAGGCTGTTGGAAGTACCGGGAGTTATAAGATGCCGAAGAGAAAACTTAAAACCCTTTTGCTGACCAATGAATACCCTCCCTACGTCTATGG
>JAQTOZ010000007.1 GCA_028713205.1 Candidatus Omnitrophota bacterium
GGTTGATTAAAAACAGCGGGAAATACGGATCCTCGAGAAGTCCCGGCAGCGTGTTCTTTTTCAGAATCGCCAAGATCTTGGCAATCCGTTTGCGCACACCGAACGCGGGCGGCTTGGGTTTGGGCCAGTCACGCCACTGAAGCGCCTTCAGCATCCCGACCATTCCCCCGCCCTGTTGATCCAAAAACCCTTGGACACGGAACCAATTCTCAAAGAGGCACCAGGACCATTCGTCCAGCTTCTCGCGCGGGAAAACACGCGCCCAAAATCCGCCGTAATCGGACAAAAATAAAATCAATCCTTCGATCAGAGCCAGGTCATCCGGATTCGTCGTCTCGGAACCATAACGCAGCATCGACTCGATCGCATCGCGTGCCGCCGTCCAGCCGTCATCGGCAGACGCTTCCGCCGCAGTCGTTTCGGCAGTATCCGACAGACGCGCCGCACATGCGAAACCCTGCACGGCGCTCACAACATACATTGTCATCCAAGTGTCAAAATATCCATGGTCCATCATGATCTCAAGGGACTGTTGAAACCAACTCAGACCTTCACCCACACGCTGCATGGCCATCAGAGCGGCGGCATAGGCCATTTGCGACGCCACGGCATCCCTGGAATCATAGGTTCTCTCCCTGTGCCGGATCCACTCGACGGTCGTCCGAATCTCCGCCAAAGCCCATAAGGCATTATCCCTCTCCCCATGCTCCAGCCACGCCGTCAAAAGCGGCACCAAGGCTTGCGCGCGCACTGCGGGCCTTCTCAGGGAATCGACGATCGTCTCGGCAATCTCGAAGTCCCCCCTCCGTGCCAGTCGATCGACCTCCTCGACCACGCCCCTCTCGTTGGAATAACCTCGCTCTTTTTGCATACGCCGACGAAATTCTTCCGGCGTCCAAATCGCAGCGCCGGCCGCCCAGCGATATCCGACATAACTCCCGCCGGCATTCCAATTCAAAAGATCTCCGAGCCGGTAGAATCGTTCGGATTCGGCCGGATTTCCCAGGGCATGCCAAATTTCGGCAAGGCGATAAGCCTGGGGAGCCTCATGCGTGGGACTCTGTTCCGATAAATGAGCACCGACCCGTCGTGCAATGCGTTCCGCTTCGGCCGCATTTCCCATCGCCAGGTAAGACTGCGCCAAAGCCAAATCACCGAGGCCAGCCCCTTCCGGTCTGCTGCGCTTTTCCAAAACAGACGCCAAACGCAATCCGACCGGATCCATGTTTCTGGCGTGATAAGCCTCCGCCATATAATGCAATGCCTCCGGAGACGATTCGTGCACACCGAGACGCATCAGCAAACTTTCCGCCGCGGACAAAGCCGAATAAACATTGGCTTCCGGCGACATAGGCGCGACATTCGCAGCTGACGCCGCGACAGCTGGCATACCCGCTTCCGCAGTAACCTGTTCCGGATAATGAATAAGGAATTCTGCATCGAACCCGAAAATCCGTGCCAGATAGGGATCGTCCTCGTGATAATCCTGAAACCATTGATTCAAGATCATTCGCCACAGGACTTCGTCCGGCGTCCCTGGTGCATATGCCCGCGCAACGGGCATGACACGCTCACGCAACGCAGCGGCGTTGTCCGGATGGCCCGTGCGTTCCTCCAACAATGCCATTTGCGCATATTGCCCGGCGTTGTGAAAGAAGATCTCCCCTGAGCCTTCCGAAAATATCCTCCGCACCAGCCGGTGCATCCGGCTGGCATGACCGCGGTCATTCAGTGTCAGATAAATTCCTCCCGCAAGGGCACCCAGTTGCATGAGATAAATGTCCTCATAATTTCCCTGTTCTTCCCGAATCTTTCGATCAAAGGATTCCATGGCTTGCCGCGCGGCACTAAAATCACCCCGGCGGATGGCCTGAAAAGCCATCAGCAGCGAAAGCCGTGGGGCCATGCCGTAAATGACGACCGACGGATTTAATTCCGGGAATTCCCGCCGGGACAATCCCGCGTCCAGCAAAAGGATCCAGCAGAGTATCCGGTTATTCAGCTGAGGCTCATTTTCTTTCGGCTGATTGTCGCGGATTTGTGCCAAACAGTGCAAATGGCGCAGCGTTTCCCGCACAATGTTCTCGTTCTTGTTATTCAAAGCCGCAACTCCGACGGCCACACCCAGCCGCGCTGCCTCGGCGGCGCTTTTTTCATTCGTCACCGGCAGACTTTGCATCTCTTCGAAAGCCCGTCTGATTTCAAGCGCCGCTTGTTCGCGATTGTTTTCACGCGCAAGCTGGTCCGCATAGGCCAGGCTTTGCAGAATCTCTCCGCCTTTTTCCGGGAAAAATTTGAGTTCCCCATTCCTGATTTCCGACCTCCCCTTCGCGGTGGGAGGAAAGGTCTTATCAACGACGCGGGAAAACCCATAAATATTTATTTTCTCATGCCATGCCTGTAATTTCTCGTGATCTGAACTTGCTGCTCCCAAGTGGACGATACCTGCCAATAATTGATGAATGTCGGACCCTTCAACAAGCGAATTTGGGCAATGAGCTTCCGCATACCGAACCATTTGAAACAGCAATGAAGCCCAATCCTCCGATCTGGACGATCCGGGAATACACATCAACTCGCTGATTAAACGGATACCATTCGAAACCAGCCTGCGTTCGTACTCCTGAGGCGCAAAACGCCCTGTGATGTCATAATATTCTCCGCGATTCAGAAGATTCATCACTTCCTGAAAACAGATCCGCACGAATTCCTCAAGCTCAGCCGGACGCAATATTTCCAGTTCCTCGTAGCGCTCCCGGGACACCAGGGAGTGCGAGTCGGCCAAAAATTCCTGGACCATTTCGCGGATTTGAGCCGGATCCGCATTCTCCGGAACAACGAAAGATCGCGATCCAACAATCCCCAAATCAACCAAGGCATTCAATATACCGGTCAAATCCAAACCGTCATAGAGACCTCTCTGAATCAGGTAATCCTCCATTTCACGTTCGTAAGTTTGCGGATCGACTCGGCGTCCGCGCCGAAAAATCAGTTGCTCGCTTCGCCCACTCAAGATCGGAGTTGCTATCGGAGTCTCAAGCGGTTCAGCGCTGACGTCGATTTCCCAAAAACTAGGCCGAATCGCCAAAACATGAACTTGCATACCGTTCACGACGACCTTTCCGATGCCTTCAAGCCTTGGAACCGGTGTCGTGTAAAGGATCGAACCCTGCTGAGGCAGGCCCAAATCGACCGGGCTCAAATAATGCCTGCCTTCGGCATCGGGCCGATCCGTACGAATGATCCGTCTCAATTTAAAAAACAGATTCCGCACATCGCCGATTTTCACTGGAATAAACTCTTCAGTCCGCGCCAGTTTATGTTCGTCTTCAGGATCCGCGGTTTCCCGCTCAATCACCAGTTCATTGCCGTTCTGAAAACGGATCGCAACTTCCGTAACACCTCTTTCCTGGAATAACGGGTCAAATATTTTAGTCATCACAAAGCGGCTAAAATCGTTCACCCGAACTTCCGACCGCGTCGTCGAAGCAGGATCTGCTTTGCGCATCTCCGAACGAACGGCCGTGTTACGCTGTTCCGGAGGAAGGCGTTCGATGTTCGCACGCAGCACACGCTCAGCTCCCTCGGAGACCATGAACTTTGCCACATCGCGGCAAATGCGTACGTCTCCATAGGAGGTTGGCCCACCGTACTCATCGGTACTGTCCTGATACCAGGCGGACGGTGAAGTGCTGATGTGAACCGTGGAAGGAACGATGCCGTCTTCTTTGAATAACCGGTCAAGAAAGCGGATGATCGACTGCGCATCTGCGACATCGGAACAGATATTGATCACGATCCGTTGATTTCGCGGCCGGTCTTTCCAGTCAAAGTATTTGTCAAATCCGGTGTGGACGTATTCACTGACATGTGACTTGACCATCCCGATACCTTCGTCATTTTCATCTCCATGGTCGATCACGTTCCGGCTGGTCCGGCTGACGTGGATATGTCTGCCGATGCGTTTCTTTTGCGCTAACGTAATCGCGATATAACCCGGTCCATACCCATGCTTCAAATCCGGAATGTACGCATCGGTATGGGCGTCAATGAATAGTTGGTCGTTCACCTTCTGAGTTTCGCCTCTCTCCGTAGAGTCGTCCAAATAGGAATCGGATTTGTCATGTGCATCGAACACATAGATACCGAAGCCGAGATTTGTCTCGATACGGACATCCTGGGTCATCGTTGAATCTTCCGAGATCGAATCGTGATCGCGAGCCCTCTCGATGTCGTCGGGCGTCCCGACGATGAGACTTGAATATTTCACATGCCGCCAGCGGCCGATGGCCTCATCCCATGTAAAATTCCGTGCATCAACCGGCGGTTCATCCCGGCTGCCCCTTCTCACCTCGGAGCGCGCTTCTTGGAGATGTAATATCATGTTTTGATTTGTACGCGAAAAATCAACAGTCGCACCCCAAAATGCGGCCTGACACATCAAGCGTTCGGCATCGACAATGACACTCAGCACATCGCGCGGTGCATTTAGCACACCGAATCCCATCGATCGCAATCGTGTCGCCGTGAAGTTGATTGCCATATGATAACCGGCAGCGACCAACAACGATGAGGTCATAGCGATAAGGGTATGGTCCCAGGAATGTCTTAACCCTATCCCCGGAGTCGTCCGATCCCCTTCCGACATTATCGCGCTGTGGCCATCGGCAAAAAGGCGATTGGAAAATCCCAAGGCCGATTCGTCGGTTCCATCATCGTAATGCCCCAACGGCATACCTTGCACCGAAACCATATAGCGAGGAATCAAATACCGGAACAGCATTTCTTCGATCATCGGTGCGATAAACACTTGATCGAGAATCATCGGCGCGTTCAACTGAACGAAAGTCAGCAGTTGATCTTCACTTCCGAAAGAGCCGTCCATGAAACGGCTTAACACGTTATTCGAAACCTCCAGACGCGCCGATGCGACGGCAAGACAGATCATTTGAACAAAGAAGCGGTCATGCACCGGCGACTTCAACATTTTTGTCAAATGACCAAAAACGTACTCACCGATTACCATCGCGTCCGGAAGGAGGCCGACAAACCTATCCGGCACATGCAAACGATCGAGGACTTGCGGCATACGGGATATCCCTTCGTAAAAGGAGCGGACGGCCCGGCTTTTCAGAAATTGATTGGCGGATGCCAAATCCCCTTCGGGGAAACTTGGCACAGCCGACAATTCAAGCCGGAGAGGGGCATACGCATGATCTTTCTCGGAGACAACGCTTTGATTGTAAATATCGAATTGTGCCGAAAGCATTTCCTCAAGCTCACCCGAAAGTCTCGGTAAAATCATCGGTTTATTGTCCCATCTCGTTTCCGAGCGGGACGGTGTTTGGCTGCGTATCGGCTCGCGCAACTTTGCGGCAACTCGTTCGACGACTCCGGCATCCGTACGCTGAAACAGCATGGTCCAGTATTTTTCGATCGCGTCCTTCCACTTTCGCAGGATTTCAATGGGCGGGAGTGTTTGAATATCACGAAGGACTTCGGCGTGCATCGTTTCGGTCCCCAGCAGATACATGACTTTCACCAGTTCATAGGTGAAATGTTTTTGGAATGTACGATTGACAAAATGTTTCTGCAATTCGGGATCGCTCAAATCGCTGACAAGATCCCGGAGATGCGTCAGCAAACCTTGGACATCCGTACGATAAAGATCCCCCAGGATGATTCGTGCCATATCCTGCCAATCTCCCCACGGAGTCACATGCAAACGAACTTGCATCGGCGCAAGCGCACCTTCGACACGAAAGTCGTACAACGCGCAAACCATACCGCTCCGGATCAAACGGTCGGCACGAATGTTCAAGTCCGGATAACAGGCCTGAAGGGCTTTGCGCAATTCGGCGGTGAAAAAAGGGACTGCATTGGAGGTTACCCGCCGCTGAGCGATACTGTCCCTGAGACGGAGTTCCTGCGGATAATGGATGACAAAATCAATGTCCCAATCATCGTGATCATATCCCGGGAAATAACGCATAGAACCGGCAATCCTGGCCTCGATGACCATTCCCGGAATACCGATCCGCGCGGCCGTCCTTTGCGCAGCCTCCTCCGCCAGCAACTGCAGAAAGCCGACGTCCTTAAGCGCCTCGTGAATCGATGCCGGAATTCGGCTTGCGATACCGGCCGCCGGCGGAGCGAGTTTTTCGTCCGCAACATACTTCAAAGCAAAATCCAGATCGCCGTATTTCCCGCCCGGCTGTTTGCTCCCGTATGGCACACGGTAATTGTAATCAAAGATTTCTTTGCGGAGTTCCGCAGCCCGTTCCTCGCCCATGGATGGTGCGAAGAGCACATTAAATAAATACTCGTTAAGCGCGGAGGCATTTGCTCCGATCAAGTCCAAAACTTCGCTCGATAAGCCGATGGCGGCCGGATATTTTTCCGCAATCAGTTCTTGGAACTCAAACTCCGGGACAGTCACGGCAGCAACCGGTGCGGCAGGCACGGTATTGAACCACAGCAAATCGCCTTGCGACTTCGTGCGCTCAGCCGGATCCGGGATCACCACGGCATCAAATTCAACGATCGGTTTTTTGAGACTTTCGTCAATCCAGCCGCAAAGTTCCCGTTGTTGGGAATTTGTCAGGCCGGGAATTCTTAATGCGGCATGTTTAAGATCACTGCGCAACTCATCGAGATCGATACTGTTTCTTAAAGGTCTTACATTTTGCGCGAGCAACGCTTGCTCCAGTTCGCGTTGGGTTTCAGGAGAGGCATCTTGACGCATCTCGGATCGATCTAAGGATTCTTCGAAAGGCCGCGCGGTGATCGATAGCTCGTATTCATCATGTTCTTTTGATCCCTGCCGGACATGCGTCCTGTTCAAATCAAGACGATAGGTAAAAGCCAAACCGCTAAAATGCGGTTTGCGCTCCAATTGCGTAACGAAATATTGTCCGATCCGCCGGAGGATAAGAGATGTTTCGGTCTTAGAACGCTCCGACTGCGGAAAATAATTCAACTGAATGACGCTCGGTACATTGAGTGCCACCATCATGAGAGGCTCACGCACCAAAGCAAGTTCATTGATCGTTTCAATCAGTTCAAACCAGCCACATTCGATAGTTTCAACCAATTCTTTGGGGCCTTCCTCCCGAATGGGATAAACCGGAGTCTGCGGTGAAAACCACTGTTGCACGGACGAAACAGCGTCTGCGATCCAATCGCGCAGGCGCTTAAATAACCGCGTCTCGGACCTCATTTCAGTAGGCACTAGGCGGGAGGCAGTGGGCAATACATTCCTATCGCTTTGACTGCTTACTGTGGACTGCTTACTGCCGACTGATTTCAGGCGCGCCTCGGAACGCCAACGCGCAAAGGATTCTTGTATTTGTTGATTCATCCGCTCCATATCCCTCATCCATTCCCAACCTTCCCGCGGAAGGACCTCGGTGTGGAGTGTATGAATCAGCCGTATCGTCTTCTCTGCGGATTCAAGCCACTTTCGAAGACGCGCAGGCAACGCTTCGACCTCGTCCGCATTGAGCTCACCGCGCAACATCAGATCAGCAATAAAACTGTTGCTCACCACCATGCGCTGTAAAAGGCACATATGCTTGAGTGGATTCACCCACGGTGGGACTTCCTCACCGGTCCAATGACTCTGAAACTCTGCCACCGCCAGACGACGCGGGTCACCTTGATCGCGGATCGCTTCGGCCTTGGTAAAAAATTCCGCTGCAATCTCCACCGGAGAGTGCGTTTCAACATAGTCGTTCGTGAATGCCAACGAATAGCGGCCTTTCAGCACATCTTGATATTGATTGAACAAGGGACTCGACGTGAGCAGCGCCATCGCACGACGCAATTTCTGTTTGGACTTTTCGTCGTAGGCCTTCTCAAGCGGCGTCGCAAATCCAAAGGGCCATCCGGATTGAACGTACACATACAGATTTCTTAACTTCGTCATATCCTGCACGAGCCCATTCAAAAGCCGGTGGAGCCAAACAAGCTTGGGTAAACCGAAAATCATATCGGCATCGGATGTCATCCCTTCAAATAGAGCCCCCAACTCATCGGCGCTCTCTGAGCGAATGACATACGCCAAAGTTTTTACGTCATATTCATTCATCAGCGGCAGAATCACCCGCGTCACATAGTCGCGGAAATCCTCATAACGGTCAAACCGACCTAAATAATCTTCGTCAGTAATCTTTTTCGAATACTGATACAATCGGAGTCCCGTTTGATTGATTGTTTCGATCAATTGAGCGGCTCTCGTCCGCATCGAATCGTCTTCGATTTCGGACAATTCCGCGCGTTTTGCATCACAGGCGTCCCGGAGCATCAGAAGCACGTCCTCCGGATTGGAATCCGACCGCATCTCGGACCGGTTCGGAGCATCGGGCAAATGTCCTGCTTCATAAGTTGCATATTTCCCGTCAAATTTGGTGTAGGCTTGCCCGATCAACCGGACCGCACGCACCGAAGCCCAAAACCGCCGGTCTCTTTCTTCCTTGGAAACGTAATGCAGATCATGGAGCTGATCATAGATCTTGAGGACGATATTTGCCTGCCCCGCTTCGGTCTCGGAAAAGCGTTTTTCCCATCCCCGGCCTTCGCGCGGAACATATCGAATAAGATTGGAACCGTCCGGAAATTTAAAATAGATTTCAAGATCGCCTTTCGTACCGCGGAGCCGGCAATAGCGGTCATTGCTCGGCATGCCGTCGCCCACTTCAAGATCCACAGGAACACCTTTGAGTTCCGTGCGGATATGCGCATACGTTTCAGCACCCGGTACCGCATCGGTCCGCCGCGCCAAAACAATATCCTTCGCATTGAGCGATAAGTCTTCAAAACTGAGTCCGAATGGGGCAAGCATCATTTCCAAAGGTGCGATAATATGCACCATCGTGTCCATGGCCTGACCGCCACCGCTGATTTCGGAATCGACAATCCAAGCCGCATTCGACTTCTCTTCATAGAGCCGTCCCTCGACTCCGGCCAAATCACCGAGGAGTTCCGGCAAGCGCTCGTTCATATTCAAAGCCTCCATCATCGCGCCCCGCTCGATCACATGATCAATCGAAAAAATCAGATCGGGATATCGCTCGTAAAGCGCAATCAGTTCATCGATCTGATCCGGCGTGACCAAAGGTTTTTCCACGAATGCCGCAATACCTCTCTCGACAGCCCAGCGAATATAATCCAAATGCGTATTGGGCCACGTTGCGATCAAGATAGCGTCCGGTTTGATTTCACCGCGTTCCACGGCTTGTTTGAATAATTCGAAACCCTGGTAATAATCCTCCACGCGCATAGGGAGTTGTTGCTCGCCGATGATTTGATCGGCATCCTCGGGACTCTTCAAATCAATCCCGACCACTTTCGTGCGGTAGGTCGGACTCCATTGAGCGAGAATCGGCATATACCGGTCGCGGGATACTTTTCCGAGAGCTCCGGCAACGGCCAATGTTTTTTCTTGCAGCGAATGCGTGCCGACATGTTCTTCCGGCGCGGGAATCTTCGCGAGGACTTCGCCATGCCGCATTTCGCTTCGAACTTGTTGCACCTCGCTGAGGTGATAGGGTTCTGCCAGAGAAAGGAGGTTATTGCGCCAATCGACATGCCCTTCGGGGGCGATCACGGCCGGATCGCCTGCGAGTAATCGAAAAGCATTGAACAGAGTACCGTGACCGAACAAAATCACTTTTTGGCCGGGAGATTGCCGGTTCAGATATTGCAGAAAATCATATGCACGGCCCAATACTTCTACAAAACTCTCGCCTTCGGGCTGCTTGGCTTTGACCAAAGCATTCAGGGCACGGAAACTTTTCGTATTCTCGACTTCTTCCGGACCGAATCGGTCCGCAATCTCGTCCTCGGTCAGGTTCTCCCATGCGCCAAAGCCGATTTCCTCAAGGGCCGGGACCGTATTCCAAGTCAGATTTCCGGGCAGCGGTGTCGGGATGCGATCACGAAAAGGCTGTGCCGTTTGAAGCACCCGGGTCAATGGACTGCAAAAGACCGCGATTTTCTCACCGCCCAAAATCGCGGCTAAAAATTGATCCCATAGCTTTTGGGCCGCCGCCCGGGCCTGTTCCCATCCCAACGAAGAAAGGTCATTGATCGTGTCTCCGCGTTTGCTGCCTTGAAAGCGGCGCTTTTGGTCCTCGTTAACCTGTTGAATGAGGTTTGTTTGTCCGTGGCGCACCAGCCATAGATCGCTGGCAAACCGCATCGGGACAAAACTCTCTAAACGATAAATGCGGCCGGTTTCCGGATCATACCGAAGCTTCAACCGGTTTAAGATCTGCTCCTCGCGTACATTGGGATGCCAGACACGCATTTCGGAACGGTTGGCGGGTTCCGGACCCGCCTCGTGCGCAGGAGGCGGCACAGGCTTGCCGATCATCAGACTGTAGGCGGTATAATAATCTTGCCGGATCGTTTTTTGAGTTGCTTTCCAAAGCTTCCGGATTTTCACCGGGTTAAACAATTCGTTAAGCGTGGATGCCCGGACCTCAACCTGCAGCCAGTTGCCGTAATCCTCCAACAATTTATCGAGGTCCATGGCCTGCATTTCTTGAACAACCGTTTCAAAATACTCCAAATCATAGCCTTCCGCGCTGAACCATAGTGGATCACGGGCGCCATAGTATCGCCACATCTGCTCCATAAATTTTTTCCAATACGGGATACGGAACCCACTGATATCATTCGCACGTCGATCAGTCGGTTCGAGCGTGCCATCCATGTCAATTCTCAAGAGCGCCTCTGCCCCATCGCCGATTTTGACCGGCACCAAATTGGTATACTTGCTGTCCGCCTGCCGGAGCCAAACATCCAGCGCAAGAATCAGGGTGCGAACTTTTTTCATATCCTTCAAAGCCGGCGGCATCCGTTCGGGATGATCCCGATAGGTCCATTCATCGACAATCGACAATACCGAGAAATAGGGCCTGAACCCGCTGGTATTGGGTCTCTGTTTGAATTCCTGATGAAGCTGCGGAGCTTCACCGAATGCCGGAATGAATACTTCGACCGCAACACCGAAATGCCGCATAATCAGAGAGGCCATGATTTCCTTATAATAGATGTTCACATTTTCATAGACGCCGCGAGCCTCTTCGGAGCGGGAACCTTTTGCGAGAAGCAACCTTCGATTTTTATCCCTGCCGATATAGAAAATATACTCATCGATTTGTTCGGGCCGTATGTCGTGTTGGAGGATCTCCCAATATTTTGTTTCCCGCTCGATATAGCCCTGGCCAAAGACATACCGCAACACTTCAATCCATTGCGGATCCGTAATTTTGTGATACCGGATTTTCGGATCGCCCGGCCAATCCGCGACATATCGATTGGACCGCCTGCGCAGCCAATCTTTCGCCCAATCCGTCATCTCCCCTTCCACATAGACCACCGCGTCTTCGAGATGGTCCTGATGGGCATCTGCCTTGACGTCCATTTTCCAGCGAGAAAGCGCATGATTCGTATCATCAATCGGTTTCTGAAGTTCCTTTTGTCGATTCATACTCAGTGTCGAATGGGCGCGTAATTGCCGCCTGAGAAAGTGCGCGCGGCCGTTGCGGAAACGGCGCAAACTCTTCAGATAGTCCAGCCTTTCTTCATCCGTTGCGAACGAAACCGCGGGGCTTTCCCAAATCATCTCCACGACCGGATCTTTGATATCAGGAAAATCGTGATTATGCGTGCCGTCAAAGCTATAATGACTTTCCACAACACGGGATTGAATTAATGACATGTACGGTTTAGCTTTATGGCGTAGGAAATAAATCGCCTGCGAGTCATAAACATCGAGCGGGAACCCTTGGTCCAAGTGCCTTTGCACGATCTCAACCTTATTGGCGGCATCTCCGGTATAAGCCCTGAATTGACTGATGGCAGGATTCTTAAACGGGCTCTCCATAACAGATTTCCATTGGGCCGGCTCAGGCACGGGCTCCGCTCTCAATTCAGGCTTGAGCTCCCAAACTTCAAATTCTTCGGATGCCAAACCGAAATTCAAAGGTTCCGGCCGCCGTTTCGCTATATCCTGTTCCAAAATCACTTTGGCCTCCGTTTCGAGATCAATTTGCGTTTCGGGTACCGGACGTACAACGTGCACTTCCCGTTTCACCATCAAACGGTTCCAAATCTCGTCGCGATCAGGCTGTGAAATACTCCGAAGCATCAGAGCTGCCAAAGCTGCATCGATACCCGCATGCTTGCGAGCCTCTTCGAATGTGCGACCGGCCGCATCCTCTCCGGACTGAAAATCATCCGTTTGAATTCTCGCACGAAGCGCCCGGAATAGGTCCTCCACGGGATACTCCTGTTGGATTTGCTGCCGCGATAGCCAGGTTTCTACATCATGAATATTTTGCAATCCGTTGATTTTAGCTAAATCGATCACACTGCGCGTCTCAGACCGCGATTCAGGAGGCACTAGGCCAGAGGCAGGAGGCAGCATCATTCTATCACGTTGACTGGTGTCGTCTGCCGGCTGCTTACTACCGACCGATTCTCGTCTTGTTTCTGAGCGAACCGATCGGCTGAGATGCAGAACCGCAAAGTCTTTACGCCAATCCGCGAGTCCCTGAATCAGAAAATCAGCGCCGGCCGCAACCAATCTGCGCCCGGCGGGGTGTTCCGGATCGGTCGATACGTTCACCGTACTTCCGACCGCGATAACATTCAATTCACGGTCTTTGGTAGATTCCATACCCTTGATGCCGTCATCAATAAGCATAATCTCATCATCTTTCACAATCAGATTCAAATGGGCCCGTTTCAAATTCCGCATGATCCATATCGAAGGAGCAGATACACGTTGAAATTGCGCCAGCCACTCAAAAATTATGAAACAGGGTAAAACGACAAGTCTCCAAACAAAAAGGTTCCATATTTCTTGAAAGATTTTGGCCGCTAGCAACCACCGATTCTCTTTGAGCTTTTGCCTCTCGAGATCCCGTTTGATCTTGCGCAGCATATCGGACTTTCCTCTTGGGTACGGATTCGTTTCCGCTTCCGTTCCGTAGACGCCTTTGAAATATTCCCGCATCCCCCATTGTTTAATGATGTTCTCCACAAGTCCCCGTGGCGATCCAGTCCCGATATGCAGTTCAAAACCATGTTTCGCCAGAAAAGCAATGGCATCCCGCACGCCTTCAAGAGGCCTCGGATAATTCTTCCGGATTCCTTCAATGGCAAGCGCTTCTTCGATATAGACCGCCGCTGCGACAAACCGGTCGATCGAATTTAGATCCTTATTTTCCAAAGCGCCGCTCACTTTATCTTCGATCTTATATTTCCTGGCGAGTTCTTCGAAAACAAACCTCAATCGCGGTAGAGTCTCTTTCCCATTTTGTCTGATCGAAGCCCGAATCATCATCCGAAACTGATGGGACGCAAGTATGCCCATGGTCCTGCTGAGAAAAGCAACGCCTTCTGCCATATCCGCCACGGTCGGTTCCTCCGGTGATAACCTCATGATCCAGTGATGGATCATGCCAAAAACTTCTTCCCAAATCGCGCCGGTATCGCCAAGCACTTTGTCAAAATCAAAAAGGATGACCTTGGTATCCGGTTTCCGGTCTGTTACAGCCTGAGCGCTACGACTCATCACCTCAAGGGCACGCCCCGCGTCACGCCATTCGTAATAATACTGGGGATGATGCTCCGAGCTGCGGGCCTCACGGGTCGCGTCATAAACACTTTCCGCAATATTTTCATCTATCACCAACGGACGGCCGAATACAACCACCCGAGAAAGCTGTCCTTGCTGCTTCTGCCGCATCCTTACCTGTTCGATCAAAAACTGATGTTCGCTGAAATTTGTCACGTGACCTCGAATCAAAGAACCTGCTCCGCTCCTTGTCTCTGACCGCAATTCAGTTGGCATCAGGCGGGAGGCAGGAGGTAGTATATTTCTACCGTTTTGACTGCCGTCTAATTCTCGTCTCGTTTCGGCCCGGTTCGACACAAAGATTCCGTTTTCGAAGCGAAAGCGCCCACGTGGCCCCACATTGATTTCGGATCTCTTCGCCATAGCCAAGGATGCCAGGGTGGCCATCGTTGCCGGTTTGAGAAGGCTCATAATGTTTTGCGTGTTAAGTTGCTTTGTTTTCTCCAGCCGGGTCAGACCGCGCATAAATGCGTTGATTCGCTCAAGGCGTTTGCCGACCCCCGATTCACCCCGGCCGCGGTCCGTAAGCTCATCGATCAAGGCTGTGTACCGGCCCGCGTTTTCGATCTGTCCCTGTCCGGCTAAATCGCGAATGATTTGGTCACGCCACAGCTTCAGCATATGGCTATGATCAAAATACATTTGTGAATTTGGACTTTCACGAGATCCTTTGTGATCCATGCCGGCCGCTAATAATTTGTCCCCTACCGAACGCACGAAGGCTTTGCTGACATTGATTTTTCCGTTTTCAATTTTGAAGTATTCGGCCCACGATAGCCTGCCTTGCATTTGTGCGCGGTACGACGAATCCTCCGGAATTGAGTTGATCTCCGGCATCACGAGGACATAAGAAATTTGGTTCTCTTTAAATCTTCGCACCAGACCTTCGGTATGAAAACCTCCCGCCACCAGGATGGTTGCATTGACTGATTTTGTTTTAAACAGAGTGCTCAAATTCTTGAAAAAGGCGCTGTCACGTTTCCCGGTGTTTTCATAGAAAACAATGTGGGCGTTCAACTCGGGACTCAAGATTAAAGAGTCTGGATCAAGTACTCCTCCCTCGCTCCGGTCTTCGGCTTGAAGTTTTGGATCCCGGTCCCGGAGCGTTTGCAGGTCTCCCCATTCTTCGCGAGTCAGTTCAAGCTTGATCAATCTTTCCAGGAGGTCCAATTGATGGGATTTTTTATCGATCTGCCTTTCGGAATCGTTACGAAAAACAGAATCCTTGACCGAATCCGCATATGCCCGCAATTCCCGGAAAAGTTTTGTCCCGACAATATCGCGCAGGGTTTTCTGTTTTTGTGTCAGCTGATTCCATAACGGCGTTGTGGTAACGGAGATCTGATACTTGGATGCGATTTCGCGGAGGATAAGCGCAAACGCCTGCGGTGACAGGGCCGAGGTCCGATAGGCCTGATAACGTTCATGAAATATTTTCAAATCAGCCCCGCAGGACGGTAAGGAGGCATGAAGATCCAAATAGGATTCAACACAGGCCGCAACGTCCTTGATTTCCGTCTTAAAACCCGGCGGGATGCGGCTTTGGTTCCGGCTTTCCGCCAGCAATAGGGCGATGGACGAATTGTTCGCAGGACTTTTGAATTTCGCCAAACCCCGCAAATAATCCAGTAGATTCATCTCGTTTTGCCGGAAAGCATGATCGGCCCAGTCGAGTTTGAGGAGTTTCTTGGAATAAACAGCTTCCTTTTCGGACCGGAGCTTTTTTTTCAGTGCCGTGAGTTTTTGGTCAAGAGCGGCTTCCCCTTCGAGCGCCCGCAAATAGGACGCCCAGCCTTCCTCATACAAATTCAAGTCTTCGATGCCGTAGCATTCGAGCCGGTTTGAGGCGGCGCTGTCTTGATGTCCGTAACCCGGTTCGCTGGCCGGCTGGACCGCCGCAAAGATCGCCGCTGCCGTGGTGCCCGTCAACTCTCCCCGGTCAAAATAGCCGTCGAGCGTCTTTCGGAGGAGGCCCTGGTCCGGGAAACTTCTGAAGATTTGAGCATCGAGGCTCGAGGAGGCACCTTCCAAGGCGACCCGGTTGATCCCATACCGGTTTTGGATATATTCGATCAGCCGTTCAATATTCCTTTGCGCATCCGGAAGGGCATGCGCGTCTTGAATCAAGACCACAACAGGCTTCCCATCCGGCGCCTGATATTGATCTTCGATTTTCCCCAGTTCTTCCGGAACTTTCATATCCGAAACATCGATTTTGATGTGCCGGCTCTCGATCCCATGGGGCGTCGTCACAACCGGAGCACCGAAACCGGGAGTGCACACAAAAGCGGACAAAGTCAGGACGGCAACGCAGCGCAACGCGACTTGCCGGATGCACGGTCCGAATCGATATCGCAGGGTTTGAGGGTTAGCCCACATAGTCATGGAGCATCCCCCTGATGCGTTGCGTGATATTGCGAAATTTAATACCGATACCCGTGTGATGGTTTTTCACCTGGTGGACAACACGGCCTTCAATTTCTATCAGGTCTTGTTGTTGATTCGGGATTTCAAAAATGACTTTGACCTGGTCCCCCACAACAAAAGCCTGCTCTTCTTCAAGCCACAAACCAAAAATATTTTGATCACCCGTCCCCTGCTCCGTAATGCGGTTAAAAGTATGAACAGGCACAAACAAGGCACCTTCTTCGCTCAGATTACGGATTTCTCCGCCTTGATGGATGACCTTGGCATCGCCCATCATTCCCGTGACATTGGCCGCTATCGTGGTATTGATTCTGGGAAAATTTCTCTTGTCTGCCGCAACCGCGGGATGATTGATAAAATCCTGATTTCCGTGAAGATAACTGAGGATGTCCGCTTCAAGGAAGCGCCAGTGTTTTCCGAATTTCACGCCGCGCAATTTTCCTTTGGCGGCAAGATCGTAAATGGTCGAGAGAGGGATCTTGAGATAATCGCTAACTTCCTGTGCGGTTAGAATTTTCTGCCTGGATGCCCCCGCTTGATCGTCCATGTTTTCCTGTTTTCCCAGTTTTCCCAGTTATCCCAATTTCAAGATAGGGATATTGCACATGAGCCAGATGAACTCGGGAATTTGTGCAAGATACGAAAGTTTCGCACATGACCTTAATTATTTCAAGGCAACGAGTTATAGAATTTAAACATTTACCCGTTTTATTAGAGGCTATTTGTACAAATGTCGTTTTGTTATATCCTGCTATGTGGAAGGTTATGGGTCCGTCCATCACGCGGGAGAAACTTGAGGAATCAAACGTCCATCGGAACACAACTCAGGAGCCGTGCAAATAATTGCCGGACCGCTAGTTATAGCGTCTGGCAGCGGCATTGCTGAAACAATTGTTCTCGGACTTACGGACTTGGCAGAAAGGCAGCGGCTAAGGTCGGTTTGAGAGCACCCTTCGTAAAATAATCACGAATGTATTATTTTCCTCCGCGATACCGCCAATGCCATGGCTCAAAGGTAATTTCTTCGCGGGATTTTCGAGGATAGGAAAGCTCAAAACCGTATTTGCGGGCATTCTTCAAAAGCCAACGGTATTCCGGAAGGCCCTCAAACTCTTTGGGATTATATTCACCGTTAATACCGTTCTCATTGATGAAATCGATGGCCTGATGTTCCGGAGATCCATGTTCGCTGTATCCAGGCAAAGCGACAAATCGGGCCGTTTCCCGGATCGAATACTCATGGTTTTTGAGATAAAACAGAAAAATATACAATTGATAAGCGCTCGACCGGTAACCCGATTCGACATAAAGTACTTTCCCGATATCTTTTTTCATCGCCTTCATCATGGCAGTGTATTTTTGATGGACCTTCACCGGTAAAAACTGCGGGACCAGTTCCTTGACGTCGCCTTTGACATTCATCTTCTGCCCGGAAATTTTGACCAATTTCACATCACCTTTCGCGATCCCCCGGTAAGGAATTTTGACTCCGACCTTTTTGGGGTCCAAGTTCAAATATTCCTTCAGATATTTCCGGTCTTTCCGGTTCAGCGGCGCGTATAGATCGTCAAAGGTAAGTTCCGCCAAGGTCCCTTGTTTGTCGCGCTCCGTAATCACAGGCGCCAGCTTTTGAATCAGACCTTCGACCGTTTGGATATCTTCCGGTGAAAGACGATCGAGGTCAAGCCCCGCTTGGGCAAGCGGCACCAGCATCAAGAACCAAGTCAAACATGAAGCGGCCAGAAAATTCTTATTGGGCATCCGGTTATCCTTATCGGGTTTTCACATTCAACGGCAAACCGTTTTTTAGGACTCGAAAAGACTTGAAGACGCAAAATCCGTGTCGCTGGTCAGATTAATACCGAGTTTCCGCAGGCCCTTCTCGTCGCCGGGCGTCGGGATATGCGTCATATGGACTTCACACGCCTTCAGTTCGCTGAGTTTTTCCATGGCAACCTGGGCCGTGGGATTGTTCGCAGCACTAATGCTCAAGGCGATCAGGATTTCTTCAAGGTCGAGGCTGACGGCCTTGGCTTTCAGCACATCTTTTTTGAGTCTGCCGATCGATTCGATCAAATGCGGCGACAACAAATGGATCTTGTCCGGAATATCGGCCAGTTTCTTGATCGCGTTCAAAACCATGCTGGAGGCCGCATGCATGAGGATGGAATTCTTGCCGGTAACAATCGATCCGTCGGCAAGCTCAATCGCGGCGCCACAATAGACCCCTTCGTTCCCGTGACCGTTCTGCTGGGCCCCTTGAGCGGCCTGTCGCGCGGGTAAAACGACTGCGCGATCGGTGGGTTTGGCGTCCAGGTTTTTCATCAAAAGCTCGGCGCGCTCGACCGCCTCTTTTTCGACAAAGCCCAGCATATACTCGCAGCTATACCGGAAATATCTCGAGATGATTTCCTGCACCGCGGCCTTCCGGACGACTTCGTCATTCACGATTCCGAATCCTGCCCGGTTGACGCCCATGTCGGTCGGAGATTGATACACCGAACCGTTCCCCATGATTTTTTTCAGGATCCTTTTCACGACCGGGAACACTTCCACATCCCGGTTGTAATTGATCGTCGTTTTCTTGTGCGCCTGCAAATGGAAAGGATCGATCATATTAAAATCGCCGATGTCGGCCGTGGCCGCTTCATAGGCGATATTGACGGGATGGTCCAGGGGGATGTTCCATATCGGGAAAGTTTCAAATTTCGCATACCCGCTTTTAAAACCCTTTCGGTAATCATGATAAAGCTGGGACAGGCAGGTCGCGAGTTTCCCGCTGCCCGGTCCGGGTCCCGTGACCACAACCAGCGGCTTTTTGGTCTCGATGTATTCATTGGCGCCGTATCCTTCGTCACTGACGATCAAATCGACGTCGGTCGGATATCCTTTCGTAAAGAGATGGGTGTAAACCCGGACGCCGCGGCGTTCCAGTTTATTTTTGAAGATTTTCGCGGCGGGCTGGCTGGCAAAACGCGTAATCACCACGGCGGTGATATCGATCCCCCAGCTTTTCAAATCGTCGATCAATTTAAAAGCATCGGCGTCATAGGTGATACCGAAATCCGCCCTTACTTTTCGCCGTTCGATGTCTCCCGAATAAATGCAGAGCAAGACATCGGCTTTGTCTTTGAGCTGCTGCAAAAGCCTCATTTTAACGTTCGGGTCAAAGCCGGGCAATACCCGCGAGGCGTGATAGTCATAAAGCAATTTACCGCCGAATTCCAGATAGAGTTTGTTGCTGTACTTCTTAACCCGCTTAAGAATTTCCGTGGTCTGCTCTTTTAAATACTTCTCATTATCAAATCCTATTTTCCGTCCCACTGTGAACACCTCCCTTGGTGTATCTTCGATCGTTGCCGATTCAAGCGCCATGATGTTGCACCCAGCAAAGCTCAAGCTGCCAGCATCAGGATTTTTTGAATGTCCCGTTGGCTGAGTTTTTTCAGATTACCTGTCATTCCGTATTGAATCACATTCGCCGCGATTTCCGGAAACTGTTCCCGACAAATACCCAATTCCGTCAATGTGGTCGGACTCCCCCACGCTTTGATTTTGGCCTTCAGGGCGCGCACCCCTCCTGCGACGGTCGATGATCGCCAGATATTTTTCGACCAACGCTTAAATATGGCCGGATTTACATTTTGACAATAGGTGATCCACGCAGGAAAAATCACGCCCAAACCCGCGCCATGCGCGATGTCCGGGTTGATTGCGCTCAAGGCATGCTCGATACCGTGTGTGGCCCAGTCCCCCGACGACTGCCCGGCGCCGCTGATACCGTTCAGGGCCAATGTTGCGGCCCATGCCAGGTTTGCACGCGCACCGTAATCCTTCGGATCGCGTTTCAACTTATCCGTCACTTGGATCATGCTCCGGCAGAGAGACTCGTCCAAGGCCAGCGTCGTCTCCGAATCCCCACCCATAAAATAGAACTCCTGAATATGCGCCAGCGCGTCCAGGGTCCCATTGACCGTTTGAGACCACGGGAGATTTCTTTGAACATCCGGATCGACAATCGAAACACGGGGATACAACGCGGGTCCGTAAATATTCCATTTCTTTTTCTCCGCCTCATGCGTGATCACCGCGAAACCGTTCATTTCCGTACCCGTCGCAGAAAGCGTCAATATCGCATAGACCGGGAGAGCGCGGATCACCGGCTCATGTTTTTCATAGGCAGCCCACACATCATTCAGGAAATAACCGCAGGCCACCGACTTGGCGGAATCAATAACACTGCCGCCCCCGACCGCTAAAATGGCATCCACGCCCGCCACCTTGGCCATTTGAATCATTTCGCGGACTTTGGACAACACAGGATTCGGACGGACCCCCCATGCTTCGGACCACTCAATTCCGGCTCTTTTCAAAGAAGCAACCACTTGTTGATAGACTCCCGTCTTTTGGATACTGCCGCCGCCGGCGATCATGAAAACTTTTTTGAAGGATGCGCCCCGGAGTTTGGGCCCGATTTCACCGATCGTACCCTTGCCGAATATCAACTTGGTCGGATTGTGGAATGTAAAATTTTGCATCTTTAGGTTGATTTCACTGTGCTCGAAAACATTTATTGTAAGAAGAATTATACCGAGAAATCGAAAGAACATAAACGGCGTTCTTTCTCTCAAGGGTTGCCGGGAATCAACCCCTTTCGCACAAGGGATCGCCTCGGCTTCGTTTTTAATCGACCCAATACCGCAAAATCCAGATTTGGCCTAACTTTTATGCTGGCGGGACTGAGAACGATGCAACCACCATTCCCGTAGGATAGGAAGGAAAGAAATGACAATCACAACCAAAATGACCCAATGAACTTGTTTTTCAATGTTCGGGACGGAATTCCCCAAAAAATATCCGATCAAGGTCATGGCCATCACCCAGCCGATGCCGCCGAATATATTGTAGGCCAGAAATCGCGAATAATGCATGCGCCCCACGCCCGCAACGGTGGGAGCAAACGTTCTGACGATCGGGACAAATCGCGCGATCACAATCGTTTTAGCGCCGTATTTATCATAAAACTTCTGTGTGCGTATCAAATGATCCTTGTGGAAAAAAAACGAATCTTCCTTGCAAAAGATGCGGGGCCCGGCATGAAATCCGATCCAATAGCCGACGGTATCACCGGCAATTGCCGCCAGGGACAAAACGATGTTGAGCGATACGATATCAAGATCCTTATCGACGGCCGCAAGCAATCCTGCGGTCACCAGCAACGAGTCTCCGGGCAAAAAAAATCCGGCGAGCAGGCCCGTTTCCGCGAATACGATAATGACAAGCACCGTGTATCCGCCCCAGCGGATGAGCTCGTCAAATTGATATAGGCGCGAAAAAAATTCGTGTAGGCATTCCATGATTAGTGCTCAGCATAACAACGTTTCCGATTATTTCAAGCCTTATCTCACACCGATATCATTCCGGATCGATTCTTTCGGAACAATCTTCGTTTCCGGGACGCCGAGATCCTCGCCGGCCGGTGATTCGGTCGACTTGTCTTCATATTGATAGGCCTGTTCAAATTCAAGTTTTCCCTCGGGGTTGTATTTCTTCCGGTGGACGTTTCTTCCGTTTTCATAGTTATCGATGTATAAAATTTCTCCATTGTCATAGTGGGTGATCACCGCTCCATCCGGTTTTCCGTTCTTGATGTTCCAACGGGTCTTGAGATGCCCCTGCCAATCATACGTATCGACGGGCCCATTTTGCGTCCGCGCCAATACAATATCCGCGTACTCTTTCTTAACGATTTGGGGCAAATCCCTGAAATAAAGCGTGTCCAGTTTGTTTTTTCCCGATTCGCCGTCTTCGATATATATTTTTTCAACGCCGGTCACCAGCGCAAGACGCTCTTCCCGGTTCAACTGGAGAGGACGTATGGCCCCTTCGAGATTAAGATAAAAATTCTGCATCAAATCATTGCGGCGCTTTTCGGCAGACTTTTCCTTAACATAATCCCCGAGGTTTTCGGTCACCGATTTGGCCAAGGTGCTCGTCTTTTCCGCGGTCCGCCACAACGCCCACGCAAGTTTCGCATTGGCCCCCGCACTTTGGCCCGTCAAGGCCTTCGACAAATCCGCCGTACTTTCATCACCCGGAGGCATGCTCGCGGCACGTTCGGCCCCACGGCTCAAAGCCTTATCGTCAGAACCCGAATCATTCCCCTCCGATAAAAAGCTCCTGGAAACGGAGTCCTTCGTTTCACCTTGTGCATCCTCCACACGCATGTCCGTCACGAGTCCGAGTAATCCCATACACAGGCATAGGATCCATATTGTTTTTTTTGACATTGGAGCACCGAACTTTCCCAACCTTTTATGCGATCTCATTCCGGACGGCGGGACTTTTTAAAGATTTCTTATGAAGGCTTTCAAATCAATTCCGGTTTTGCGCAAACCTTTAACTCGTGCCGGCATCTTCGTTCTTTGACCCAAAATAAATAGACGTTAAAATGCACACTCCCAGAGTCCCCATAATCACGCTCAACGCGACCCATACGGGAATATGAAAAATGTCGGCAATCAACATTTTGACGCCGATAAAAACCAAGATGAGCGCAAGCCCATAATTCAAGTGTTTGAAGATCTTCATCAAGCCCGCTAGCGCAAAATACAAAGCTCGCAGACCTAAAATCGCAAAAATATTCGAGGTATAAATAATCATCGGATCCAGGGTAATCCCGAAAATGGCTGGAATGGAATCGACCGCAAAAATCACATCACTCGTTTCAATCACCAGCAAAACCGCAACCAGCGGCGTGGCCCATAACCGGCCATCGCGCCGGATGAAAAATTTTCCGCCCTCAAAAGTATCCGTAATCGGAAAAATTTTTCTAAACAGCCGGAGGACCGGATTTTTTTCAGGGTCCACTTCTTCATCCTTGCCGATCACAAATTGAATCCCTGACCACACAAGGAGAATCCCGAAAAGGTAGAGGACCCAGCGAAATTGATGAACAACGGCGACCCCCGCCAAAATGAACACCGCCCGCATCACCAGCGCTCCCAAAATCCCCCAAAAAAGTATTTTGTGATGATATTCCGCGGGAACTTTAAAATAGGTAAAGACGAGCAAGAACACAAACAGATTGTCAAAACTCAGCGTTCTTTCGAGCATATAGCCCGTAAAAAAATTCAAGGCCTGTCCCGCACCGTAAAAATAATAGACCACGACATTAAAAATCAGCGCGAGGACCGTCCAAAACACACTCCAGATCAACGCATCCTTGATGCTAACTTCTTTGTCCTTTCTGTGGAACCATACCAGGTCCAAAACCAACAAGCCGATCACGGTGACCGCAAAAGACGTCCACAGAATGAGTTGCACCATCATGAATATTCCCCGCTGGTTTTAATAAGAAGGTTGATCACAATCGTTATTTCTCGTGAAGATATTATCGGCCATTCAGCAAGGGTTCTGCAACGCCTCCGAGATTAGCTTCCGATTTGGGCCGCAGAATAGCCCACTCCCCGATCACTCGAGAAAGTTCACCGCTACCGGCATCTCCCGTTTTCCCTTGCGGGAAACTAGGCGATTATCGTCCCCTACCGAACAAAAAGATCAGAGAGAGAGAAACTTAAATCTTGGAAACTCTCACCGAACTTGCTTTCCAATTCCCCGTGGCTGAGTCCTGATCCGCCATGACCATCACGTACTCGCCGCCTTTGATCTCAGAGACATTCGCGACACCCGCGTAGGTGGTCTTATCATCAACGCCCACCTTCACCTTCTCTTCGGCATTGGTCGTAGGATTCATCCGGGCAATTTCGATCACATTGGCCGCCGTATCAACCGCACTCACCTTGCCGCTGACAAGTTTTGCAAATGCCGGACCTTGAAAAACCGCAAAGGCCACGAGCAAAATCACTAAACACAATGCTAACTTCTTCATTCCGATCCTCCTTGTTCATTCACTTTACATTCTCTTGGTAGTATCAACCTTGGGCATCACGGGAACCGGCTTTGGAATTTCAGGGGCTTGCACCGGTTGAACCGCAGGAACTTGCTGAGCAACCACCGGTTTCTGTACCATTGGCGGTACTGCCACAGGCATCTGCGCCGGAATTTGCTTGGGAACACGGATCGCAGAAGTCGGGGGCAACTGGCTCGGTGTCTGGACTTTCGCTCCTCCTGTTGCCTGCTGAATCGCTTTTTTCGTTGCTTCCGGAGATACCATTTCTTTGTTGTCCGTCTTGGCAAAAACCGCTGTCTGGATGACAAGTCCTGCCAGAAACAGAACTCCTAAAAGACGATAAACTTTCTTCATAGAGTTAAACCTCCTTTCTCAAAATTTTTAAAGCTGACTGACCAATGCTTCCTGGCCCTACGGCCATAAATAAAAAAACCTTCCAGCTCCAAGCGACATCTCATGAAGAGTTGCGACTTAAAACCGAAAGGTTTCTAATATTGCTCCACGTCAGGACATCCTGCCGTCCTGCTACCCCTTCTTTTCTGGATCTCAGAAATTTTCGGGGGATTATTTCGGGTTACACCTCACTGTTTGAATGATGGATGATCTTACAGCAACTTATGGGGTCTGTCAATCACCGGGCACCAAATTCTGCAGGGACCGGTTTTTTCCCATCTTGCGCTCCACACAGTCGTTATGAAATTTTTTCACACACGGGAAAGCCCCTCTGTTTCACTCCGGTAATCTGGATGTCTCTTTGACGGTCGACCGAATAAAAATATTCAAAACACAACATTCACCCTACAAACAATCCGATTTTGTGCTAAAATCGCCGCTGACCCGAAAAACACTTGAGGGATTATCGCCATGCTTAGTTTGTTTGATTATGCCATTCTTTCTTTTGCATCCCTGTTCGTGATCGTCGATCCCATCGGCCTCATCCCCGTCTTTCTTGCGATGACGGAAAATAATACCGTCAAAGAACGGGTTCGCATGGCCAAGTTAGCCGCCGTCATTACTTTCGCGATTTTAATGCTTTCCATGTTCGGCGGTTCGCAAATATTCAACGCCTTCGGCATCACGCTCCCGGCACTGGAAATCGCCGGAGGGATCATCCTTTTGCTGATCGCTCTGGACATGCTCCAGGCGCGGCGCACGGCCGTCAAAGAAACTCAGGAAGAAAAAAAGGAAGCCATTCAAAAGGACGATGTCGCGGTAACACCACTGGCGATCCCCATGCTTGCCGGTCCCGGCGCCATCACGACGGTCATCCTTCTGAGCCACCGCGCCCATACGATTTATGATCAAGCCGTATTGATCGGAAATATTCTCATCGTTTCATTGCTTACCTTCATCATCCTGTGGATCGCCGCGGTTCGTTCGGCGCATCTAAGCGCCATCGCTCTCAAAATCACCGCGAGATTGATGGGGCTTTTGCTTTCTGCCATTGCGGTTCAGTTCATCCTCAACGGAATTTCGGCCGTCATTCGATAACACGCCGCGGGGCATACGCCACCCCGGGCACACAAAGAACCGCCCCCTAAGGACAATGGATTCGAACTTCGGTGAAAATTACGTGGTGGTTGACTTGGCCGTCGTTACTTCTTACGCCGGAGATTCCCGGGAACCTTCTCTTCCGGTCCTTCCGTCAAACGTTGCTTGGGGGTAGGGTCAAACACCAACGGCTTTTGAATCATCAAACGCGTCTGCGCATCCAGTGCAGGAATCGACCCCAAAAAGGCAGAGACCAGAGGCGTCAGAAACCATTGCAGAATAAAGGAGACATAGATAAACCGGGAAACTTTGGGAGGCCTCGGCGGAAGAAATTCCTTGCCGATAAAAATGCACAAAAGCAAAATGAGCGTAAAAGAATTGACGAGTGTCGAATTGATGTAAGTCAGATTCAGGAAAACCAAAGAGTCCTGCCGCACCCATTTGCCCCAGCATAAAAGCAAGGGCGTGATGAAGCTGATCAGGATCGCCCAAGTTGCCCAATTGATGTGATTGTCCAATATCTGGAAGACCTTCTTCACCTTCAACGACAGCGGGATGGATCGATTCCCCCACAGATGCATCCCCAAAAACACAAAGGTCTCGACGCCCCAAGCCCATCTTCTTTTTTGCTTGTACTGAACAAGAATCGTATCCAAGATATTCTTCCCGACGGCAATATCCATAAAAACAGGGACCTCAAGCGAATAGGTCGTATAATCCCCGTTAAATTTCACGAAACATTTCCAGTAAATCAACGAATCATCCGAAACCAGATTGACGGGCCAGTAGTCGACGTCCACAAGGGTTTTGAAACTCATGCCGTAAGAGGCAAACGTGACGAAGGCATTGGCTTTCATACTCTCGATCAATTGCCAAAAAGTGGATCCCATTTCAATCACACGCGCGAACGCCGGCGCCGTAAAAATATTATTACTGTAAATCGGTAACGGCTGGTAGCCCGTACGGTAACGGTTGGGATTGGTTAAAAAATGGTAGGTCAGGCATGAAAAATAATTACGGTCGGGACAGGTATCGGCATCAAAACAGGAAATGATCACATTACCGAAATCGATTGTCTTTTGTTCAAGATAAGTTTTGACCCTTTTGGCGGCATAGGTCGCGTTCGCTCCTTTGCAGGGTATTTCTCCTTGAATTCCGCTGGGATGAATGCTCAAAAGGATATCTTTAAAATCACCTTGAAATTTCGTTTTCAGATTCTCCAATTTTTCTCGAGTGCCTTCGCCGCGTTCTTCCCCGGCCAAAACAACGATGATGTTTTCTTTCGGATAATTCCCGGTTTTGACCGCATTCAGGCTTTCGATTAAAATCGATTCGGGCTCTTTGTAGATGGTATACAGGACGACGTGGACGATCTGGGCCAAGGACTTGTCGGATTCTGAGGCCTCGCACAGCTTGTACCAATCCACGGATTTTTTGGAAAGCATGCGATGGTGGGCCATAAAAAGGAGCGTGCTCATATAAAACAAGCGGCATGACCAGTAAATCAAATAAACAATGAGCGCGATCGCGGCCATCACGGGATTGAACTTGAAAAGAAGGATCGACGACAAAATAATCGACCAGCTCATGACACCCGGGATGATTTCCAAAATTCGTTTAAGATTCGCTTTTTTCATGAACCAGGTCCATAAAATTGACTTTGAACATCGAAAACGTGTCTTCCGGCACCGAGCGATCCCGCACAATCAGCGTCTCGGAACCGGAGTCGTAGAACATTTTGGCTTGGTTATCTTTCAGGCCCATCACGGGAAAAATCACGCTCGGGTTTTCCACATCCAAGGCGATAATTTTCGAGCCGTCCAGAACAATCAGATATTTTTCTTTTAAACCGAAATAGACCTCGCGGACATCCTTGCGTGCATCATAAATCTGTTTGACGACCGTATCGTCGGGATCTTGGTTCCAGCCGAGTTTGACCAGCCATATTTTGCGGTCACTCCAAAACACAAATTTATTTTTGTCTTCCCGGATACCCGTGACCGTCCGGATATCATCGACATCCATACTTAACGTCGCGATTTTCTTCAAATCCCCGAAGTTCTCCCCCAACACATAGATCCCGTGATCCGTAAAGAGGATGATCTTCCTGCCGAACAACCGTTCAATGACGAAAAATTTTTGGACGTTCATTCCCGATTTCAGCTTTTCGATATTTCTCATCTTCGGCACAAGCGTCACATCAATGCCCGTCACGGCGGAAGAACGCACATCGATCGGCATCTCGTAAACATAGAAAAGGTCCTTGTCCAGGGTGAGCGTGTATTTACCGGGCATGAGCAACCGGATCACACACGGAGTCGTATTTTCGATTTTCCTGCCGTTCAGGTAGACATTGGCATCTTTGGGATGCGACGTGATGTCGATCGCACCGGTCTTGAGAAACTTCTTGGATTTAAGGTCGAATTTGTAGCCGAGCGAATAAAATAAGACGATCGGCGTCAAAAGGATAAAGATAAGGACAAACATTCGAAAGAAAAACTTACGATAGGCAAAATACCGCTCTTTTTTCAAGGTATTCATATGTTTTATTCTAGACTCGTGTCTGGTTGTTCGATCGGAATCGTCAAAGCGATAAACCTGCGGATTCCCTCTTTGGTCCATTCAAAAAGCTCGGTATTATATCACCGAACGGTTTGCGCCGTGTGTTTTATCCATTCACGATCGATAGCAAAATGCATCAAAGTCATGGAAATGCCGATATTATACAGCAGGAAATGACGGATACAAAGCACCCAGCTACAGCATGTCATGCGTATCGATTGCAGGAGATTTGATCTGTGGAGAATCACCGGAAGCTTTGGCAAAGACAAAACGCCATGAGAGCCCTCTCGAAACGGATGATCGCGCTGGTGATCACGATGTCCCTTGTTGCGCCTCAAGCCTTCGCGCTCTCGCCCGAGAATAATGGCGAAATTGCCAATTGGTATGCACTGGGTAACCAATATTTGCGGCAAAAGAACTATTCGGAGGCCATCACTGCGGCAGACAAGATTCTCGTCCAAGAACCCTCGAATGTCCTGGGGTATGAATTACTCATCAAGGCTTTTCTGGAACTCCATAATCTGCCCGCTCTTGTCCTTGCCATCCGCACGGCACAGCAGCATGGGCTACGGAATTTATCGCTTTACAAAATGCTTGCACGATCCCTATTTACGGTCGGTGGGTTCGCCCCGGCCTTGGACGCGCTGGTCAATATCGAAGAAATGATGGAGGAGAGATCCGTTGGAAACACGCTCGCAAACAAAGGGAACAGTCCATGATACAGCCGCCTCCCGCGTTCGATGCAAACCGTCTTAGCCTATGGCGATTCATCGCGGGCGCTTTTATTGTTTTCTCGCTCGGGTATATCCTCTTCTTCGGCACCGCCGCAAAAGCATCGGGGTCCTGGAAATACATCATTCATCAAATCGACGAATACGGCTATTGGGCTTATTCGAAAGGCGCCTCGGAAACTCCCAATAGCGAAGGGAATCCTTTCTACTATGAGGCGATGGGAACGCGCCAAACCGTTCCCTATACCACCGCCACGCTGATCGGGTGGGCAGCAAAACTTTTGGGTGTTTCCGTACTCTTCTTCTTTCCTGTATTCCATATCGGGATGCCGCTTTTGAACTGGCTGGTCCTTTTTCTTTGTCTTTACAAAATCTGGGGATATCCCCTTCGACCGAGCGCCGTCATTTCAGGGATACTCCTTCTCTCGCTTCTTTTCCTGCGGGGAGTGACCTACGACATTGTCTTGCGTTATTCAAGACCCGGAGACGGAATTTGGGCACTGATCGTTTGGATCTCCTACGCCATGAACGGGAAACCGAAAACTTCGCTGACAAAGGCTTTGCTCGGATTCAGTGTTTTAGCATGCATTTGGATCAATCCTTTTCTCGCGGTCGCAGGTGCCGCCATTACATTTTTCGAGTTCCTATGGCAAGCCTTGGTATCCAGGAACCGCGCGCGTGTCTACGACCTCGGCATCCTCCTTGGAATCACGGTCCTATCTTCCCTGCTTTACATTGGATTTATCTGGATGAATATGAATCAAAACATATGGGCACTGACTTATGTCAAAAATGCGATGAACAATTACATGAATTACATCGAGTGGCCTTCCCTGGCACTCTATGCAATCATCCTCATCATGGCCCTGGTCCATCAAAAGTTCTCAAAGAGTCAAACCACAAAGTTGGATCGCCTCGTCATATTTCTCTTTGTTTTAGAACCGCTCTTTGGAAACATTCAAATTCTTCTTTCCTCCAATCTGCAATTTGGCCCGAAACGTTATTATTTCACCTTGCTTGAAATGGCTTGCCTTGTCGCATGGTTTATTGAAAAGATCTCGTCCTGGCTGCATTCGGACAAACTCAGAAAAAAAGAGTTTTGGATTGTTGGGGGAGTCATCCTCATCGAAATTTGGATACTGACAAACAACTGGTTTAATCCCTTTCGATATGGTTTTATCGAAGAACGCGAGTACGTCATGGAAAATAATTCCAGATTGCTGTTAACGCTGTGCCCCTCCATCGCACTCGTGGTCTGGGCGTATCTGCGCATCCCTCTCATCGGAATGATTTTCCGCAACCGGTTCTTTATCATTTTAACCATTCTGGCCATGACCCTATCGGGTTTCGGCGGAATCGCACGATACTTTTACCCGCCCGGGGCGGCGCATCACCCATTCCCTTTCGATCAAGCTTATCAGTGGCTGAACAAAAACGCTTCGCGCAATGAGGTCGTCTTGACCGTGCCCCCTTCCGAATTGCGAATAGATTTTTTGCCTCTTTACACAAATTTAAAAACTTACATCAATCCGCTGGGCGATACTCTATCCGGCGGCCCTAAATATCCGGAGAATCATCTCCGTTTCAACTTTTACTATCATCTCCTGATCGCATCCCTGGACGGATACAAGCTACCGGGTGCGACCACTCTCAAAGAGAAACTGACGTGTCTGAAACTTGATTACATCTTGATCAAAATACCGAGCCCTTTCCTTTCAAATATCACAAGACAATTGGGTGACCATATCCGGGAGGTTTACCGGGATCCGCATGCGCTGATTTTTAAGGTCCAATAACCGGTTCACGCCGATGGCACATTGGCTGACCAGAAAATGAGGAAAAGTCCATGAGGTTTTTAAAAATACTCACTCCGTTATTGATCCCCATGATGATCTTCGTTCAAACAGCCTC
This sequence comes from Candidatus Omnitrophota bacterium, assembly GCA_028713205.1. Taxonomy (GTDB): domain Bacteria; phylum Omnitrophota; class Omnitrophia; order Omnitrophales; family Aquincolibacteriaceae; genus JAQTOZ01. The sequence continues at coordinate 30,686 of JAQTOZ010000007.1, forward strand.
AGGGGCCGTACAAGCACCGGAAGAATTAAAAGCCAAGGCCGACAGTCAAGTCAAAAGCGCGTCACTGGTTGCCGCAGAAGCCCTGAATCTGATACAAGGGCAAACGACTCCCCCCAAAGTAAAAGCCGCGTTGGAACTTTATGCCCGCGCCGGTCAACTCTATGAAAATTCTTATCAGATTTATGTGGCGGTGGGTCCTCAATACGCAAACAAAGACGATGTTCAAAACGCCTACGCGGCCATGCAGAATTGCCTCAACACCATCAAGGAACTAAAAAAATCCCTGAGGCCCTGACGGATTCGGAGGGAGCACAGAATTGCCGTAAAGTCACGCGTGCCATTGCGCACGCCGATCAAGGGCCCTTTCGTAAAGCTCCTCGTATTTTTGGGCAGCATCGAGCCAGGAAAAATTTTTCTGCATCGCTCGCTTTCGCATTGCGGTGAAATGCTGCGGACGATCGTAATAAGTACTGACAGCCCAGCCGATCGTATTGTAAATCGCATGCGGTTCTGCCGCATGGAAGCAGAAACCCGTCCCCGTCCCGTCTCCTTCGTGATACTGCTCAACGGTATCCCGGATACCGCCCGTTTCCCGCACGATCGGCAACGTCCCGTACTTCATACTATAAATTTGATTCAGGCCACAGGGTTCATAAAGCGACGGCATGAGAAAAAAATCGCACCCGGCCTCAATCAAATGGGCTTTATGATTGTTGTATCCGATCCACGCTCCGACTTTTCCGGGAAATTCGGCCGGTAATCCGCCGAAAAAATCCTCAAGCCCCTTCTCGCCGCTCCCGATGATGGCAAACTGGACGGCCATGTTCCTGACGACATCTTTGATGATCGGAGCGACGAGATGGAATCCCTTTTGATGGGCAAATCTCGTCGTAATTCCAATCACGGGGCCCCTCTCCGCTGGCTCCAGGAGAAATTCTTTTTGAAGCGCTTCCTTGCATCGGTTCTTCCCCGACATGTCACGGACCGAATAATGAGCGGGAATCAGGTCATCCGTCCCGGGGTCCCAATGATCATAGTCGACGCCGTTCAAGATTCCATGCACATCCTCTCGCCGTCTTTCGAGATAGGGCGAAAGACCGTTGGCGCCGGGCTCCGATAAAATTTCCCGCGCATAGGAAGGACTTACCGTATTGATGACGTCCGCAAAAAAGATGGTGCCTTTCATCATATTGATGCCGCCATAGTTTTCGAACTTCGCTTCGGTATAATGCTCATACCCGAGCCCCAGATAGTCGTAAGCATTGATCGGAAAAGTCCCTTGATAAGCAATGTTATGGATCGTAAACACACTCGCGGTCCGGGCAAAAAACGGATGATGCAACTCATGAATTTTCAAATAAGCCGCAGTCAACGACGTCTGCCAGTCATGGCAATGGATAATATCCGGCTGGAAATTCAAATCTTTGCAGATCTGTATGGCCGACTTCGAAAAGAAACCGAACCGCTCGGCATTATCCAGATAAGACCACTTACCGTCATCATACAACCCGGCACGCCCGAAATAACCCTCATGTTCGACAAAATAGCAAGTGACACCGTTACTTTTCCCTTCGAGAACACTGCACCACACCGTCCCGGTCCCCATCGGCACACCCATCGACCCGAGGGCCGTTTTCAGCTGATGTTGTTCCCGGCCGATCACCCAATAACGCGGCAATACGAGGCGGACATCATGGCCTAATTTTTCCAACGCCTTCGGCAGGGCCCCGCAAACATCCGCCAAACCGCCGCTCTTACAAAAAGGGACGGCCTCCGAAGCAACAAACAGGATCTTTTTTTTCTCACCCATTTTGGTCCTCTTGCGGTAAGAGAATGGCACCACTTTTCATGCGCGTCACAGCTTTTTCCCGATTGAGAAGGCCTGCCCAAGATTCCGTCCGATACCGTAATAGCTCCAACTTTCGGGGGCAAAAAGACAAGGCTTTACTTTTTCAATCTCCGGCATCCCCTTTTGATTGAGGACTTCCGCATCGGCTTTCACATCCAGGATCTCACCGACGAATAACGTATGCAATCCGATTTCAAGGACATGAATCACCCGGCATTCAAGCACCAGAGGAAATTCTTGAACGTACGGAGCATCGACAAGGCTGCTTTTGACCGCGGTCAGCTTCGCAACTTCAAATTTATTTTCATTCCGTCCCGACGCGATCCCAAAATAATCCGCTTCCCGGATATGTTGTTCCGAAGGGATACTCACCGTGAAGGCCTTGCGCGTCATAATATTTCCGTAGCTGTAAGTCGCCTTGCGCAACGAGATGGACACACAAGGCGGCTGGGAACAAACAATGCCACCCCACGCCACGCTCATCGCATTCGGTTTTTGATCCTGGTCGTAGGAACCTACGATAAAAACAGGGGTCGGATACACCAAAGGTTTGGCACCCAAAGACTTCTTCATCTTCAATCCCCTCCTCTTAAAATCCGGAATGATTTGCACAGTGATGCTACCCATTTTCCATAGGAGATTCAACAAAAATACATGGCAGGATGGCACCGCAAAGGCAGTCCGGAAACCGACAATCAAAGCCTTGAAAATTAGACCGATTTGATTAAAATATTTTTGTCATCATCGGCGTCTTTTTTAGAACTGATACATTCAAAATCACAACCCCAAAAACCGAAGGAGTTTCTATGGAAGAAAGACACCAGCAAAATCAAAGGCCGAATTGGCCTTTTTTTGTCATCGCGATTTTGGGACTGGCTCTCGTCTTTGAAACAGGCCTTTTGCTTGGCAGACACCAAAAGACACCGCCGTCAGGGCAACCGGCGAGCTTGGAAAATGTTTTACCCCATACCGGTTCCCGCACCGCGATGAGGAGGGGCTCACATCACGCGATATCTGCTGGAACTTATGACGATGAAGGCCTGGACACCCCTTTCGAAGAGTTCCACGCCATGATGTCCCGCATGAATCGTCTTTTTAACGATGCGATGAGTTATGCCCCATCAACTCAAACGCTCGATATAGAAGCCTTTGGAAATTTTTCGCCGGCGATCGATCTCCAGGAAACCGACAAAGCCTATGTCGTCCGCGGGGACATCCCCGGACTTGAAAAAGACAAGATCAGCGTCACGGTCCGGGGCCAGGTTTTGACGATCGAAGGCCTCCGCGAATCTGAAAGCACCCAGGGAGACGCGCAAAATGGGTATTACCGGCAGGAAAGAAGTTACGGATCCTTTACGAGGTCTCTGACACTGCCCGGTCCCGTCGATGACGCAAATATCAAAGCTGACTACAAGAACGGCGTCTTAACCATCGTGGTCCCAAAAGTATCCGGCGCAGGCCTGAGTCAGAAGGTCAGCATTCAATAACGGGGCCGGGGCATTGCACGGAATTATTTTTCAGAATGATTTTTCTTCTTTGCACGGTGGGCCCTTCCCATTATAATAGCGGCCCTTATGGAAAAGACACGTTGGCCCGAATTCTTACCTGCGTTCCCGGGAAGCCCTGATACAGACCATGGGACGGGCGGCGAGGCATATAGA
>JAQTOZ010000008.1 GCA_028713205.1 Candidatus Omnitrophota bacterium
GGGGCCCACCGGCAAGAAACGAGCGGAACGAAGAGGGCTTAGCGATGACCGCGTTTTCTAAAATCGGGGGAAAGGTACCCCCGGGATTTGCGGCGGCCGCGAAATTTGCGCCCGTCAAAGGAAGCGACTTTTTGCGGCGCGTGGTCGATAAAAATTTCCGGCGGCATATCGGGATGTTTCGAAATCGGAAGGACGGCACGCATAATTTTTTCGATGTTCCGGACATCCCGCCCCTGTTCCGGTGTGGCAAACGAAATCGCATGTCCCTGATTGCCAATCCGCCCGGTGCGTCCGATGCGATGCACGTAATTTTCCGCCTCGTCCGGCAAATCATAATTGAGCACCAATTCAATCCCGCGCACGTCAATCCCCCGGGCCGCGATGTCGGTGGCAACCAGCACACGGTATTTGCCCGAGCGAAACCCCTCCAGTGCTTCCCGTCTCTGACTCAGAGAGCGGTTGGCATGAATCTCCGCAGCATTGTGCCCCAGATCGCGGATAAACTTTGAAATCTTCTTCGCCCCGATCTTGGTCCTCGAAAAAAGAAGGATCGTCCCGTGATATTGGGAAAGCAACTTGCCGAGAAGTTTTTTCTTGGCTTCCGACTTCACGATGAACAACTCTTGTGTAATCCGGTCCGCAACGGTACCGGATTTCGCAATCTCCACATGAACCGGGAGTTTCATTTGCGAAGCCGCGAGCGTCAAAATGGTCTCGGGCATAGTGGCCGAAAAGAGCATGGTCTGCCGGTCCCGCGGGACCATGCGGAGAATTTTATGGATTTGCGGCGCAAATCCCATGTCGAGCATCCGGTCGGCTTCGTCAAGTACCAGGATGGATATATCATTCAGTGTCACCGTCCGCTGGTTCATGTGGTCCAGCAAACGTCCCGGTGTAGCAATCAAAATACGCGGATGCTGGTGAAGCTCCTGAATTTGACGGTGCATCGAATCCCCGCCGATAAGAACCGCAAACTTCATCGTGTGTTCAATCTTCCGCAAAGCTTGATGGACCTGGGCAGCCAGTTCACGTGTCGGCACAAGGATCAACCCACGGCCCGATTTTTGCGCAAGCCGCTGGATCATGGGAATACCGAAAGCCATCGTTTTCCCGGTACCGGTTTGCGCAATGCCGATCACATCCTGCCCTTCCAGGGCAATCGGGATGGCTTTGTGTTGAATCGGCGTCGGAACGTTAAATTTCAGACGGCTCAAGACATCAAGCAAATGCGGCGCAATGCCCAACCCGTAGAAAGTCACCGGAGCGGATGGTGTTGATAATGGCGTCATGGAACCAGTATAACCTCAAATTGCCTAAAAGGCGAGATGTTAAACAGCCACAAGCACAAACCGTTTTCTTGACGGACATGTGCTTTGGGGATAATCTGTTCTAAATTCCCTTCGGTCGAAGACGAGCATCAAGGATCAAAAGCAGACAAACCACGGCATAGGACAACGAAACGGGCGGGTTTTGAGATGAAAAAGAGGAATCCATGCGGCGCCTTATTTCTGGCCCCCCTATGCGGGGCGCTTGTGCTCATGATGGTGGCGGAATGCCGTTTCTTTTCTGCGGCGGCGATCGGAGCTCAAGAAATACCCGATGAGCTTCGCCAGCAAACACTCCGATTCGTCCGTCAATTGGCTGAAACAGGTTTGCCGGTACAGGAGATCCCTTCTTGGATGAAACCTTTAAATCATCACGGCCCTTGGGCAGCGGACGTCACCCTTTATCGCCAGGGGGAAATCCGAGGGAAAGGCCAAGCAGCGGATCCTCTCTTTTCTTCTGCGTTGGAAAAAGCGGCAAAGGCGGCCATGCCCGCAAGCACCGAAGGCCTTGACCTCCAAGACTCGCGGTTTCTCATCTCGGTCACATCGCCCAAGCACCGGCCGATCGCCCTCATCGAATGGCACGGTAAGGCCGAGGAACTCGCCGGAAATGTCACGGCTGTCCGTGTCCTCGACAAGGCTTTGATTTTCCGGCAAATTGAAGCCGGCAAACAATATTTGTTGCGGGTGATGCATCCCGAGAAACACGGCTTTTATAAGAAATACGATGTCCTCCGCGATGACTTTGGAAACAGGCTCCGCACCATTTATTCTGCTTCAAGCCTGTTGACGCTCTTGAAAATTTCCGATGTCGATTCCGACAAAGCGATTGCCGGGGTCACGCCCCGGATTGCGGAATTCCTGCTTTCGATGCAATGTCAAGACCAGGCAACGCACGGCGCTTTTTACTATGCTTATTATTTGGACAGCCAAACAAAGCAGAACAAGTTTGTCGTCGGCACGACCTCCAAGGCCATCTTCACCTTGCTGGAACTCTACCGGAGAAACCAGGACCCCAGATATCTCGAGGCCGCCCGTTCGGCCGGTGACTGGTTACTGACCATGCTCAATCCCGACGGAAGCGTGATCAATCAGGTCAAAGACCATAACGGCCAGTGGGTATACGACAAACGTTATTCCTGTCTTTATACGGGCCAGGTCCTCTCGGCATTGTCCCGGCTCTATCGCACAACTTTGGACCCGCGATATTATACCGCTGCCGAAATGATCGCGCGCCTCACGATCAAGAGAGCGCGCGCGCAAAAATATTTCATGAAAGACGATTACCGCTACCCGGAAGATCCCGTGCCGACGAGTTGGGTCGTCATGTCCCTCCTTGATTTTTACAAAATCAAGAGAGACGCCGCCGCCGGCCATACGCTATTTAAATCAGCCCGCGTCCTGCTGAAAAGGCAGTACCGGAACCCGGACGACCTTGTCAATTTCGGACGGTTCAAAGGCACCGAGGCCACGAGCGGTAACGGTTGGATCGGCGAAGTGCTCGGAGAGGTCTACGCCCTAGGCCGTGAAGAAAAAAAGAAGGACCTCGAAGCATTCAAGAATGCTCTACTGCGCCTCATCCGCTGGCTGATTCAGAACACTTACTCGGAAAAAAATATGTTTTTCCTCAAAACCCCTGCCAAAGCCATCGGCGGACTGATCCGCAATCCCCATGAAGAAAGCGTGCGCACCGATGCCGTGTGCCATGGCATCAACGGTTATTTGAATATCTGGCAGGAGCTAAACGAAGGGCCGCTGCTGACGGTACCGGAGAAGTAAGACCCTGACGGTTCAGGGATGGAATCTTCCCATATGCTTCTCGAAGATTGTTTTGATTTTAAGGCAGAAATTGTTTAATTTTTTTAACGAGTACCGCGGTCTCAAAGGGTTTGATGAGGTACCCCTCGGCCCCGAGGCGTTGGACATTTTCCGGAACTTCGCCGCTGTCGTCCGCGGTCGCAAAAATAATCGGGATTTTGGCAAGCTGCGGATCCTCGCGAATCCTGCGGAAGACCTCATAGCCGTTGAGCTTCGGCAATCGAATGTCCAGAAGGATAAGATCCGGCACAACTTGTTTCGCAACCAGAACGGCCATATCGCCATCGGTGGCGATCGAGATATCATAGCCGCTTCTTTCCAGCCTCAATGTTGTCAACTTGACAACATCCGGTTCATCATCAACAATTAATATCCTGTACCCCACACTTATTTTCTCCTTGGTTCAACCTCACCGCGATTCTTAAAAAACCGTTTAGAGGGCATTGAACAAAACAGCCATTCCACTCTTATTGAAAGTATACCCAACAAAACGCCGTTTCAACACAAGAAATTAGAAATATTCTGTCACGTCCCCCCGTTGCGGGAAAAAAGAATTTTAAATTTTTATTTCGTGACTAAAAAACAGGATCCGCTCTTTTTTCGAAGCACCCAGATGATGTTTGAAACCGTCTTTCATCGGGGCCGAACCAAAGTTTTCAATCCCTGCCTGAATAATTTGAGGGCCTTCCTCTTGAATCTCGGCAGCAGTTTTGGAACAAGGACGAACGATGGCAATATGTCCCGGTTTTTTCCGGGAAGGATTCTGATAGCTGATCACCACCAAATCACCCTGGTTTGCTCGATATTGGGCCTCCATCGAGGTTGCCACCGGTAACCAGCCGAACTTCTTTCCTCTCTTGATCAGCCATCGATGTTGAGCATTGGCCAATAAATTTTGTTCGTGCTGCGGCGGACGAAGGATGTAAATACCCAATTTTTCCGTCGCGCCTGCGACAAAAGCGCTGCAATGCGCATATTCACCTTTCTGTATCATCGGAATGCCGTCCGGCTCGCCAGTCCTCCAATCGACATTCTGATGCGCTAACCAATGATGTTCGACATCCAGGGTATCCAGTAACTCGGCCAATCGCCGCCCTTTATCGCTGATCTCCGTCGTATTGAGTTCCCCTGCCGGTTGCTTCAATAAATCTTTTTGGGTAAAGATCGCATGGGCCGCCCAGGGAAACACAACCACGGCTATCAATAGGCAAAATATGACCTTACGCATTTTCGGACAATACCCTTGGAGCCCTTCATGACCTGAGTTTGATATCACTTGTTGAAATGTTAAACCGCCTTTTTCTTCATTGCAAGAATTTGATTCGATCCCAATCTCGATCTTTTCATCAGGTATTCATGAAACGGCGAATGAGTTCAATTACCTCTCGCTTCTTTTCAAGCAGGATCTTTTCGTTATCCGCTTCCAGATTGAGCCGGATGGCAGGTTCCGTATTCGATGCCCGTAAATTAAACCACCACGTGTCATATTCTACCGTCAGCCCGTCTAAAAAATCTTTCTTGGCATCAGGGTAACGGTCTTCCAGTACTTTAAAAACGGCTTGTTTCTCTTTGATCGCGAAATTGAGTTCGCCCGTCGAAACGTATTTTCTAAGCGGCGCAATCAATCCGGACATCGATCCTCCTTTAAGGGATAACAAATTCAGGATCTGGATCATCGTCATCAACGCATTGTCCGTGTATCCGGTATCACGATAATAGTAATGCCCCGACAGTTCTCCGGCGAAGGCAGCCTGCTCCTTTCTCATGGTTGCTTTGATAAAGGAGTGACCGACCCTGCAGCGCAAAGGGCGTCCGCCCAAACGCAGGATCGTTTCCGGCACGACCCGGCTTGATCGTAAATCATAAAGGATGGTCGCGCCCGGGTTTTTGGACAAAACAAATTCTGCCACCAAGGCGGTAATCAGGTCCTGAGAAATTCTCTCCCCTGTTTCATCGATAAAGCCACAGCGGTCGGCATCTCCGTCAAAGGCGATTCCGATCGCGGCCTTTTCCTGAACGACCCGTGATTGGAGATCCCGGGTCGTTGAAACAATCAGCGGATTGGCAACATGGTGCGGGAATCTTCCATCCGGTTCCATGTACATCGTAACCGTATCCCACATCGGAAACTTTTTAAGAAATAATGCAAGCTCCGGACCGGCAGAACCGTTTCCGGCATCGATGACGATTTTCAAGGATTGCGGTCGATGAACAAACCGGCTGAGCTTGTCGACATAGGCCTCTCGCCGATCAACCTGCTCGTAAGACGATCGAATCGCTTGTGGCTCCAAAGGCGCGGCGGTGAGCGTTCCCATCAAAGATTCAAGCGCCGGAAGTCCTTCGTCTCCGCTCAACGGGATGGCCTTTTCACGGCACAATTTGAAGCCGTTCATTTCCGCCGGCAAATGGGATGCCGTGACCATGACACCCGCGTCAAACGCACCTTCAATAATCGCATCGTAAAGCGCCGGCGATGTCGTTAATCCCACATCCGCAATCACAACTTCCGAGGTCGCGGCGCCGGCAATAAAGGCTTTGCTGAGTGCCGGCGACGAGCAGCGTGAGTCATGCCCGATGACCATTCGTTTCGGGGAGAGCAACCGCACAAAGGCTGCACCGATTTTTTGGGCGGTCGTCTCATTCACTTCTTCCGGATACTTCCCCCGCACGTCATATGCCTTGAAAATTCCGCTCATGGATTGATCCCAACACCCCCGTTATGGGTTTTACTTTGAGGTCATGTTAACGAAACAACAAATTATAGGTTAAGGTAAGAAACACGAAAAGCGTAAATAAAGTGTATTTACGGTTCCGCTCCACCATCGCAAAATAAAAAACCGAGACCAAAACACGGACATAGGGAGTCAGCAGGAGAATGGCAATACCGAGATTGATCAATAAACGTGGCCGGAAAGTCCCTCGGAGGAGCAAATGCAATTCTTCCAAAACAAATTGCAGGACACTTGTCTTGGGCAAACTGTAATCAAAGCGAATTGCTCCGACTTCATGCCATTTCCATACCAAGCCGCAGGTGATAAAAGTCAAACTCAAGCTCAAACCTATCCTCAAAATGCCGCTTACCCAAAGATCCATATCCCAGCCACGGGATGCCGTTTGACTTATTTTCATGCGACACCTCGGATTCCCCGCCAAATCATCTGAACACCCAGCGCCAACAGCACCACAAGAAAAAACCAGCGTACGGCCTGATTGGACAAACGAACGAACAATCGCGTCCCCAAAAAGGATCCGATCACCACACCCAGAATAACCAACGCGGCAAGCCCCGGACGAATAAAACCGGCGGAAAGGTAAACACCGGTACCGGCCAAAGCCGTTACTCCGATAATTAAATTGCTTGTCGTCGTCGATACTTTCGGCGGAAGCTTCATGATCAAATCGTGTATTAAAACCTTCACGGCTCCCGCGCCGATCCCCAGTAACCCGGCTATCATGCCAGCGATAAACATGAGCACGCCTCCGATCGGTGCCCGAACCGCCTTGTATTCAACGACTCTGTGTTCTGTCTGATCGTAATATTTTCCTTCGAGCTCCAGCCATTGTGAAAATCTGTCTTGACGGGACGCGGGTTTCCACACCGCTCGATATTGCACCAGGGACATCCCCCATGAAAGCAACAAAACCATTCCGAATATCAAAAAAAGAAAACGTTGCCCCGAAACAACCGTAATCGAGGCGCCGGCCAAGGCCCCCATCATGGTGAACATCTCAAGGAACATTCCGACCTTCAGATTTGTCAGATGGTCCCGCGCATAGGCCGAAGCCGCTCCGCTCGAAGTAGCAATGACGGAAATCATGCTGAGGGCAATCGCTTGTTTGATATCTAAACCGAAAAACGTCAAGGCAGGAATCAAAATAATGCCGCCCCCCATACCGCTTAAGGCACCTACAAAACCGGCGATGATCGAGACGAAGATTAAAACGGAAGGCGATATCATCCTAACTTTGTTCTAAATCCTCGGTTTGCGGCGTAAACTGATCAAGCTCGTAGATATCCAGCGATCGTTCTAACTCCGCAACCTCATCCACGATTTTTTTGAATCCATCCGCACCGAACAAGGCCTGCTCTCTTTCCTCAAACCGATCGCTCATCTCGGCGAGCTCGGCGGGCGTGACGAGATCATGCAAGGCCGGAAAGAGCACCGTATCTTCGCGCGCGGCGTGCGGACGATACATCCGGATAAACGCCTGAAGGCAGGCCGCGAGATTGTTTTGATCTTTACCGAAATTATTCAAATGTGCGGATACGGCATAAAGCAGGATACGGTCCGTCAATTGCCTGCCGGCCTGGTGCTGCGCCCGCAAACTTTTGACCAATTCGGCATAGCGGCTGTCTTTTTCAAGCTTCGGGAAAAGATATTCCTCTTCGAGCTTTTCGTGGTAATCCTCAATAAACCGTCGAACAATACCGGCGGATTTTTGCAGGTCTTCGCGCGGAAAACGCTTGCCCGCATGGATTCGCTCGATCATTTTTTCATCGCTCAGCAGGATCCTTCTGAGCACGCCGTGCTCGCGCATCAAATCCTCAACCGCCGGAATTTCACTCACTTGATCCGGCGATGCATCATTTACCGGTTTTGTTTCCGCATAGGCAAGCGCCATGGCAGCAAGGGATAAAACGGCCAAGAGCCATCCGCCTTTCCACCACCCGCAACAGCTCCCGGAAGAAAATCTGTCCTGTTTCATTTTTCTTTCCACAAAACCTATTTCAACGGATACCAGACCTTGACACCCCTGACTTTGGCCCAAGGGGTCAATGTATGCCGCTTCAAGCTGTTGATTCCCAAGATATGCCGAACCTCAAACTTTCGCACGCACAACGCATCCGCGATCAGAGAACGATGACACCGCCACGGTACGGCCTCGGCACACATGATCACCACCCGTTGGCGTCCGGCCATCCGTATCAAAGGCTGCAGATTTTTGACAAACCCCCGTGTCTGCATATAATCGGCGTAGCCTCGAAACGAGGCATTGCGCCACGCCGTATTGACGGAGTCGGCTTTGGCATGCCGTAACCCGCCTAACCCGTCCAGATGACAATACCGCAGGCCGGCGGCGCGGAGTCTTCGAGACAATATCGCGCGGTTAAACTGGGGATTATGCCGCGAGCGCGGAATGGTTCGCACATCGGCCACCATCGCAATTTCGTGATTCCGTAAAACGGAGATAAATTCTTTCCACGTTCTGATCGAATGCCCGATGCTGAAAATCGTCCGCGCTTTCTTAGGCCCGCTTGGTTTAATACTTTTCTTCTTCCTTTCCTTCTTGGGCTTCTTTGTCTGCATATTTTTTTCAGCGAGTCGGCAATCATCGGATGGGAGACTTGCCATACAACGGCCGCCTCAAGGAACGCGGATCAACACAACACTCGGTCTTGAAAAGGGCGAAGCCGCTAGCTCGGCTTCGCCCTTTTCCTTATTTAGGAGGAATGTTATGAAGCGCCTCTTATTGCGCCTGAGTCCCGGTCCCTTTCCCGGCCACTCCACCTTTCTTCATTCCCTGCATTTTCATTTTCATGTTCTTCTTTGCGGTCGCCCCCTCTTTCTTCGCCATACCGGGAGGAGTGCTCTTCCCACCCCAACCCTTTTTCTCCCCTTTACCCCAACCGGAAGGAATATTCCCACCCTGTTTGGCAAAAGCAAGTTGGCTGCCGAAAACCAGTGACAAACCGACCAGAAGAATCACCAAAAGCCTCATTTTGTTGCTCACAATTCTTCCCTTTTTCGAATACTCTTATGGTTTCAACAACGCTCACAGTCTTTACGAAATCGCATCGCCCGCCACGTTGCTTGTGACCGGAGTCAAAAGCAAACTGAATGGGAAAAACACAAACCACCAATTGGTCCTGCTGGACTGAACAATACGGACCTTGGAAGCCCCTTCGCTTTTGGCGGCAGCCGTAAAGTCGGAAACTGTTTTCTCCAGACTTGCGTCGCCCCACAGAGGTTTTTTGCCCAGCATCAGATGGACCGCCATGTTCGAGGTGTTCAAATGTCCGAGTTCCTTACCGTCGCAGGATCCTACCCCGTTCCAATCCTTGGCAACAATCGTGCTACTGCAGCCGGATACCAGAATCACCGTCAGCATCAAACACAAAAATTTAAATGACAATGATCGAGTCATTATCTCCTCCTTGATGTTAGTTCAGTTCCCTGACACGGTTCGAAATATCCGTTTCGACCTGCCGATACTAGGGCCGGTCGAAACTGAGGTATTTTAGCATTATATTTTTCGATCAATAGTCCAAAGTACCAACAGGAGCAGCTTCTGCATAGAAGGGGGTACCGAAAATCAAAAAAAAGGGGAATTTAGTCAATCCTCGTCGCTGACTTAATCCCAAAAGACAGGAAGCAAAACGGGGAGCGTTGTTTGAGACATACAAGCAACGGACAGCCGACGTCGTTTTTGCGGGAATCAAAGGCCGGATCAGGTTCTCCGAATCAAGCATGACGATGGCCCCATTCCCGCCGCGTTAAGCAACCGTGAGGTCATTCGTTCGGCAAATGCTTTTTCCCGAGTCCCGCCGGTTCAAGATTAAAAACAATCGTCTTCAGTTGAGTCAACTCCTCGATACTGTAGCCAATCCCTTCCCGGCCGATCCCGGAATTCCGGACACCGCCGAAAGGAAAATAGCCCACACCGTGCCGTGGTAAATCGTTGATGGTCACCCCGCCCACCTCGAGGTGCTTGGCCAGCTTCCACATGCGGTAATAATTGTTCGTAAACACACACGAATCCAAACCATAGTGGGGACGCGCCGCAATGGCCATCGCATCGTCCTCGTCTTTGACACGGATCACGGACACGACGGGTCCGAAAGTTTCTTCCGAGGCAATTCTGGCATCACGCGAAACATGATCCAGCAAAGTCGGCTGAATATACGTACCGCACCGTTTTCCGCCGGCAAGAACCTTGGCGCCTTTTTGACGGGCATCCTCGATCAGTGACAACACACGTTCCGCCGCGGCTTCATTGATCAGAGGCCCCACTTTCGTTTCTTTTGCCTGCGGGCCGCCGCCGGGCCACTGCTGCATGTTTTTTTGCATACGCTCGATGAGTGCGTCTGCCACTTTCTCGACGACCAGGACCGAGCTGATGGCATCGCAGCGCTGCCCGGCATTTTTCAAGGAGCCTTCGACACATCTCTGGGCGGCAAGATCCAAATCGCAATCTTCCAAAACGATCGCGACCCCTTTCCCGCCGAGTTCCAGATGAAGCTTCTTAAGACCCGCCGTCTTGGCAATATGCTGGCCGATCTCCGTCGAACCCGTAAAGCTCACCAAATGCACTCGCGGATCCGCAACCAGCATATCTCCCACCTGACTGGAACCGGTAATCACATTGATCGAACCTCGAGGGAACCCGGCCTCTTCAAGCAATCGCACAAAACAAAGCAGCGTCAAGGGCACGGCACTGGCCGGCTTCGCCACGACCGTGTTCCCGGCCAGGAGCGCGGGGACAATCTTGGCTGCCGGAATATACAATGGATAATTAAAAGGGGTAATCGCTGCAATCACGCCGACGGGTTCATGCATGACGATCCCGATCTTGCCGATGGTATCGTGCGACCAATCGCCCGGGACATATTCGCCGGTGATTTTCTTGCCCTCCTGCATGGTCATGCGCAGACGCTCTTTGGTTGCCTCGATTTCCCCGTGCGCTTCGTGTGCGGGCTTGCCCGCCTCCCATAGCAGAAGATATTTGAAAAAATCGCTGTATTCGCCCAAAAGTTCACGCACGCGGCCGAAAAGCGTGATCCTCTCAATGGCGGCAATCTCCCGGATACGGGGCTGGGCGGTGTCGGCCGAAGCGATGGCTTCAGCAATTTCCGCCGGTGAAACCTTCGGCAAACGCGCGACCCGATGGCCGTCGACGGGACTCGTGACGAAAAACTCAGCTGTGCCGGCCGGCCAAACCCAACGTCCGCCGATTAAATTTTTTGCCTGCCACACTTTGTCCGAATCGATTTCAATCACATTTTGAAATATTTTAGGAATATCCATATCCTGCCCCCTCTGGTTTTCATGCATAAATTCGCCCCGTCCCTCTTAAAGGGGCCTGCCCCCTTTGGGCTACGTGCATCTATTATAAACTTGGGGCGGCCCTTTTCTGAAATATTAATCCGGTAATCCGGCTCTCTCGTACGAGGGTCAGTGGATTAAAAAATCGTCCAGAAAAATGACCTGCTTTTCGTCCGACTCATTGGCAAAACCGACTTGTTCGAGGAATCCGATGTCTCCCTCCCGAATACCGAGATCTTTAAAGCTCACGCGATACCCCTTCCAGCGTTTCGCTTTGATCCGGACCGGACAACGGAACTCCTTGTCGCCCTGCCGGGCCACAAGCGTCAGCTCTCCGCCCTGAATCAGTTTGGCCTGAAAAACCAATCCGTCCGCGGCCGTAACGCCGCTATCCCGCCAATGCACCGGAATCACCGAATGCAGCATGCTTTGTCCGGGCTCTAAAATCAAGCGCGCCGCAATCGTCGAGCCGGTGCCCCACGCAATATCCTTTTTTTGCCCGACGATCGTCCCGGACCCGTTCCAGCGTTTTGAGATGCCGGGTTTCGTCTTTTGAGGATCCAGGGCCAGGTTCTCTTTCCCGTTTTTGGGAAGACTTGCGGCGTCCAGCGTCTCGAAAGAATCGATCCCCGAGGCCAAATCACGCAGGGCCCAATAATAAGGTGTCGGCCGGTCCGCATGCCGATGATCAAAGAGCAGCAATTCGTCCGCGGAACCGTTGGAAGAACCGACGCGCCAAACATAAAACGACTTGAGGTCCGGAACGGCCGCCGTCGCCAGGCCTTCGTAATCGTAGACCGCGTCATAATCATAAAGCGCCGGCGTATGGTCCGCGGTCGGCGACCACTGCGTCCTGATTTTGGCATAATCGAAGTCGACTTTGCGCGCGGCCTCCAGGAGTTTGAAGTTAAACGCCACTTCCGTACGGATCTTGGCGCGTCCGGGATACCATGGGCAGGCGGCCATGAGCATTTGCAGATTTTGGGCCGCGACCGGATCCAGATAATTATTCCAAAGCACCGTCAAATCCATCTTACCGGTGTTCTCCCACATGTAACGTTCAAAGCCGACATCGCAGCTGGCGTTGCCGATGATCAAGAATTGCGGAGCGCGGATTTCCCGCAAGTGCTCCCAGACGGCCTTGACGATTTCATAGGTGCCTTCCCAGCGCTGATCGAACTCCCCGCGCGCGAATTTGAAATAACGTTTTGTGGCCGAAACCGGTTCATTGAGGATGTTGTATCCGGCAATGCACGGATACGATCGAGTGGCATCGATCCAGCGATTCAGGAATGAAATCTGATGCGCGCGAATCGAAGCAACGGTCAAGGCCGAGGTGGCCGATTCAAAACCGGGCTTTTGCAGCAGCCAGTCCGGCATGCTCCAGTTGCCCTTGGCGCTCCAGTAAGAACAATGGTTCGAAAGAATGACGGATATTTTATGTTTCTCACAAAACCTGAGCACCGGCGCCAGGCGCTTTGAAATAAAGTATTCGTCCACCTTCCCCTCCGCCGGCTCCCACTGCCCCCACGGCAGGCAAATCATGACCGTACGGATACGGTCCTCCGAAAACCTTTTGAAATCCGAGAGGGCCGGCTTGGGGTACTCCCATTTCGAGCGGTTGTATTTGATCCCGACCTGGGCCGCATCGAGAGGCATCCCATTCGAAAGCATCGCGGACAGAATAAAAACCACCAAGATAAAATTCCGGCAACGCGGATTCATGTTCTTCGGTTGTTTCATATCTGAGGCACCCGGCCAAATCGTGGACAACTCAAAAACCTTCTTTCTTCAATTTCCCTTTCGAATATTGCAATGCAGGATGAGCCATCATCCCGGGCTTACTTCACGAGCAGGATTTTATCCTGGGGCGCGCCGCAAATCGGACAATACGACGGTTTCTGATCGGCCTTGATCGTATAGCCGCACGAACTGCAGGTGTAGTACTCCGCCGGAGGAATGTCTTTCTGCTGCAGGTAATTTGCCCGGGCGTCTTCCAATAATTTTTTGTGGACTTTTTCCGCCTCGAGCGCATCCAGAAACGCGTACTTGGCCAGGCCGTGCCGCTTCTCCCGGGCATATTGCATAGTCTGCGGGTACAGGGTTTCAACTTCGTAGGTCTCGTTTCGAAGACTGTCCTCAAGGTTGCTCCCGACCGATCCCTTTTGACCCAAAACATAATAATGATTTTTTGCGTGGTAAAACTCCGATTCGGAAAGCGCCGAGAACAGCTTGGCAAGCCCCGCGAGCCCCTTGTCCTTCGCCTGTTCCGCAAACAGGCGGTATTTAAAATGAGCGGCCATTTCATTTTGATAGGCTTGCTGCAAATATTGCGCCAGAGTCGCATCGGCAAGTTCAGTCTGATAAGCCTGGTCTTCAAGACCGATGGTCGCGTGCGACAACCGTTTTGAGTGATCGAATTCAAAACGGACGATATGATACCGGGCCTTCTTCTCATCAACCTGCTTGTCGACCGCTTCGATCCTCGCACCGCCCCCGCCCGACACAATGATCGGAATATCGTCGATGGCATCCTCGAAATAGGAATGCACGTGGCCGCAAATCAAATAGCGGATCCTCTGCCGGTGAGGAGTGTAGATTTCGCGGAAAGGCTCCCATTGCTCACGGGAAAGACTGTTGCGCGTAAATGAGTTCGGCGGCGGGATATGAAACAGGATGACGACATTCTCATTCGGATATGTCGCGAGGGCATGGCGGCAGAGCTCCAAGGCTTCGAAGCTGAACTCCCTTTTCGAATTGTCCAGGATAATAAATAAAATATCATCATTAAACAAAACGTAATTTCGCCTGCCGAAATAGGAATCAAAATATTCCGTATCGTGATTGCCGCAAATGGCAAACACCGGATTGGGGGCGAGCATCTCGATAAACTCGCTGACGTTTTCGTACAACGGCTTCGATCCGAGCGGAACAAGGTCCCCGACGATAATACTGAAATCGACCGGCCTTGCATGCAAGGCCCTGGCAAAAATACTCATCGTCGCCGCCCCCAACCCGTCACAACCCGGATCTCCGATAATCGAAAAACTGCTGAAGGGAACGAGACGCAACGCTTGCTCTTGAATTTTGATCAATCCGTTTTTCATCAGACCTTTTGTGGAGCGGACAGCAATGGGTTTCTCTGCTTCGGTGGAGAACAGGCTACACTTTCCGGAGAAAGTTATCAAACAAAAACCTTATGATCCCGATAGATTTCGGCCGGATGAATTTTGGCGGGAGCGGGCGTCTTCGTGGCTATCATGCGCACGGTCATCTTGATCGAAGGACACCAGGATATGGTCATTGCCTACCGGCAGGTCTCGCGGCACTGAAGCTCCTTTGAGATCCGTGATGGAAATGCCGGACACAAACCGGATCAGAATTTCTCGCCCAAACTTCTTGCCAGGGCACAGGCCGTTTCTATCTTTTGGTCCCGCACCTGAGGACCTGACGCATCCATCGGCTGGCTGTTCACGAAGGCAATGTCCTCGACCCCGACAAAAGTAAAGATTGTTTTCAAATAAGGTTCCTGATGATCAAAGGCCCGTGTCTCCGCCGAACGATAATCACCGCCGCGGCTGGTCACAATGACCATTTTCCGGTTTTTCACAAGACCCTCGACACCGTTCGCGGTGTAGCGAAACAGATATTTCGGCTGCACGATAATATCGAGATAATGCTTGAGGACATACGGAATGCTGAAATTCCACATCGGCGCGGTGATCAGATATCCGTCTGCCGAAAGAAATTTATTGATATGCCCGATAATGTCGTCCCAGGCCTCCTTTAAATTTCCAGGCAGGTCTTTGCCGCTGAGGAGCACATATTTTCCGTCCACCCTTTCTATGGTCAGGGGCGGGAGGGCTTCTTTAAAGAGATGCAACTCTTCCAGGGTCCAGTCATGATGCGCCGGGGTGAATGCCTCCAGAAAAGCATTGGACACCCTTAAGGTTTGCGACTCGTCCTCGCGCGGTGTCGCAATGATATGCAATAATTTTTTCATCGGATATCTCCTCTTTGGTTTTTATCCGCGCCGCCGAACTGTCTCAGCGCGGCTTTTGTCTATAAAAGACGGTTGATCTTGGCGGCACAGATAAAATCATTGTCCGAAAGTCCGCCGATCGCGTGCGTCGAATAACGGACGCTGCAGGTCTTGTAACCGAACTCGATCCGGGGATGATGGTCTTCATGGACGGCGATCCAAACCACGGCATTCACGAACGAAACCGTTTCGGCGTAATTTTTAAAGGTAAAAGTCTTGACGATCTCCCCGTTTTCATACCGCCACCCCGGAAGCTCCTTCAAATGCTCCAGGATCTCGGTTTCGCTCTTCGGACGCGTACTGCCCGAACAAGGTCCGCACTTTCTTGCCGCCAATTCCGTGTGGGAAACATTCGTGCTATTCATCGCTGCGCCTGCCTTTCTAAATCCCGTATCCTTTCCGGAAGTGCTAAGTTCCCGCTCAGCCAATGCCTTGGGCCATAGAGCGGGATTTTATCTACCGGATAGTTCCGCACAGCTGCGCTTCGGAAATCGAAGCGTTTTTCAGGATGAGTTCGCGGGCCATGTCGAGCTTTCCCCAGACATTGCACAGCATCACTCCGCGGATACGGTCTTCGATCAAATAGTAAATAACACCCTTGCGGTTTTCCTCTTGCCAATCCGTTACCGTTTTGAGTCTGGCGTCAACCTCGCCCACCGCTTCATACCCGAATTCGAAAAGATCGGAGAAAAAGTAAGGCAAATAGTCATACGGCTTCGCCGCGCCCGCCATGTTTCTCCCCGCCTGTTTGCCCTGATTCAGGGCATTGTCCCAATGCTCCATGCGCACCCGTTTTCCGAGGGCCTTCGACGGAAAGAAGGCGTTGTCCCCCGCAGCGTAGATGTCGGAATTCGAAGTCTGAAGGTATTCGTTGACCACGATACCATTCTTGATTTCCAACTGCGCAGTCGCGGCGAGTGCGGTTTCAGGCTGAATCCCGATCCCGGCAATGACAATGTCCGAGGTGATTTCCACGCCTTTTTCCGTTCTCGTCAAAAACCTTTGCCCCTGGCGCGAGAACAACGCGGGCTTGTCACCGGCAAGGATCCGGACGCCTCTTTCAATGAAGTGCGCTTGAACCGCCAGGGACAAAGTTGCAGGAAAAACCAATTGGCAAAGGGAATCCTCCGGGAAAATCATGGTAACCTCAAGTCCGTTGACACACAGCGCCGCCGCCATTTCGGAACCGATAAACCCGCCGCCGATGATCACCGCAGACTTCCCGTGTGCGGCCCGGGTACGGGTCGCTTCGTAATCATCGAGAGTGCGGTAATAGCAGATTCCGTCCAAAGCGCCGCCGGGTATTGTCAGGCGACGTGGCTCTCCGCCTGTCGCCAGAAGAAGCTTATCGTAATGGTAGGCATTACCGGTATTGTCCGCGACGATCTTCCGGGAAGGATCGATACGCATCGCTGTGATGCCGAGCTTTAAATCGAGGTGATGCGCATAGTAAAAGGCAAGATCGTGGAGGAATATATCGTCCACATGTTTTTTGCCAAACCACAGTTTTTTGGTCAAGGGCGGCCGGTCATAGGGCAAAGAATCTTCCTTGCTGATAAGGAGAATCGATCCGGCAGTGTTCATCTCCCGGATCCCCTCGATGGCGGAATCTCCGGCAAGCCCACCGCCGACGATCACAAAATTATAATTATCCCGGGCCATCGGTCTCCTCCCTCGTTGCCTTCGCCCCAACACACAACGTTTGACCTCACACGCACTTCACCTTGAAACCACTTATAGCGTAAACTCGGAAGAGTCAGATGAGAATAGCAGCGGCTCACTTTTGATTGACTTTATCCCACTACGTCTCTCTCGTATCGAGAACGCTATCCGCGCTTGTCTCACGATCGGCCCCCCAGACCTGAGGCAATCAATGCTTGTGCAATGACTATCCGTCCCGCGTTGAAATCCGTAAATTGGCGTGGACCGCCTTTTTTTGATTTTTGTCTACCCGTGATTTGGGCAGATACCTTCGGAAGTTATCTGGAAGGTTATACGTAAAGACACGGCGGCATTGGATTTAATTTATCGGATGAATGCCATACAGCGACATGGGGAGTACCAAAACGGAGCGGATTCTATCTTTCTTTTGTTTCGGCTGTCTCGGCTTTAATCCTTTTAATTTCGTCACCCGTAAAATTCGGGCCGAGTAAAAGCGCGGGGCTATCGATCACCACTAAAATAGTGGGTGCATCACGAAGCTCGCCGTTGATCACAATGCCCAGCCTTGGACCGCTAAGTTCACCGTCCCGATATTTTCCCAGATGATTGGCGGTATAAACAGCCAACGCCTTTCTTTGCGCTTCGTCCAAAACCGCCCAGACGGCGTCATCTTGAGATTGAATGGACCGCACCTTGAGCTTTTTAATATCCGATATCGCGATCACGTCCGTGTTTGAGACGTAAAGCGTGTCTTCAGTATGCGTGGTGCGGTTTTTCAATACCAGCGGAGTGAAACCTTCTGCCGGTTTCTCGCTGACCTCTTTGATTTGCACCGTCACACCGGCCGGACCGGTTGTTTCAGCCAGCACAGCCCCGGAATAACAACTCAACACAAAAAGGATCGTTAAAACAAACAACCCTGCTCTTTCTTCCATGGCGAATCCCTCCACCCCTTTGCGCATAAAATGCCCTCCACGTAAAACCCATGTTTTTCTCTGAGCAACCGATTCTAGGGTCAATTCCCCCCCCCAACCTAGCCGGCTTTTTTGTTTTGGTCAATAACACGAATCGGCCCATCCTTTTTGAACACCAGCTCGGACAGGCTATTTCTTACAAAAATAGATTGCTTCACCGGACATGAGAGCGTATTCGCGAATCTTGTTTTCACCCAAGTTTTTGATGTAGTCATCGACCTTAACTTTGAATCCAACTCCTTCCAAGCGATCTTTATAATCAATGCCGTACTTTCTCACATGGTCCTTTTGGCCAAAAATACGCGCCCGCTCCTCCGGCAAAACGACCTTCTCGTCTTCGAATGTTTTTCCACACAATATAGGAACTTGCAGGATCGCCCACCCCCCGGGTTTTAACACCCGATACAATTCGTTCATCGCTTTGCGATCATCCGGGATATGCTCCAAAACATGCGTGCATAAAATGACATCATACGCACCGTTTTCCTCCGGAATATGGGTGATGTCCATCTTGACCATTGCGATTTCCGAAGAAAGATCAGCGCTGGTATATCTCAGATTCGGCATGTCCTTGAAAATCTTTTGGAAAACAGGTTCGGGGGCAAAATGCAAAACTTTGTGGGGACGGTCAAAAAAATCGGTTTGGTTGCGGAGATACAACCACAGCAAACGGTGCCGCTCTAAAGAACCGCAAAAAGGACACAGGGCATTCAGGCGGGCCGGATGCCCGGCGGGACGCATCGTTCGAAATCTCCACCCGCAAATAGGACATTGATATTTAAAACCGAAATAAATCATGCCGTTTAGCACACGAAAAATTTCCGGGGGCATCATTTCCGTTGCGGCTGATTTTAGGGACCTCATCATCACTCTGCCTTCGAAAGGGGCCGACTGCCGGTCACGCTTTTTTATCATTCCGCCGTTTTCTGGTGCGGTAATTTGAGCAGGAGATAATTATTTTTGACGAAAAGGGTGATGGCGATAAGACAGAAAAGAAAGCCGATAAAAAAAATAACATTCTCCGTTTTGGCATCGTTCAAAATCCGGTAAGGCAGCTTCACGAGTTCAATCGTCACTTCCATAAAAAGTCCGATCAGCAGGTAGGAAAGACCGTAAAAGTGACACAGCTTGTCCGTGGCCTCCTGCCTGACGCTTTCCAACCGGGGATACAGTTTAAAAACCTTCATGAGGGTATCCCGTTCTTCCAGTGCGACACCGTAGGCAACAAAAATGGTCGCAACGCCTTCCAACAAGTTCTCAATTACCGCGCTATTCTCAATCAAATCACTCAGGAGGAGGGAGGCATCCCAGAGTGTCACGAAAGTAATAACGGCGAGAACAACATTTAAAGCAAAAATCGCAAAGCGGTGCGTCAAATAATATCCGATGTTCATGTCCTATTCTCCAGATCGATCAACCGTTAAGGGCATTGGGACTTAGGATCAAATCAACACACCTTACACGTCCGGCAAACATGCTGATTTTAATTCAAGGGCAGGAAAAATCCAGATAAAAAGCGTAGCACGGAGTGAGGCGCTCCGGCTACGTTCAGGAAGCTGAGCGCAGCCGGAGAACCAAAGCCCACGTCAAACGATCCCCTTCGTGGACATCTTTCGCAATTGAAGAAAATTCCGTGGGACGAGGAGTTCGCTACCTCAGGGATTGGGGAATCCCCAAAATCCTGTTTCAGGAACTTCCGGCCCGCAATCTTTCCGCGGGCCGATGTTTCTTTTAACGGCCGCCGTCTTTACGCTTTGAAAAACAATCTTTGCAATAAACGGGACGATCGCCACTCGGCTTAAAAGGAACCTCGCACTCTTTTTTGCAATCCGCGCAAGTCGCCTTGTGCATTTCCCTCGGACGCCCACCGAAATCTCCACCTGGTCTAAAACCCATATTCTCCTCCTTTGTTGTGTTAACTAAATAGTAAACTCAGATTCCTAATTCTCCACAGCATGATCCAGCGCGGACATCACCAAAGGGTTGATTTTGGATGCATCCCCAAGGTTTTTCCGGATAATCCGCACCGTTTCATTCAAGGTCATTTTCAACACGACCGCAAGTTCTCCGACGAGCCCATGGACGGAACGCTCCATGCGCCGGCGGTTCTTCAAATCCTTGACTGTCCTGTCTACCCGCGAAAAGGAAAAGATCTCCTTGGCGAGATAGGAGGCTTCGTATTCAGAGCCCTCCGCAAGCGGAGCGCTATTGCCGTCTCCTAAATATTTCAGGATCCCTTTGGCCTCCATGGTGGAAACGAGCGAATGAAAGCCGGAGGCCTGCACATTGACGGCGGGAATAATAAAACGCACTTTCGTCTTATTCGCGGAGCTCGGCTCCAAAGCATAAAACAGGACTTCTTTGCCGGCCTCGATTTGCCGCGTCAATTGTTTCACACGGCATAACCCATGCGCCGCGTGATAAAGCAAATTTCCTTGAACAATTTTCGTCTGAATCATACCGCTCTTTTCCGCATCATTTTTTTTGGCACACTGACATAATCACTTCTCTGACAGGGCGATTTCCCAAGTCTTTAGTTCTGGCCTACAGGTATGCACCGCTTAGGTGATCGAAGGCGGGTTTTGCTCGACCGTCTCTGTCGGAACACCGGAACTCTCCTGGCCTGGCAAAGCGTCCTGTGCTCTTTTCTGCAAACGTTTATTCCGCTTTTCTTCCTGTTTTTTCTTCCTCAATTCTTCTTTTCTTCTTTTGTCCCTCTGAAAATTCTGCCGCATAGCCGTCCTTTTTGGCAAACCCTTATTCCACGTTGTTGGCCCAGTTGGCCCATGGCTCAGCTTGCCGTTCGCATTAGCTTATCACGATATGTCACCAAACCCTACACATTAAATTAAGTTCCATCTGTCGCTGCCATTCTCACTTGCGGCCGGCCGAACGCCTTCAGATGGACAGCCCGTATTCTTTCGATGTCTTCTTTTTTTCCTCTCGGATGAGGATCATGGCTTCTTTCGATATCGATCGGACTATTTCATCCGACACAGGGCAAAAGACGACCGGATTGGATCATGGATGGGTTCTTTCCTCAAAAAGCCTGGCGACGCGGGTCACCAGATCTCCGGGGAAAAACCGGACGAGGAAAACCAGAATCTTGTTGATCAGGCCTGGGACGACCACCGTTTTCCCCTTCAGAAAACCCTGGTAGCCGGCTTTGGCGACCGATAAAGCGCCCATCATGATGAACTCTTCGCGGATATTTTGCGTATCGGTCCGAGTCTGAAAATCGGTTCGCGTCGGACCGGGACATAGCGCCGTGACGGTTACACCGGTGTCCTTCAGCTCATTGGCCAAAGCCTCCGAAAAATGTAAAACATAGGCCTTGCTGGCAAAATAACATGCCATCAAAGGGCCCGGCTGAAATGCCGCCACGGATGCCACATTCAATATTTTCCCTTTCCGGCTTTTGATCATCGGAAGGACCAAGTGGGTCAGACCAGTTAACGACAGGATATTGAGCTGCAAGGCATCCAATTGCTCTTTTAAATTGCTCTCGGCAAACGGGCCGTAAATGCCGGTCCCGGCGTTATTGACCAGCATATCGATCGGGAGGGAGGCGCGTTGAAGTTCTTCGTAGATTTCCATCGGGGCCGAAGACCGTGCCAGGTCTTTTTCGATGACCTTCACGGAAATCCCGTGGCGGCGGATCAACTCATCGGCAAGCTGCGTCAGTTTCGGTTTATTTCTCGCCACCAAAATCAGACGGCAATGATCCTGCGCAAACAATTTCGCAAGTTCAAGGCCGATTCCCGTCGACGCCCCCGTGATCAGGACCGTGCGATCAGCCGGGCAAAATGCCGACATGCTTTGCCACCTTCTCAAACGCGGTTATGGCAAATTCGAGTTGATCAAAGCTGTGTCCGGAAGTAATGGTCGCCCGGATCCGGCTGCTGCCGGACGGAACGGCCGGGCTCAGAACCGGCAAAACAAAAACGCCTTCATCCTTCAAAGCCTTCGCCATGATCAGGGCCCTTTCATCGTCGCCGATAATGATCGGCACGATCGGCGTTTGAAGGTTCGCGGTGGGAAAACCGCGCTTCGCCAGACCCTGAATGAAATAGTTCGTATTGTCACGGAGTTTTTTCACCCGTTCGGGTTCTGCCGCGATGACTTCAAAGGAAGCTTTTGCGGCCGCAACCAACGCCGGCGGCAACGCCGCGGAAAAAATAAAAGACCGTGCGGTATGTTTGAGATAAGTAATCAACTTCGAACTGCCGGCGATATAGCCGCCGAGACTGGAAATGGCTTTGCTGAGAGTGCCCATCCGGACACCGATGGCATCCCGGTCATCGATTCCGAAATGCTCTTCAATGCCATGCCCGGTTTCTCCCAAGACGCCCGTGGCATGGGCTTCATCCACCATCAGTATCGCATCATATTTGCGCGAAAGCCGGATGACTTCCGGCAAGTTGACGATATCCCCTTCCATGCTGAAGACCGCGTCGACGACAATCAGCTTCCCGCAATTTTTAGGCGCTTCCGCCAATACTTTTTCGAGATCTTCCATGTCGTTGTGTTCATACCGGACAAACTTCGCGCGGGAAAGCGCGCAACCGTCCATAATGCTCGCGTGGTTGAGCTTGTCACAAATGACCACGTCATTTCTTCCGGCCAACGCGGAAATCGTTCCCAGATTGGTCACATACCCGCTGGGGAAAACCATGGCTTCATCGGTTTTTTTAAATTGAGCGATCGTTTTCTCAAGCTCTGTGTGTATCCTCGTTGTGCCGGAAAGAAAACGCGCGCCTTGTGTACCGGTACCAAACTCGGTCAGTGCCGATTGGGCGGCCTGCCGGACCTTCGGATGATTCAACAAATCGAGATAGGCGTAGGATGAGAGCTGCAGCAGCTGATGCCCATCAATGGTAACGTAACCGTCGCGTATTTCATCTGCAATTTGCATGTACGGATAAATGCCACTTTCCTTACCCGCTCGTATCCGTTCATTGATCTGCTCCATGCGAGCGTAAATGGGATTCCCGAGACGCTGAGTCATGTTTGGTCCTTTATGGCTATGCCTTAGGTTAAAAAAAGCGATCTTGGAACTGTCCGATTTAAAAATAAAGAATACTACTCCGGAGCGGAAGCTTCAAGAATTATAAAGCGCCGTGTCCAGCCGATTCGGTTTCTGCGTCTCCGGTATCCGCGAAACTTTCCGGAATAAAAAAAGATGCCATCGCGCGCTTCGGGTATTAAGAACCTCCGGATTCATTCGTAAAAAAATCCGGGATCATTTCCGAAGGGCTGTCCGCGCGTTCATCGATCATAAAAGATCGTCAGATGATCCGAACGCAGGAATGAACGGGACTCCCTCCCGGCAGCAGAAAATGGCCGAATGATCACAAGCTGTATTTGCGGCGGGCTTGTCCTTTGGGGAAGTGCCCGGAAAACTCGGTTATTCTTTAGACGGAAGATAGGGACATTTTTGTGATGCGGCAAGGATCGCGCAACTTTCATCGCAGGGGATGATCCGCGCGGTCGCTTCGCACCCGGGGATATTGTTACGCAGGTCTTTTTCGATTTCGCTCGAGATCCGGTGCGCTTCGGGGAAAGACATCCGGCACGGCAACACCACGTCGCACTCCACGAATTTTTTCCGACCGGAACTCCGGCTGCGGATATCGCGGAATTCACAGCACTGCCCCATATATTTCCCGAGCTGTTTGATGACTTCCATTTTGCTCCCTTCTTCCAGGGAAGCGTCCAGGAGCTTTAAGAAAGCGTGACGGCTCATCTCGAAGGAAGGCACGGTGATCCAAATGCTGACGATGAGAGTGGCCACAGGGTCCAAATACATCGTCCACGGTCTCAAAAAGGTCGGCGCCAAAAGGATCGCAAGCAGGAAGGCCCCGGCAATCGTCAGGGAAATAAAACCTTCCAGGCGGTAATGGATCCCTTCCGCGCGAACCGCCGGAGAGGCGCAAATCTTTGCCATCGAAAGGATCCAGGCCGAACCTAAAAAGTTTACAATCACGCTGATGATACTGAAGCCAAAACCCAGCCAAGGCATGGTTATTTCCGAGGTGTGGGCAAGATGAAGGACAGCCTGGACTGACATTACCAGTGCAATCCCGATCAGGACAATCCCCTCAAGGGCTTCGCAGACATGCTCGATCTTCCCGTACCCGTAATTATGAGCAAGGTCCGCCGGCCGGTTGGAGACCTTGACCGAGTAATAGAAAATGACGGAAACAATAAGCCCGACTACGGTAATGCCGAGATCGGTTGCGATGGCCAGCGAATGGACAAGAAGCAACGCCGTGAGTTTGACGGTAAACAACACGATGTTCCCGAACAAACTGATCTGCGCGGCTTTGAACATCGCCACCTGTTTGGATCCTTTCATCCCGGATCAACCTTTCTTTTTTAGAAACACGTGATTTAAAAATGAAGGGGTATTTTAACGGATTTTTTTACCCGGCGGCTTTTTATCTTCAACGGCATTCAAAATGGCCTTGACCACGCCCAGATCCTTTTTGCTCACAAGCACCAAAACGACATCCCCTTCTTCGAGAAGGGTATCCCCTTTCACGACAATGAACTTGTCTCCCCGGCCGACAAGGACGGCCAAACTATCCTTCGGAAAATCTAAATCATAAATTTTTTTTCCGGCGGCCGCACCCGCGTAGGGCACCATAAACTCCACCAGATCGGCATCGACACCTTCGTGCTGCTCGAACTCGATGGGATAACGGGTCCGCCGCTGCAAGGGGGCATGCACCCCAAGCCATTTGGACACGATCGGAATGCTGGACCCCTGAATAAGGACCGAAACAAGGACCACGAAGAAAACAACGTCAAAAATAAGTTCGGAATTTGAGACCTTCGCAAGCAAAGGGAAAGTGGCCAACACAATCGGCGCCGCCCCCCGAAGCCCCACCCATGCTATCATGAGCTTCTCCCTGAATGCGTCAAACGGCAGGCACATAAAAACACCAATGGGTCTTGCCACAAAAAAAAGGACCAGGGCGGTCGCGATACCTCCCACCGCAATCGGCAGGAGTTTCGAAGGAAAGACAAGCAGCCCCAATGTCACAAACATGGTGATTTGCATCAGCCAGGCCAACCCGCCGTGAAAACGTACCAGGCTTCTTTTATAGAAAAAGTCCTTCCTGGAGAGCAAAAGCCCGGTCAGGTAAACCGCAAGGAATCCGTTCCCTCCGGCCGTCTCCGCGACGGCATAAGCAAGCAACGCAACGGAAAAAGAAAGCGCCACATACAGGCCTTCATATTCCAACCGCAAACGATTGATACCCCATAACAGAACTCCCGCAAAAATCCAGCCCGAGGCAAAACCGAGGGCCATTTGCTTGAAAAACATTCCCAGCAAAGAGGACCAGGGCATGCCCGGATTCTGGATCAAGTAGATCAACCCGACGGTCAAAAAAACAGCCATCGGATCATTGCTCCCGGATTCCAATTCCAAGAGAGGCCGAAGCCGTCCTTTCAAGCTGATGTTTTTCGACCGCAAAATAGAAAAAACCGCAGCGGCATCTGTGGACGAAATGATCGCCCCGAGCAAAAGCCCTTCCTTGATGGATATCCTGAACATCCAGGATGCAAAAGTCCCGACAACAAACGCGGTGATCAGAACACCCGCCGTGGAAAGTGTGATCCCTTTAACAAAAACGCGCTTGGCCTCCTGAAAATCGGTTTCCAAACCGCCGGAGAAAAGAATAAAAGAAAGCGCAATCACTCCGATCATTTTGGCCAATACCGCGTTGTCAAAATAGATACCGCCGATCCCTTCGGAGCCGGCCAGCATGCCGATGGCGAGAAACAGAGCGAGAGAGGGAATGCTGAATCGGTCCGAAAGCTTGCTTGAAAGGACGCTCAAAAACAAGAGCAGCGCACCGATCAGCAGAATGTGCTCGACGGCAATACTCCAAGAAACATTGAACACGGTGCATCCTCCGGAAACGAGCCTTTAGATGAGGCCTTTGCCCTTCATGATTTGATCATCATAATTTCAAATCAGTTATCTGTCAAAAGCAAACAATGACACAACCATGAAAAACATCCGGCTTTTCGATCCGGACTTCCCCGGGGCACACGGAGTCCCTTTTTAGCTTGAGGGTATCTTGATAGCGCCTGTCTCAATCCGGCGGGCAAAAACACGCAGCGATAACCCCACCCCGCTTAAGAGGATTGGGATCAATCCCAATAAAATCCCCACGGGCGAATAGGATCGATCGAGTACGGCGTCGCCCGGTTTTTTGGGATTCACATAGCAAACCGTTTTCTTGTCTTTCGGATAGGCATCCGCCATTTTCCTGGCCTTTGAATAATCGGAGGTTGTGGTAGAAAAGGGACGGATGATACTTGAATCATAGGTCTCATTGTTGACATGATAATGATACGTAACACGGGGCGCGTACATCATCCGGCGTGGTTTTCGGACGCTCCGTGAGTGCTGGATGACTTCGCTGGCGGCAATCGTGCACGCTGTTTCATTCCAGGTTTTGACACTCGCGTACTTGACAATGCCGGGAACAACAAGCCACAGAAAGAGCAAAAGAGAAAACAGGATGACGAGATTGCCGAACCAACGAATTGTTTTTGCGATATTCTCTGTTGTTTGCATACTCCACCCCGGGTCAGTCCCAAAAAGGGCACACGAGGCTATGGCGCCCCTCAAAAAAGTTATCGGCGCTATCCTCGCAGGTTCCCCGCGGCACCCAATGGCGCCGGCATCAAGATGCCTTCATTCTCCTGGTCCGAAACCAACAATCTCAGAAATTCGGGCGATTTGTTCCTTCGATAATTCATCCCGTCATTTCATCAACGGTTCTTTCTTTACGTCCGGGACAGGAATCGCATCTTCCAGACGCAAAAAATGCCGCAATCCGGACAATTCTTTTTCGGTGTCTTGGACAAAACTCTCATATTTCAAAACCGCGAGCTTGTCGCCCAGCGCGGTCTGCAGATACGACATCTGCCGATGATGCGCAAGCCATCTGAGGGCCCCTTGTGAAACAAACGGTAACTGTTCATACCCCGCGGCAATCTCCTGAGTGATACCCAGAAATTGATTCGGAATCGGATACTTGCGCCACCGCTTATGCCAACGCGCCCCCCCCTTGTGCTTCATCATACTCGCGATCGTGGCAAACGGGTCCCTTTCGATGCCCACGAATTGTGCGTTGGGGAAAGTTTTGTGTAAATCCTCGGCAAGCCATAGATTCGGGTGACTTTTATCTAAATACCTGCGCGGCACCGACCTCATCATTTCGTATTTATACTGTCGGATAAGTCTTGGAAACAACTTCTTCCGGGTCCCGGGATTCAACGCCATGGTCAATACCCACCGAAACATCGGGTTTTTCTCAATCGTAGCCCGAATCGACAGATACCCTCCGAGCGCATAACCCACCAAGTGTGTTCCGGATCGGCGTGATCCCAGAACAAAAATGGGATTTTGGAACTCTGTCTTGAATAAGACCCTGGGCTTTTTAAACACGTTTCCTTTTCAACCCGCAGTGATTTTAAAGTTTCCCGGCTGACGAAGATAAAACCGCCGCCCGATTATATCAACGCCTTCCGATTGATAATCCCCCACACGGCACATCCGGCCAGGAATCCTGACCGGGCCAATCTCTCTTGAGACCGTCCCTCAAAACTAAAACGAAAAAACCACTTTCCCGCCGATCATATGTGTGCCGAGATTTTCATGCTCCTGAATATTGGTTTCGGAATTTTGAACGGTTTTCAAATCGGCCGAAACCACGGGATTTTCGATACCGGATAACCAGAGCCATTGGTCAAACTGGTAAAAAAAACTCAGGGTCGCCCATCGGGTCATCTTGTAGCCTAACTCGATCTGACTTGAGAAATGAGACGTGTATTTGCTGTCACTGTCGCGCATCGAAATCCGTTCATTCAGGTCCGCAAAATTAAATCCCCCACCCATCATGCCGCTGCCATGGACAATTTCTTGAGATGCCGTGAGGCGGCCCGCATTCAAAAAACCCCCAAAAACCTGCTCGAAGGACAGGAATATCTTTTTACACAATTCCAGATGCCCCAGAAAACCCAAGCGTCCCCCAAACAGGTTTTCTGCCAGTTTCTCATCCGTCGTGGAGGAAGTCGGTCCCCCGTTTACGGCATTGGTCCCCCAAGTGTTCAACCGGAAATCCTGAAAAAAACGGACAAAGGAAGGCCCCGCGAAAAGATCGAAACGGAAGCGGTTTTTTTCAAGCAGATGGTAGGTCCCGCGAAAAGAAATATCGTAGTAATGAAGCGTGTAATCAAACTTGGCCGCGCTGGCCCGCGTTTGAAGCGCTATCGGGCTGGCGCTGACAAAATATCCGAAGGATTGATCCGTCGCATGCGCCCGCCCGTCAATGAAGCCCACGAGGGTGAGTTGCCCCGCCCCGACGGCGGGCAAATTATCTTTTGTCTGGGTATTGGCGGAAAAAGACTGGGAGAAGGACAGCTGGTAATCAAATTTCTTACCGGGCAATGTCGCCGTAATTTCATACCCCCCGCCCCAATCGTCACGGTTAAAGGACAGCGGTTCTTCCCGGCCGGGAAGCCCGCGGATGACGACATCGCCCCACTCCCCGGTATTGGCAATTTTGAAATTCCGTGAACGGTCAAAGTGAATGCCGCCTCCGTCAACATCGACAATAATTTTTGCTGCCGCCGGCGGCGTTTGGCTGATTGAAGGGGGGAGTTCTTGGGAAACAGCCAACTGCGCAAAACTGCCCCCCATCCAAAGGAACATCAGCAAAAACGCAAGATGACGAAAATGACAGTGCTTCATAGTGCCTTGAACCCGTTGAGGGTATCGTCCGTTCAAGCCTTGGGCTTGACGACACCTTTTGTTAAAATGAGAAAGAAGCGCTCAGGGAAAGATTGGATTCCCGATCGTTGGATTCTGCCGGGAAAGCCGCCCCAGGGAAGAAAAGACCGTAACTGACCGAAATAAAAAGATCCGAAAAAACGGGCCAGGCCACAGCAAAATCGATTTCACGGCCGATATCCGATGATGGTTGCGTTGCGTCGATATCATAAACGCCACCCTTCGCAACAGCTTTCCAATAAGCATATCCGTTGCTGATGATTTCCAATTTCCGGATGGACCAGATTTTCTCAAACGGTTTCAAAGAAACCCCGGCCCTCAAAATCTGAATATTCGAGAGCGTCGGCGCAAGGGCATAGCCGTTAGGAAAAAATCCGAGCGGGAGGAAATTGTGGTCATACCCGTTCAGGTTCCCGCCTTCGGTGTTCGTCACACTCGAACGGTCCGTATCTCCGGATCCGAAGGCATATTCGACACTGACCTCGGGTTTCATCCAGCACGGAACGGTATAACTTGCCCCGAGATCCAATCCGTGCGCCAGCACGGGGTGTCGCGCGTCCTCCCCGTAAACGGCCGAACTACCGGTCTCAAAAATATATTCTCCCCATAACGAAACCCCGCGTATAGCCTGATAGATGCCCCCCAGGCTCCAATATTGCGAATGATAAGCGAAATCCTGGCCATCGTCGGGATTGGGTTTGCTGTCATCGTGCTGGATCAGAAAATAGTTGTATAAACTCAAGTTATCTTTAGGGGTCCAGATGGTTTGAGCGCCGACAAACTTGCGATCGCTTTTCTTGTCGAAACCGGGGACACTGAAATCAATATTTTCCGTGAAGGGCACGGTCTTTGCGACAAAACTTTCAAACTTAAACTTAAAAAATTCGAGGGTTAACTTTAGGGCGTCATAGATATCGGCCAGAGCAATCCCCTGGCCGAGATTTAAATATTGGCGGCCGGAGCGAAAGGTCGCGTACTGAAGGTCCAGATCGAGATAGAGAAGATCGACACGCGGACCAACATTATCGTCCCGGTGACCGAGCAACAGTTCTTCTTTGGGCCAGCTGGACATGTAAAGATCCCGGAACTGGGCGAAAACGACATGTTCAAAATGATGGGGATTCTTTTCCCCCAACTGATGCCGGACGATCCCTTTCACCCAGATCCGCGAGTCGACTAAAATTTCAGCGTCGTAGACATCCCGGACCTCCCGATTATTATCATCGTTATGGTAGTCGATATAGTCAAAATCCGCATATCCGCCGAAATCGAGAAGGAAATTCCGGGCCTTCGGGGCAACGGCCGCTTCCTTTGCCAGGGTATCCAAATACCTTCCGCGTTCCCGCAATTGAAGATTTTCTGTCAGCCGTCCTTGAGCAGCCCGGGCATTGATCTCTTCGGCCCATATCAAATTGTCCGGCATTAGACTTTGCAAAGAAAAAACAAAGAGAATTAGAATAGAAGCTGTTCTATTCACCGCGAACATCTCCGCCCCGGCGCTCCGCCATCAGATTCAACGCCTGGGTCATGATCGCAACCAATTCTTCTCCCGTGACATAATCACGGGAATGCACGGGACTCATCACTCCCTGATAAATCAATTCCTCCAAAGCAAACCTCTTGTTCATCCCAAAAAGACGGGCCTTGAGACCTCCGTGGAGGCGCAGCGTTTTGACCAAGGCATAAGCGAGATCGCCTTGGGTCAACGGGTCCGCGGGGTTTTTGGACAACCAAGAGGAAGGGATAATCCCTGTTTTGCGAAGAAAGGTTTTGCGAGATTCAAAGTCCGGATACAATTCTTCGATTTGCATTAAGGTCATCAGGAGTTCAAAGGCATCGGATGTCGCTGCGACATTGCGGCCGACGATAGAGCTAAGACGATCGGCATCAAAAGCGGACGCGTGAAAACCGCCCGCAAATAACAAGTAGAGAAAAAGCGGGAAGAGGTAACAGAATTTTTTCATCGGTCAGAATGGGCCTTTTGATTTATTCAGGAGGCAAAAATTTTTCTGCCCCACCCACCGTCTCCGGCCTTGTATG
This sequence comes from Candidatus Omnitrophota bacterium, assembly GCA_028713205.1. Lineage (GTDB taxonomy): Bacteria > Omnitrophota > Omnitrophia > Omnitrophales > Aquincolibacteriaceae > JAQTOZ01. The sequence goes on from JAQTOZ010000008.1 coordinate 30,723, forward strand.
GCATTTTGATAGAAAGACGGAATTGCCTATGATGCCCAAAGCAAGCACCGGTCACCTATGATTTAGGGCAACATCGAAGGAGCTCTTTAATAAGTCCGTTCTCCGTTGCATTTGTGAAGCTTCGCTCAGAATGACTCCCCGGGAAAAGCACCTTGAAGGGGCATTCAGTTGGTCTTATTTTCGGCAAAAACCTCGTCTAACTTGTCCTATTTACCTTGTGAATATTTTATAGATTTGTGTCTTCATAAAGGCCAACACGAATATCAAAATATGATAAATACTAGCATGCTATAAAATCCAACCTCAATCTATGCTAGGCTTAGATTGGGTAGATAGAGGAGGTTTTAAAGGAAAGCGAGGCGATAACGATGGAAAAGAGAGGAACTTCCCAGATAGCGGGCACCATCGGAATCGCTGTTATCTTTTTACTTACACAAGCAGTGTTCCTTCCGGATGCGCTTATGGCAAAACCCGATAACGGCAAAGGCGGGGGTAACGGCCATGGCAATTCCGAATCCAATATGAACGGAAATTCGAATTCGAATCCTCATGTCCAGGGCGGCAGGCACTCCATTGAATCGCCCATGAGCCGCGGTCAAGCGACGGCGGCACTTGCCCGGATGAATATTCACAGTTCCCATTATCAACACAAAGGCGGAGTCCGGGCCGATGCGATGAAAACAGGGAACTTTGAAGTAACGGGCGTCCAAGCGAGACAGCTTGCCTCTCCGGTGAGGACCGGCCTTCATTCAAAACAGGGTTTTTCGAAAAATGCGGTCCTTAAGGATTTTGCATCGGCACTTGAAAAAATCCGGGCAAAGGGAAACAACTCCGGAAAACTAATGCTGGATCCTTACGGATTGGTGAAGGATGATCGAAAAGAAATTTACGGAAATCGCGGACGGCCGATTCAAGGTGAAGTGATCGAACCTCCGCCGGTTGAGGACCCGCCTCCAGCGGTTGACCCTCCGCCGGTTGAGGAGCCGCCGCCGGCGGTGGAACCTCCGCCCCCGCCGCCACCGGAACCGCAAGTGGTGAGCGTAACACAGACAACTGTTTCCATCATCGAATTAATGGTGTGGAACGGGCAAACCGTTACGAGACAACTCCTGAGCGATCAGGGATATACGAGCAGCCAAATTGACTTTTTGCTCACGCTGTCCCTCACACAGCTCCGGACTGCTGCAAGCGGCACAGGCACCATCCCCCTCCCCTAAGATTTTCAGCCGCCGCTTTTCATGAAATCAATACGGAACGATAAACCCGTCTAAAAGCACGAGGTTCAACAAAAAAGCTTCACCGGCATATCCCGCAAGATTTTTTGTTAAAAACTCTCCCCGACGATTTTTTTCGTACCAAAGAGCGAAGTCCGGCAGACCTGTCCCTTTGGGGACCGTCCGTGGGTATCGGAGATGATTTATCGCTTCCGGACAAAAATGATCGCGCCTTCGATCATGATGAATATCGACAGGGCCAAGAGGATGAGAACGGTAATGTCCACCGGGCTGATGCTGAAACGGCCGGCGAGGATATTGATTGCAGCGGGTTTGATTAAAAGGACCAACGCGGCAAACGCTGTTCCCAGCATAAAAATCGACCCGCCGAGCGTATGAAGATATTTCATCTTGCGCCTAAACAACCACAGACTGACGATAAAAAGAACGAAGCCCGCCAGAAGCTGATTGGACGCCCCGAAGACCGTCCAAAAAACTTTCCACGCCGGAATGACATTGCCGTCGGCGTCAACCATTCGTTGCGCAAGAAAAACGGCCGGCATTAAAAGCGTGATAAAACTTGCCAAATACGGAGTGAACCGGTTCCGCACGCTCCCGAGTTCCTCGAAGATGTAGCGGCCCAGACGCGTTGCGACATCCAGGGTATCGTAGACAAAAGTCGCAAACGCCAGCAGGGCAAAGTTTAGCGCGAAGGCCTTATTGATACCGAGAAAATTCAAAAACGTGGCAATGCCGGTGCCATAAATCATGTTCGGGTCCTTCAGCGCGCCGATCTGTGCCGTGCCGAATATCATCACCGTGGCCAACGCAATGATCGCGACCACGCTTTCCAACAGCATTCCGCCATAGCCGACCAGGACGCTGTCGGTCTCCCTGTCAAGCTGTCTGGATGTTGTGCCGCTGGCTACCAGCGAATGAAATCCCGAACAAGCGCCGCAGGCAACCGTGATAAATAGCAGCGGAAACAGAGGCAGCCCGGATGGACTATGCCAGTCGACAAAAAACGGATACTCCACGCGCAAGTTGGAAAAAAGGGAGCCGATGACAATACCGACAAAACTGACGACCACGGTCCCCGTCAAAAAAAATCCGCCCAAATATCCCCTGGGTTGCAGCAACAACCACACCGGAATAACGGAAGCAATGAAACAATAGAGCAGAAGCAACAGGCACCACGTCTGGCGCGCATCCATGCCGAACAAAGGCGTCATCGTGATCGGAACAAACCGGCCGGCATAAATACAAAGCAGGATCAAAGGAGTAAAAATGGCCGTCGCAAGCTTGAGATTGAGCTTGCCCCACTGAACGGCGATACCCATGATCAAGGCTAAACCCAGGTACATCATCGAGCTCGATGCCACGGCCGGACCGTTGACAGGATCGACGAAGGTATTGACCGTGATATCGGCGAAGGCCGTAATGATATACATCAGCGAAAGCCATAAGAAGATCAGGAATAAAATAAATGCCCGCTTGGGCATATGCGCCTTGACCACTTCGGCGATGGATTTGCCCTGGTGCCTGATCGAAGCGACAAGTGCGCTCATATCGTGTACGCCGCCGATGAACACACCGCCCAGAATAATCCATACGATTGCCGGTCCCCACCCAAACCACATTCCCGCCAGGATCGGACCGACGATAGGACCGGCCGCTGCAATCGCCGACAGATGTTGCCCCAACAAATAGACCCGGTTGGTCGGCTGAAAATCTAGTCCGTCGCGAAAGGTATGGGCCGGAGTCGGACAACGATCATCCAAATGGAAAAGCTTTCTAAGAAGAGAACCGTAAATCCAATAACCCGCCGCCAGCGGCACGAGCATAACAACAATCACAAGCAAAAGATTCATTCGTTTAATCTCCGCATCAACAGGTCACATCGACCGGACTCTTCCCGAAAAAAACACGGGTAGGAACCATTAGAAAACAGTTTATCCCAAACAAAAACCCTCCGCAACCTTTTAAGTTGCAGAGGGTTAGGAATAAAGTCCCTCAACAATCCGGAAATCTTTCCGATTGCGCGGCCTGCCTTCCGGCGAAGCAGGCCTGCCAAATTTTGTGGTGAGAAACGGAAACTTTTTTTGTAATCCCAAAATGATAATGTCCTATTTGGCCCAATTAGAAATGTCCTATTCCAAGCAGCCTATAATGCCCCGTTTCCAAAGGGGGTGTTATGGCGGAAGAGGACAGGATTACGATGAGCCAAAG
>JAQTOZ010000166.1 GCA_028713205.1 Candidatus Omnitrophota bacterium
AGCGGCAAAACCTGTGTGCTGACCGGTACGCTCGGGAATTTTGAGCGCAAAGAAGCAGAGACCCTCGTGCGACGGTTTGGAGGACATCCCAGCTCGAGTGTGAGCAAGAAAACCGATTTTGTTGTCGTGGGGGAGCAGGCTGGTTCTAAACTTGAGAAGGCCAAGGAACTCGGGATTCAAATCTTGAGCGAAGCGGAATTTATCAAGCTCTTGAAGGCCAGCGGCTGGAAAAGCTAAAGGCCCCCGAACCCTTTCATTAACTTTAACTCTCCGGTTGTCGATACGCTAAGTATGAATACGACACTCACCGTCGCGGATCCTACCGAACAATTTCTATTGCGCGAATTTTTCAACTATCTCTCCGTCGAGAAAGGGCTGTCCGCCAACACCCTCGATGCGTATCAGCTGGACCTCGTTCGGTATCATAAATTTTTGGAAGGACTGGGCGTCCGGGATTGGAAGGATGTCCGCCGCGAACATATTACGAAATTTCTGCTGGCCGAAAAAAAGAGAGGGCTCGAGGTGTCTTCGATCGCGCGGTGTCTGGTCACCCTAAAGGTGTTTCACCGGTTCCTTTTGCAGGAGCGTTATCTCACGGAGGATGTGACGAGTGTTTTGGAATCGCCCAAGTTGTGGAAACGGCTGCCGCAATTTTTGACGAGCCAGGAAGTCGGCAGTATCCTGAAAGCACCGTTTGGCCATAAGCCTCAGGGGATTCGCGACCGCGCCCTTTTGGAATGCCTTTACGCGACCGGGGTTCGCGTTTCGGAAGTGGCCGGTTTGAAATTGAATGATGTCGATTTGGACAACTCCTTTGTCAAATGCCGCGGTAAAGGGGACAAGGAACGCATCGTCCCCATCGGCCGTTTTGCGGTCGAGGCTTGCCGTCAATATCTTCAGAAAGTGCGCGCCAAGCAACACGTCCAAACGGAACATCTCTTTCTCAACCGCTCCGGGCGTGGATTGTCACGGCAATACATTTGGCAGATGATCAAAAAATATGCGCGATGGGCCGGCATCACAAAAACGATTACGCCGCATACGTTCCGCCATTCTTTTGCGACGCACTTGCTGGAACACGGCGCCGACTTGAGAGTGGTGCAGGAATTGCTGGGACATTCGGATATATCGACCACTCAGATTTATACCCACGTTTCACGCGATCGTCTCAAGGGAATTCACGCTAAATTTCATCCCCGCGGATAACGAGATATCGTTCCGGGCAACCCCTTTAATTCGTATGTCCCTTTGACGATTCCGGCCATTGCGGCGTTATCTTCTCTATGCTATACTCACTCATCCATTAACAAGAGTTTTTAAGCTGTTCGAGGTTGCTATGAGATACGGTGTCATTGTATTGCTGACAATCCTATGGTCAAGTTTGGGATTTCCCGTAGCGTCTGCCGATCAGGGAGATACCGGTTCTTTGGAGAGTTCAGCGGCCGGTAAAATGGCTGTCGCGCCCAAAAGATCCCCCAAAGAAATGGAAGCAGCTTCTCTGAAAATGCGCCTTCGCGATTTGGAACGTAAAGTCAGCGACATGGAACGGGAGAATCGCTTTCGGGATGACCGTATACGTCAGCTCAATCAGTATGTCGACGATTTGCAGAATGAACGGCGGAACTATTAGTTTTTGCGATGCCTTTTCGCTGCGTTGACAACGCCCCAGAGCTTCGGTATAGTACATATGGCTTGCCTGATTGAAGAATCCTTCCAGCGAGTAACTTATTGCTTTACTGAGATTTGCGTATTATTGGGAAGGCAGAGTGTTTTTTCGGGGCGCTATCGTCTAGCCTGATCTAGGACGCTGCCCTCTCAAGGCAGAAACACGGGTTTAAATCCCGTTAGCGCTACAGTCCCTACGGGGAGGAGGTTTTTCGATGATTTCGCGTTACACGCGTCCTGAAATGGGAAAGGTGTGGACGGAAGAGAACAAAGTACAAAAGTGGCTTGATGTCGAGCTTGCCGCGCTGGACGCTCTCGCATCCTATGGTTACATTCCGAAAAATATTCCCGGTAAAGTACGGCGGAAGGCCGGGTTCAACCTGGAACGTATCCGTGAAATCGAGAAAGTGGTCAACCATGACGTTATCGCTTTTCTTACCAATCTTGCCGAGCATGTCGGGCCTGCGGGCCGGTTTGTTCATTTCGGTTTGACCTCTTCGGATATTCTCGATACGGCACTTGCGCTTCAGATCGACGAGGCCTCGGCGATTTTACTTGAGGACCTCAAAAAACTTATCCGGGCGCTCCGAAAAAAAGCACAGAAGTACCGCCATACGCTCATGGTCGGCCGCAGTCACGGCATTCATGCGGAACCCATGACCTTCGGGTTGAAGATGGTCCTTTATTACGAAGAATTCAAACGCAATCTCAGGCGCTTCGAGGCGGCCGCGGAAAATGTCCGCTACGGAAAAATCTCGGGAGCGGTGGGTACGTTCGCGAATGTTGATCCGAAGGTGGAAGTGAGGGTCTGCAAAAGCCTCGGCCTCAATCCGGCACCGGTTTCGAATCAGGTCGTTCAAAGGGACCGGCACGCGGAATATTTGTCGACGATTGCGATCATCGGCGGGTCATTGGAAAAACTTGCGACGGAGATCCGCGGACTGCAAAAAACCGAAACGCGTGAAGTGGAGGAATATTTCGGAAAAGGGCAGAAGGGTTCTTCGGCCATGCCGCACAAACGCAATCCGATTACCTGCGAGCGGGTGGTGGGGCTTGCGCGGATTTTGCGCGGGAACGCGATGGCCGCGATCGAAAACATCGCGCTTTGGCATGAACGGGACATCAGTCACTCATCCGTGGAACGCGTGATTTTCCCCGACAGCACCATCCTTGCGGATTACATGCTGTATCTCATGACGAACGTTATCGAGAATCTGGTGGTCTACGAGGATCAGATGCGCGTCAATCTCGAGAGAAGCCGCGGCATGGTTTTTTCCCAGGGGTTGTTGCTGAGCCTGATCGAGAAAGGTCTGACGCGTGAAGAAGCTTACGCGCTGGTCCAGGAAGCGGCGAAGCAGGTTTGGGAAAACAAGGACGCGACACTCGAGGCCGTGGTTTTGAAGGATGCGCGGATTTTAAAACACCTGACGCCCGAGGAAATCAAAAAAGTTTTTCACTACCGGTATCATGTTAAAAACATCGGCAAAATTTATCAACGCGTCGGATTATAAAGCGGGAAAGGACTCCCTATGTTAGCGACCCAGAAAACCGAGACCGTGACAAAAGTGGAATTGCCGCTTCCGCTGGTGGGACGCGGGAAAGTGCGCGACATCTTCGCGGTGGGCAAGGACAAGCTCCTGATTGTGACCACCGACCGGCTCAGTGCCTTTGACGTGGTTTTGCCGAACCCGATTCCCTATAAGGGGAAGGTGTTGTCGCAAATCTCTGCTTTTTGGTTCCAGCTTTTCAAGGATGTGGTCCCGCATCATTTGATTACGGCGGACGTCGCGAAAATGGGATTGGACGATGAGATTGTGAAAAAATACGGCGCACAGCTCAAAGGACGTTCGATGTTGGTCGACCGTGCCGAACCGCTGACGGTAGAATGTGTGGTCCGCGGTTATGTGACCGGTTCCGGGTGGAAGGATTATCAGAAGACGCAATCGATTGGCGGTCACCAACTGCCGGCCGGCCTGCTTCAATGCGCGAAGTTGCCGGAACCGATTTTTACGCCGTCCACCAAGGCCACGCAGGGCCATGATCTGAATATCGATTTCAAACAGACGGTGGAGCGTGTCGGAAAAGGGACGGCGGAGAAAATTCAGAAACTTTCGATTGAGCTTTATCAAAAAGGGGCCGACTATGCCGCGAACCGCGGGATTTTGATCGCGGACACCAAATTTGAATTCGGGATCCGGAAAGGCCGGGTCCTTTTGATCGACGAAGCCCTGACGCCGGACAGCTCCCGGTTTTGGCCGAAGGCCCAGTATCAGCCCGGGCACGACCAGCCGAGTTATGACAAACAGATCGTGCGCAATTATTTGCTGGGGATCCAGTGGAATCAGAAACCGCCGGCGCCCGAGTTGCCCGCCGATGTGATCGAAAAAACCAGCCAGGCTTATCTGGATGCGTTTGAACGTTTGACGGGAAGAAAGCTTGAAAATTAATGAATCGTTTTTGGATGGAATCGGAATCATTTTGAGAGCGAGGATCAGTCAATGTACAAAGCAACAGTCAATGTGACCTTAAAGAAATCAGTCCTTGATCCGCAGGGGAAAACCGTGTTGCATGCGCTGGAGACCCTCGGTTTTCAAGGGGTGAAAGATGTCCGTGTGGGCAAGTATTTTGAGCTTGCGATTGACGAAGAGAAACGCGAAAAGGCCGAGGAGCAGGTCCGCGCGATGTGTGACAAGCTCCTTATCAATCCGGTGATTGAAGATTACTCTTTCAAGCTCAACGAAGCTTGATAGCGTGCGCCGGGATGCTTCAAAAAATATTTTAAAGGACTCATTCATTCGATGAAAGCAGCTGTCGTTGTTTTTCCGGGATCGAACTGTGACACCGATTGTTTTCACGCGCTTTTTGACGTGATGAAAATGCCGGTGAAATTCGTCTGGCACAAGGAAGGGACTCTCCCCGACGTTGACCTGGTGGTCCTGCCCGGTGGTTTTAGTTACGGCGATTATTTGCGAACCGGTGCGATCGCTCGCTTTTCTCCGGTGATGGAAGCCGTGCGCCAGCATGCCGAGTCGGGACGCGCCGTGATCGGTATCTGTAACGGATTTCAGATTTTGCTGGAGGCCGGATTTTTGCCCGGGGCGATGTTGCGCAACAAGACGCTGTCCTTTATTTGCACGCATGTTTGGTTGCGCACGGAGAACAACGCCACGATTTTTACCGGAAAACTGAATCCCAAGGAATTGCTGCGTATCCCGATTGCGCACGGCGAAGGAAATTATTATTGCGACGACAAAACTTTCAAGCGTCTCGAAGATTCCAATCAGATCGTTTTTCGTTACGCCTCGGAATCGGGAGAGACGACCGATGAATTTAATCCCAACGGGTCCCGCGACAACATCGCCGGGATCATCAACGCCAAAGGCAATGTGTTGGGCATGATGCCGCACCCGGAACGCGCCAGCGAGAGCATGCTCGATTCGGTGGACGGACGCAAAATTTGGGAAAGCCTGGTAGGGTAAATATGGTACAAGCACCGGATCGAATTACACCTGAAATCATCGCGGCGCACGGGATTACCCCCGAAGAATACGACCGCATCGTCAAAATCCTCGGACGGGAGCCGAATTTCACGGAGCTCGGTATTTTTAGCGTGATGTGGAGCGAACATTGCTCTTACAAAAACTCCAAGCCGATTCTCAAACTTTTTCCGACGGAAGGGCCGAACCTTCTGGTGCGTGCCGGCGAGGAAAATGCCGGAATTGTCGACGTCGGAGACGGATTGGCCATTTGTTTTAAGATCGAAAGCCATAATCACCCTTCGGCGGTCGAACCGTTTCAGGGCGCGGCCACGGGCGTCGGCGGTATTTTGCGTGATATTTTTACCATGGGGGCGCGTCCGATTTTATTGATGGATTCACTGCGTTTCGGAAGTCTGGAGAATGCTCAGACGCGCAGGCTTCTTCAAGGTGTCGTGGCCGGGATCGCTCATTACGGAAACTGTATCGGAGTCCCGACCATCGGCGGCGAAGTTTATTTTGATGAATCGTACGAAGGCAATCCTCTGGTCAACGCGATGTGCCTGGGCATCGTGTCCAAGGACGGTATTATCAAAGGGAAGGCCTCGGGGGTCGGCAATCCTGTGTATTATGTCGGGGCCGCGACGGGCCGCGATGGATTGGGGGGTGCTGCCTTTGCCTCGCGTGAGTTGACCGAAGAGAGTCATGAGGACCGTCCCGCGGTACAAGTCGGCGATCCGTTTATGGAAAAGTTGCTGTTGGAGGCCTGCCTGGAACTTTTGAAAACCGACGCGTTGGTCGGCATGCAGGACATGGGGGCCGCGGGTTTGACGTGTTCGACATGCGAAACCGCTTCACGCGGGTCGGCGGGCATCGAAATCGACATTACCAAAGTGCCGCGGCGCGAAACCGCCATGATCCCTTATGAGGTCATGCTCTCCGAATCGCAGGAACGGATGTTGATCATTGCCAAGAAAGGCAAAGAGCATATTGTCGAACGAATTTTTGAAAAATGGGATTTGCATGCGGAAAAGATCGGAGAAGTTCAGGAAGGTCATCTGATGCGCGTTTACGACGGTCCGGAACTTGTGGCGGAAATTCCGGCCAAAGCCCTGGCGGATGAGGGGCCTATCTATCGCCGTGAAGAAAACAAGCCGGCGTATTTGACCGAGGCCCAACATCTGGATCTCAGGAAAATTTCTTTGCCCAAGGATTTTAACGCGGTTCTAAAAAAGATGCTCGATCATCCCTCGATTGCTTCCAAGGGTTGGGTCTATACGCAATATGATCACATGGTCAGGACCGATACGGTGTTTTATCCGGGACACGATGCCTCTTTGATTCGCATCAAAGGGACGCAGAAGGGGATCGCGGTTTCGACGGATTGTAATAGCCTCTATTGTTATTTGGACCCGTTTGAGGGCGGTAAGATTGCTGTGGCCGAATCGGCACGGAATGTCGCGGCGTCCGGAGCGCGGCCGCTGGCCATTACCAATTGCTTGAATTTCGGAAATCCGATGACGCCGGACATTTTCTGGCAGTTCCACCAATGCGTGGAAGGCATGTCCACGGCCTGTCGCTTTTTCCAGACGCCGGTGACGGGCGGCAATGTCAGTTTCTATAATGAAAGTCCGATGGGGGCCATTCAACCGACGCCGACGGTCGGCATGGTCGGGCTGTTGGATGACATCGATGACCGGGTTCCGTCTTTTTTTAAATCCGAAGGCGACATCATTTTTCTTTTGGGAAATACACTCAATGAAATCGGAGCGAGCCATTATTTAATGCTGGAACACGGCCTCAAAAAAGGTCTCCCGCCGCGACTTGATCTGGAACGCGAAAAAGCTCTTCAGATGTTGATGATCGAAGGCGCGAAAGCCCGTTGTCTGGTTTCATGCCATGACCTGTCGGAAGGCGGTTTGGCGGTGGCTTTGGCCGAATGTTGTATAGGACAGGGAAAAGGCATCGGGGCAAATATTGAGCAAATTCCGTTGATCTTAGGGGCACGACATCAGAAAACGAACCACGCCGGCAGCCATCACGCCGCGGAGTTGAGGATGGATGCGCTTTATTTCGGCGAAACACAGTCGCGCGCGATTGTTTCGGTGAAACCGGAACACAAAGAGTATCTGATCAAATTGGCACAAAAACACAGTGTCCCTGTTTTTCAGATCGGAGTGGTCGGGGGGCAGACATTGGTGATCGGAGACCTCATCAACCTGCGGGTCGATGAAATGGCCGGGATTTATCAGACCGCGATTCCGCGGAGAATGAGCAAGATCAGTTCGAGGGACGCATGAGCGGTGAAAATATCAAGGAGTTTTGCGGCCTTTTCGGGATTTACAATCATCCCAGCGCTGCGCAAATGACTTATCTGGGGCTTTTCGCGCTGCAGCACCGCGGCGAAGAGGCGGCCGGGATTTGCACCAGTGACGGCAAGAACCTCAATATCTATAAGAACCGCGGACTCGTCGGCGAAGTTTTTGATGAAACCATACTCGCGAAGCTCGGCGGAAACCATGCCATCGGCCATACGCGATATTCAACGACGGGTTCTTCGACGCTTATCAATGCCCAGCCGTATAA
>JAQTOZ010000167.1 GCA_028713205.1 Candidatus Omnitrophota bacterium
AACCGATCAGGATGATTTGCGCCCACGTGCCCAAGGTCATTTGGCCGTCCACCACTGGGACCGTTAATGACGGTTTCAAAAGCGAAGCACGAACATGCGAAAACCCGTTACCGTCATGCCACGTTTTTTCATGGTGGTAATCCTTGCCCTGCGGCGCAATCTCCTCGAATAACTCCTGGAGACCCCGCACCAAACCCGGCTCGTATTCGACAGTCGTCAGACCCGCCGTTGAACCAACGACAAACACCGTCGCCTGACCTTCACGAATCCCGCTATGGTCGATCTTTTCGCGTACTTCCGGAGTTAAATCCTTGATATCGCAAAATCCGTTTGTCCCGACATGTATTTTGTAACTCTTAATTTTCACGCTCAGCCTCGAATCCGATCGTCAGCTGAATTGATAATGTTTGCGTACAGGCTCATGAACTTCCCACGTGCAAGACAATCCCGTTGGGAACGTCACAAAATCGCCTTTCCCGAAGCCGACCTTCCCTTCCTTCGTGGTAACCGTCACTTTGCCTTCGAGAAAATAACATCGTTCTTGGCTATCATAATGCCAGTTGAACTTCGATACTTCTTTCTCCCAAATCGGCCACCGGAACACTCCCATGTCCTTGAGTTTCTTATCATCGAGCTTCTCAACTGAAATCTTGCCCATACAACCTCCCCTTTTATCGCGAGCGTTTATAGTTCCCCATCAATTCACCCTGAGCCAGGATGTGACCTTGCATTGCCTTTTCGACTTCTCTCTTCGTCGCTCCTGGTTTTAGATCCAGTTTTGTATTCAATGCGTAAATTTTGAAAAAATAGCGATGCGTCCCGCTTGGCGGGCAAGGGCCGCCATAACCCAGCTGTCCGAAATCTGTTATGCCATGGAGACTCCCATCGGGCAAAACCGGTACGGGCGGCATTTTTTCCGGAAACGCTGTCACGTTTGCCGGAATATTGAACAACACCCAATGAACCCATGTTCCGGCGGGCGCATCCGGATCATCTGAAATCAAAACATAACTCTTCACCCCAAGCGGTGCCGGAAACCACTCAAGCGGCGGCGAAATATTTTCTCCGTCACATGTGAATTTGGCCGGGATCATTGCACCGTTTTCAAAAGCAGAACTGTGTATTTGCATTGTCATAGGGACCTCCTTGCTTGTCCGGTAGCCCAAAAAACTTGCTGCCAGCAAAATAAACGCCATCACGATACCAAAACACCTCCACTTCGCCGAAACGGTCCGAAACGCGGTTTTCTTCAATGCCGACTCCATCAATTAGAATTTCTTCTGATCGATTTTGGAATTTGATCAATTTTTGCCGCAAGGATAAAATCGTTTTCCGAGAGACCTCCGATGGCATGCGTGCTGATATCAACGCGAAGATGACGGTATCGCATGAGATGGATATCGGGATGATGGCCTTCGGTTTCTGCAATCAACGCAATTTGTTGGATGAGATGGACTGCTGCCAAAAAACTCTTCATTGCATAGCTTCGGCTGATAACGCGAAAATCCCGCGATAATTTCCATCCCTTTAAAATAGTAAGATTCTTTTTAGCCTGTGCTTTGGTGAGAGGGCTGGTTTTCACCTCACAGGAGATGCAACGCTTGCCGGCGAAAGATTGAATCTTCGTAGCTCGCATCGGAGCATCCTTTTCTACCGATCAATCCCCATCCAATACGCAACCGGCGCATCAAGCTTTTATACTTTTGTGAATCAACTCGTCAAAACGCGCATCGTCATGAAGACTTTTAAGATCGGCATCCTTTTTAAGATGATGAAAATCTCGGTAGCCCAACTCAATGGCACGACGAATCGCATCGAACGATTCATCTTTCCGACCCACCAGAGCAAGGCTACAGGCTAGGTTATAATGGACATTTGCGTCATGGGGATACAACCGCGCAAGGGTCAAATCGACCGACAGTCCCTTTGCATAATCACCCCGTGCGGTATACGCCTCCGCAAGCAGGATCAACGCATCACCGTAATCCGGTCTCTCCCGGACAATGCGTTCGTAAAAACAAATTTCAAAATCCGTAAACTTTTTGCTCATGAGGCCTTTTCTTTTTCCCTTTTGACGGTACAACCGTACGTTTTTGTCTCCGAAAACGGAACCGTTTTCTTCGCAATCATGGCGTCAAGGACTTCACGCACGTACGACGTTTTCACAGGGTTTCTCGCAGCCCACCCCTGATCATCGAACGCACCTTCGTAAAGCAGCCTCCCTTTTCGATTAAGAATATAAACATGGGGTGTTGTAATCGCGCCAAACCTGTCGGCAATTTTGCTGTCTTGATCCATGAGAACCGTATAATTAATCGCCCTTTGCTGAATAGCCCGGCTAATTTGCCCGCGACTTTCCGTTGCGTTGGAGTCAATCCCCAAGACCACGACATCTTTATTTTTATAGAGATTGGTGATTTCCTTGATCCGATTTTCGTATCGCACGACGAAAGGACATTCCGCAGACCAGAAGTGAATCACAACAATTTTACCGCGATAGTCTGACAACTTATGGACTTTTCCGGAACTATCCGGCAATGCAAAATCAGCCACCTTTTTCCCAAGCCTGACTTCCTTTTTCGCTAAAAACTCCTGCGCCATGAGCGCCGATGCAATCGTCATCCCCGTCACAAGCGCAATGCTAAATATCTTAATTTTCATCTTCCCTCCAACGCTGATACTACAGCCCCTTTTGTCTCCATCATCCACTATTATTTATACTAAAACAAATCGTCGATTCTAACCATGCTTTTTGACGGGCCTGTATGTGCGCTTGCGATGGCCTTTGCGGACCACAATCCTTCTCACATTCTCACGCAAATAATCGATACGAATCCGATAAGCGTCGGGTGGAATCTCCCGTCCAGCTTTTTCGGCCCATTCGATGCACGAAATCGCACGGGAATCATGGATAAAATCCTCGAAACCGATTGCCTCAAGCTCGTTGGGCTGTTCAAACCGATACAAATCGAAGTGATAAAGCGGGACAAGTGTCTTATACATATGCATCACGACAAAGGTCGGACTTTTGACCTGATCCGCATCCTCAATCCCTAGCCCTAGAGCGATTCCTTTGATAAAGGTTGTTTTACCGCTTCCAAGATTGCCCTGCAGGGCAATCACGTCCCCGGGGTTTAGCCCCTTCGCTATTTGTTTTGCAAAAGCAACTGTCTCTTCGGCTGATCGGCTGACAAAGTCATGAGATATTTTCATAAAATCCTAAAAATGAGAAAAACCTTTCTTCTTAAAATGGACCGACGAAATCGGGCGATTGCCCTGACGCCATCGAACAAAGGCTTTCCCTTTTTGAATCCGGCCGATCCAGGATAATTCCACATGAGGGAAATACTTTCTCCAGACATGGTCAAGGCTGGCTTTCTTATCCTTCGCCAGAGTGAAAAGCAATTCAAAATCCTCGCCATCGGTCAGGGCATGCTCGAGGGCTTTCCGATAATTGCCTTTTGCGATTTTCTTAGCCTCAGGTGAGACCGGGATCTCGCCGACATCCAAAGAAGCACCGACCTTTGATTCATCCAAAATATGCCCGAGGTCCTGCAGCATGCCGTCAGAAATATCGATCATGGCATTGGGTTTAAATTTTTTAGCCAGAAAGCGGGCTTCTTCAACCCTCGGTTGAAAGCATAAATGATGCCCCAAAATAGACCCGCCCAACCGTCCTGTCACTCCGATCCAATCCCCCGGCCGTGCGCCCCTGCGCGTAACAATGTTGTCCGTCTGCGCCCGTCCAAGCAATGCGACCGAGATAAAAAGCTCACGCGCTCGGGAGATATCGCCGCCGACGCACAACGTATCATACGTCCGTGCGATTCGAATCAATCCCCGGTAAAACCGGTCCACCCATTGTTTTGAAAGACTTCGCGGAAGCCCTAAAGAGACCACGCAAGCAACGGGTTTTCCTCCCATCGCAGCAATATCGCTTAAATTTACCGCTAAGGCTTTTCTCCCTACACATTCCGGACTTGTCTTGCGCTTTACAAAATCGACCCCTTCTACCAGAGTGTCCGTGGTCAGCAACCAGTCCCCTTTCCCAGTCACTGATAAGACCGCCGTATCATCGCCCAATCCGAATGGGCCCGCCCTTTCTTTCGGAATCCAACTTCGTATCAATTTGATCAGGTGAAATTCATGAATCATAACATTCTCACGACATCTCAAGACCCGCTTTGAGTTTCTTGAACGATCTGGAAAACGGCGGACGCAGAACTCCTGCTTCCGTAATGAAGGCCGCAATGTAAGCATGGGGTGTCACATCAAAAGCAGGATTCCAGACTTTGACACCGAGCGGTACTGTTTTTCTGCCAAAACCGTCGGTGATTTCTTCCCCATGACGCTCTTCAATCGGAATTTGTTTTCCGGATGTGATCTTAAAATCAAACGTTGTGCTCGGTGCCGCAATATAAAAAGGAATTTTGTGAACGCGGGCGAGAACCGCCAAATTGTAAGTTCCGATCTTATTGGCCGTATCGCCATTGGCGGCAATCCGGTCGGCCCCCACGACAATCCTGTCAATCTTGCCGCTTCGCATCAAACTTGCGGCCATATTATCGCAAATCACCGTTGCTTTGATCCCGCTTTTCTTTAATTCCCAAGCCGTAAGGCGCGCCCCCTGCAAAAGAGGCCGTGTTTCATCGGCATAAACATCAAGCGTCTTGCCCTTTTCCTGGCACCCATAAATCACACCCAACGCCGTACCGTAACCGGATGTCGCCAGCCCCCCTGCATTGCAATGGGTCAACACCCCTTCACCGTTTTTAAATAGTTTTGCGCCATAACGCCCGATGGCCCTGCAAATCTGGTCATCTTCGCGATGCGCTTTCCGGGCTTCTTCCAACACGAATCGTTTCAAGCTGTTAACATCTGTCTCTTTTTTCTTTTCGATTCGAGCGACAATCGCATCGATCACATTGCGTAAATTAACGCCTGTCGGCCGCGAAGATTTCAAATACTCCGCGACCCGGTGAAGTTCTTTCAAAAAGCACTTTCGATCACCGCGCCAGGCCGCAATCCCGAGATACAATCCGTATCCCCCGGCGACCCCAATGGCCGGGGCTCCGCGCACGACCATATTCTGAATCGCCCAATAAACCTTACGGGCATTGCCGCATTCAACCCAAGTCTCAACACAGGGCAATTTTCTTTGATCTAACAATTTCAAACGATGATCTTTAAACTCAAAGGTCCTGACCGGCATCCTGCACCTCATCATGTCGCATTATTTTTCGGTTGATCAATTTAGTCTTAGAAGTGGCACATCCAGCATTCGGCAAAAAAGGTTAATCCCGGGAATAATAAAATAAAACAGGCCTCCGCTCAAATATAGAAAGAGAATGATGACAAACCCGTACGGTTCAATCTTCAGAAATCTCCTTGCCCATTGTACCGGCATACATCCGGCCAGGATACGGGAACCATCCAGAGGCGGTAACGGTATCAAATTGAACACGGCAAGCCCCAAATTAAAATAGATCGCGTAAAGGAAGATGGTATACCCCGTAAATCTAAAAAGCAAATTGAGCGTGACCGCTAACGCAAAATTGGCAATGCATCCCGCGGAGGCCACCCAAATCATGTCACGCTTCGGTCTTCTGAGCTTTGAAAAATCTACCGGTACGGGCTTTGCCATACCAAAAGCGAAATGTCCCGCCGTCGTAAAATAAAGCAGACAAGGGAAGACAATCGTCCAGAACCAATCGATATGTCTTAACGGATTCAGTGTCAGTCTTCCCGCCTGTTTTGCGGTCGGGTCACCGCACGCATAGGCCACATACCCATGGCTTATCTCATGCACGGATACGGTCAACAAGAAGATGGCGATCCAAACGGCAATGCCCATCGTTCAACTGCTTCCCGTAACAATCGCCTGCTTCGCCAGGAAAAAATACGCGATAAAAAAACAATTATGAACAATATGCAGCGTAATCGGTGCGACCAAATTCCGGCGTTTCTCATAAATAAAGGCGAGCCCCATCCCCAGGACAAAAATCGGCCAAAACGCAAATTCGTTTTGATGAATCATCGCAAAAAAAGCGGAGGTGATTGCCATCGACCACCCCATGCCGATCCTGCGCTTCAAAATCGGATAACAAAACCCGCGAAAAAACACCTCTTCCATCACCGGACCTAGGACTGTCGCCAGAAAAACAGAATATACGATCAAAACAGGTGATCGCTTCTCTTCCTCGAGGAATATTTCCACCAGCGGATGCGACTGCGGTTCGTACGCGAACAATTTCGCAACCGCCACCAGAAAAATCAAGACGATGAAAAAAACTGGCAGAATGGCCATATACCCCGCAAACCCGATACCGACCTCCCGGACGATCTCATTTTTCCCGATTCGGAACCCAAGGTCTTTCCAATTCCCTTGTTGGGTCTTAATGACAAGAACAATCAACACGAAACAAAGGATGTCCATTAGGGTCGTGTGAAAGATTGCGGCAAAATTATCCGTCATTCCAGGGAGGATGGTTTTATGAAGAAACGCAATCAAAAGACTGGTCGCCAATCCGATAAACATCCACCAAAAGGCAACTTTGAAAATGTAGTGGACAGGCCAATCATGATCATCCGGAGGCACATGGCGCATGATGGCACGTCTCCACCCCGGTCTGAAAAGCAAAAAAAAGTCGAAGATCAAACCGATGCTGAATATGCCCAGAATCAAAAACGAAATCAGATTATAGACGATCACCGTGGCCGGATGTTTTTCGACAAGCGTTTCCAGTTTCGTCGGATTCCGCATATTTTCGGACCATCGCTTCTCCGCCTTTTTAAATTTCTCCATCGCCGCCGATGGCTCTTGTGTTTTTCTTAACTCGATGGAAAACGCCATCAACAGAAAATAAATGGCAAGCATGCATACAAAAAGAAGGCCATACCACCGCGCCTGCCTTGAGATGGGACCGCACCGATATTTCATAACCGGAACACCCTCCGCGTATTTGCCGAAGTTAGCTCTCCCAATTTCTCAAGCGAGCACTGATGAATCTCAGCAGCCGTTCTGGCAGTTTCAATGAGATAGGACGGTTCATTCCGGGTACCTCGTTTCGATTGGGGGCTCAAATAAGGCGCATCTGTTTCCAGTAACAATCGATCGAGCGGACACGCCTTGCATGCTTCTCGCAACGTATCGTTTTTCTTGTACGTCAGGGCCCCCGAAAAAGCGATGCAAAATCCCAAATCCAAGAATTTCTCCATCACTTCCCTGCTACTCGAAAAACAGTGGAGGACCCCGTTGTAAGGTGTCTTTTGAGCTTCCCGCAACAACAGGATGAGTTCATCATACGCGTCCCGGCAATGCAAGATGATCGGCTTACACACGCGTTGCTGCAGCTGAAGAAAGGCCGGTAATACCTTCATTTGGGTTTCACGCGGTGAGTGGTGATGAAAAAAATCCAGTCCGACTTCTCCGATGGCGACAGCACGCGGGTGCTTCGCATATTCTTCAATCATCGTCAGAGCACGCGCATCCACATCCTTGGCCTCATGCGGATGCACACCGACCGCCGCCCACAGATGATCGTGTGTCTCGGCAAGACGCAATGCCTGTCGTGAGTTCTCAAGATCGGAACCGACCAGAACAAACTCCTCAATCCCGGCTTCCCGGGCCCGACGGATGACGGCCTCGCGGTCTGCATCAAAATCCGAGAACTGGAGATGAA
>JAQTOZ010000009.1 GCA_028713205.1 Candidatus Omnitrophota bacterium
TCGTTTTCACGCCGGCATCCACAAGCGCCTTGACATTCTCGTCGTCCTGCGCTTTCGTATGTGCGCGGCGCGTGGACCCGAATGCCGTGATCCTGGCCCGTTGGATTCCGGCCTTCTTGATTTCCTTGAAAAACGCGAGGTCTTTCGGATTGGAGCCCGGCCAGCCGCCCTCGATGTAATGGATCCCGAACTTATCGAGACGCTGGGCGATCAGGATCTTGTCATGCAGCGACAGGCTGACGCCCTCGGTCTGGGTGCCGTCCCTTAACGTTGTGTCGTAAAGTAAAACTTTTTTGAGCATGGCCACGTTTTTACTTTTTCCCCAATTTAAATTCGCCGTGCAGGACACGCAGGGCTTCACGGCCCTTGTCCCCGTCCACGACGCAGGAAATTTTAATCTCGGACGTCGAAATCATGTCGATGTTGATCTTCTTCTTGGCCAGCGCCCCGAACATACGTGAGGCAATGCCGGAGTGCGAACGCATGCCGACGCCGACCACGCTGACCTTGGCGATATTTTCATCGCACACCACGCTCTTGGCCTTCACGGCCTTCGCCGCCTTCTGCACAACGGCCAACGCGCGAGCGAGCTCGTTCTTAAAAACGGTGAACGAGATGTCGGTCGTGTTCGTTTTCGTTTTGTTCTGAATGATCATGTCGATATTGATGTTCGCGTCGGCAAACTTCTTAAAAAGCTGCGCCGCGCTCCCGGGACGGTCCGGCACCTGAAAAATCGTGATTTTGGCCTCGTCTTCCGCCAAGGCCACTCCGCTAACAACAACCTCTTCCATTTTCTTGGTCTCCTTTGTGATCAACGTTCCTTCCCGATTGTTCATGGAATTTCTGACATAAATCGGGACATTGAATTTTTTTCCGACCTCGACCGAACGGGAATGCATCACCTTCGCGCCGAGGGCGGCCAATTCCAGAATTTCATCATAGCTGATGACATCGATTTTGCGGGCATCGGAAACAATGCGCGGGTCGGCCGTGTAAATTCCGTCCACGTCCGTGTAAATCTCGCAATGCCTGGCCCGTAGCGCCTTGGCCAGTGCGACGGCGGTCAAATCGGAACCTCCGCGGCCCAGGGTCGTGATCTCTTCCGAAACCGTTTTTCCCTGAAAACCGGCCACGATGACGACGTTTTGTTCTTTCAATGCCTTTTGAATGCGTTCCGTACTGATATCCAGGATACGCGCCTTGGTATGAAAACGGTCCGTAATGATACCGACTTGCGGCCCGGTGAAAGACATCGCCTTGACGCCCAGCTGGTGGATCGCCATCGCCAAAAGCGCCACGGACACTTGTTCGCCCGTCGAGAGCAGCATGTCCATTTCCCTTTCACTCGGCAGCTTGGTGATTTGGTCCGCCAGTTCGATCAAATCGTCGGTCATATCGCCCATGGCCGAGACCACCACCACCATCTGATGCCCCTTCTTTTTGGCCGCCACCACGCGCCGGGCAACGCGCATAATTTTCCCGGCATTCGCCACCGAGGACCCGCCGTACTTTTGAACGATCAACGCCATAACTTTTCTCCTTGCTCCTTTCGCAATGAAGTGGTTGGAACCCGCGAAAAAGCGTTTCGCCCGGCTCCGTTATTTTGAAAGAAAAAACCGAATCAACTCATTGGTTTTCAAGAACTTCAACTCGTTGGCGCGTCCCGTCAACTCCGAAAACTTCTCGCTTTCGTCCGGCATCACATTTTTCCCGGCCACGACAAAAGGGACCGCGTCGCGGGTGCGCTTGCGCATTTTCCAGGACGTGACATGGCACGGGGTCACCAGCACGCGCGCTTCCTTGTTTTCTTCCAGATAAGCCTTGATCTTCGACAACAAAAAGAAATCGCAGGCCTCCAGGGCTGAAATCTTGGCCTTCATGTCGCCGTCCCGCCCGGCCTCGTCACAATCCTTCAGGAGCATGCACACAAAATCTTTTTCTTTCAGCTCGTCCATGAGGACCTTGGCCTTTTTCTCGTAACTTGCCGCGAGGTCGTCCGCCTTGTCTTCCACTTCGATCGCCGTCAGGCCGATCAAACGGGCGATCCCGTTCGCGTACGCGGCATTGCTGATCACCGACCCCGTCACGCCGAAAAGTTGCGTGAATTTTTCGAGTTTCGGTTTGGGCCCCTGTCCCCAAAGCCAAATCATGTTGGCCGGATTTTCCTCCAGGTCGACACGCACCTGATTGATTTCGTGGTCCTGCAGTAAAAGTTTGGTATCGTACATCAGTTTTTTCAAAAGCTCGCCGCCCGGCCCTTTGGGCAAATGGTCTTCGATGCTTTGACCGATGATGTCGTGCGGGCAGTCTGTCCGCGCCGAGAGGGCCTCGAATCCGTGCGAATCCTTGAGGACCGCGACGTGCCGGTAACCGGTCCCGGGAAAAAAACGGACAAAATCGCTGGCCACTTTTTTATTCAGGAAATTGATCAGCGCCCGCGCCTCTTTGGTCGTCACACAGCCCGCGGTCGGATCGGCCAGATTTCCGCCCGCCTCGGTGATAAAGTTCACGCGGAAAGGAATTTCATTGTCCTCCAGTTTTAATTCCAGGTTCGCGGCCTCAATGGGACCGCGGCCCGTGTAAACTTTGTCGGCATCGTATCCCAGGAGATTCAGGAACGTGATGTCGGGATAAGGCTCGAAATGGTTGGGGGTCAGTTTGGCCTGGCCCATTTTGCCGTTCTTCGCGAAAAAGTGCAGATTCGGAAGCTTGGCGGTTTCCAGCGGCGTTTTGCCGTTCAGTTCTTCGGCCGGGTGGTCTGCGGCACCCGCCATTGCAATGATTATGTATTTCATTTCTGCATCACCTTTCTGACAGCATCGAGGGTTGGCTTGACCGATTCGACCCCGTCGTTAAAACTCAGGGCGAAATCGGGGTCCTTCAGCCCGTATCCGGTCAGGGTCATCACCACGCGTGTGCCTTCTTCAAAATAATTCCGTTTCGCCAATTTGATCACGCCCGCCACCGAGGCCGCCGAAGCCGGCTCCGCGAAAATGCCTTCACGCTCGGCAATAAACCGGTAAGCCTCCGTAATCTCCGCATCCGAGACGGCCTCAATCAGGCCGCCCGATTCGTCACGGGCCGCCACCGCACTCTGCCAGCTGGCCGGATTGCCGATACGGATGGCCGTCGCCAGCGTTTCCGGATTCTCGACACGTTTGCCCAGCACAATCGGCGCCGAACCTTCTGCCTGAAACCCGAGCATGCGCGGAAGGATTTCCGATTTCCCGAATTTGTGATACTCCCGGTATCCTTTCCAGTAGGCCGTGATATTGCCGGCATTGCCGACCGGAATGGCGTGATACTCCGGCGCGTCACCGAGATCATCCACGATCTCGAATGCCGCCGTCTTCTGCCCTTCGATCCGGAAGGGATTGATGGAATTGACAATCGTCACGCGCCCGTCTTCCGCGACCTGCTTGACCAATTCCAGGGCCTGATCGAAATTCCCTTCGATCATGATCACGTGCGCGCCGTAACGGTAGGCCTGTAAAAGTTTGCCCTTCGCGATTTTTCCCTGCGGGATCAGCACAAAACATTTCAGTCCGCTGCGCGACGCGTAAGCCGCGGCCGAGGCCGAGGTGTTTCCCGTCGAGGCGCAAATCACCGCTTTCGACTCAGCCTCCAGCGCTTTGGAAATCGCCATTGTCATACCGCGGTCTTTGAACGAACCGGTCGGGTTCAGGCCTTCGAACTTGTAATACATCTTGACGTGCTTCAGCCCGAGTTTGCGGGGCAGCGCCTCCGCCAAAATGAGCGGCGTGTTGCCTTCATTCAATGAAATAATGGGCGTTGCGTCCGTCACCGGCAAAAATTCCTGGTAACGTTCAATGATTCCGATTTTCTTCACGGCATATTTTCGAGACTTTTGCAGCATGCCAAACCTTTCCCGGTATTCCCCGGCGTTCAATTTCCTTCGATGCGAATCACCTGCGACTTGCCGCGGATGACATCCAAACGGGCAATCAGCCGGATGGCGTCGCGGACATCCCGTTCGTGGGCATGATGGGTAAGCAGAATGAGAGGGACGATCTTTCCCGCGCTGGTTTCTTTTTGCACACAGTCCGAGATACTGATGGAATGCGCGCCCAACACCCGCGAAATTTTAGCCAGCACGCCGGGACGGTCAATCACATGAAACCGCAAATAATAGCGCGACAAAATCGACGAGATGTTTTTGACCTTCAACCGCGCACGAAGACCGCGCAACAAAATCATTTCATCCTCCAGCCGGCCCGGCATGCGCTTGGCAATGTCCGTCAAATCACTGATAATCGCGCTGGTCGTCGGCCGCTGACCGGCGCCCCGGCCGTAGAACAGCACGTCTCCGACCTCGTCGCCGCGCAGCAAGACCGCATTAAAGGCCTCGTTCACATTCGCAAGAATATGCGCTTTCGGCAGCAGTGTCGGCTGGACACGCGCTTCGATACCGGCCGCGGAAGCCTTGGCGATGGCAAGCAATTTGATGCGGTAACCGAATTCTTCGGCAAACGCGATGTCCTCGCTGCGGATTTCGGAAATGCCTTCGCAGTGAATGTCCTTGAACCGTACCTTGCCGCCGAACGCGAAACGCACCAGAATGGCCAGCTTGTGCGCCGCGTCAATCCCTTCGACATCCAGGGTGGGGTCCGCTTCCGCGTAACCTTTTGCCTGCGCCTGTTTGAGCGCGACTTGAAAATCCAGACCATCCTGTGTCATGCGCGTTAAAATATAATTACTGGTACCGTTGATGATGGAATGGATCGATTCGATGCGGTTCGCCACAAGCCCTTCCCGTAGCGCTTTGATCACGGGAATACCTCCGCCGACACTGGCTTCAAAAGCAATCATGCGGCGTCGCCGGACGGCCAACCCAAAAACTTCATCGCCGAATTCTGCCAGAAGTGCTTTATTCGCGGTCACGACATGTTTCCCGTGCCGAAGAGCTTCGAGAACGACTTTACGGGCAACGCGCGTGCCGCCGATGAGCTCGATAATCACATCAATCTTCGGGTCCCGGATGACTTCGAAGGCGTCGGTGGTAAACACGCCGGCCGGGATTCTCAGCGCACGCTGTCTTTCTTTGCGCACGTCCGCGACTTTCACGAGGTCGAAGGAGACACCCAGTTCCTTCTGATATAATTTGTGTTTGGCCCGCAAAACAGAATAAACGCCGGTACCAATCTGTCCCAACCCTAAAAGCCCGATGTTAAGTTTGCGCATGACGTTCCCTAACCTTAAGTCTCGTACGGTGTTAAGAAAAAACGTGTTAGTATATCGCAGCCTTTTCCAAAAAGCAAACTGAACAACAACCCCGCAAAGTGCCTTTCCGGAAGTTCCGGCACGGATTCGACATGTCGGAGCGGTGGATTTCTATAAATTTCGGTCCTGGATATTGACGCATCGGTTATAATACTGACCTCGTTGACGTCGTTTTTTCAATCTACTGCCGGAGGGTCTTATGAAAATCCGAATGTGCGGTTGGGTTTTACTCGTCCTATCACTTTCCGTTTCCCAACTCGCCATGGCTCGTCATGGCATTTATGACGAAGAAGCACGCGAGGCCGAACGCATCGCCAAGCAAAACAGAACCTCTGAGTCCGAACCCCATCACCCGCTTAAAGGCATTGCCAGCGGAGTCAAGGAAGCGACGGTGGATAGCACCGAAGGTCTTTTGGTCGACACCGCGGAAGGGTCTACCTCGGGGAATCCCGTCACCGGGACATTGGAAGGCGCGCGCAAAGGCACGGGACAAGTCCTGGATAAAACCGTCAAAGGCGCGTACAAGGTCGCCACGTTGGGATTCGGGGACCTGAAAAGCTACGAAGTGGAACCGCCGGAATCCGAGTCCGGCGACACAACCAAAATCAAAATCAAAATTCCCGGTACCTGATTACTTCAGCGATTCGTTTCGGTTAGACCATAAACACAGACCCAAGTCCCAAGTCATAAGACTGTCACTCATTCACCGTGTCGCTTGTCTTCCGCTCCGCTGTTTTCGCGGCTTAGTTTTGATAAGCTTCCGTGGCGAGTTCTTCGGGAGTGATACCATAAATGCGACGGAAGGCCGTGGTAAAGGCGCTGCCCTTTTTCATGGTGCTCAAAAGCTCACGCAATTTTTCAAACCCGTATTTCTCGACCAGGTGTTTGGCAATGACATAGGATTGCGAATAGAAATCCCGCCCACTCTCCCGGTATTGTTTCCACAAATCCTTCTTGAAGAATTTCGCGGTCTCGACTTTCTTGCCGCGGCTTTCCATATACCGGACGAAGGACTGCCCCTCGTCCTCGAGACCGGTGCCCTTGCCTCTCTCTTCATATTCGGCCAGGCCTTCTTCCAGCCAGCGGGGAGTCCTGCCCCCATCGCTGGCGCAAATGACCAAATGCGTATATTCGTGCAGAAAGGTCTCCTGTAATTTCAGGCCCAGCGACTCCGCCGGCAATGACAAATCAATATTGATCCGAATACGGATTTTCTTATTCGCGTAAAAGCCCCCGCTCGAAAGACGGGGATCACTCACCTGACGGTACGTGGGCGTGGAAAGCAGCAAAATCTCCATCGTATCATCAGGCGTATAGCCAAAATCGGAATCGACCGTTTGCGAGGCATCGCGGATGACCTTACGAACGACTTCTTGATATTCTTTTGACATGGGTTGGTCGGTCAGAATCTCAAAATGACCGACGCTAAACCGTGCCAGATTTTCTTTGAGGTCCTTCTCGCGTTCGCGATATTGGTAGGTCACACGATCCACGCGGCGGGCATCAAGCAGGGGCGTGCCCGTGAAATGTCCCCAGACAAGGAGAAACACCAGGGTCACAACAATGGATTTGATTCTTCGTTCAGGGGTATACATACCTTGTACCACACCGGACACCGTTCCGTTGACGGATAAACGCTTCAATCTCACCGGTGTGCGACGAAAGCAGGAATGGCAATGGCAGCAAGTATCCCCAAAATCACTATACCCGGGATGATGGAAAGCACGATAATGGTCCAAATCGTAAACAAGGAAGTCTTCGCTTTATATGGCAGATGTTCCGATTGCACGGCCAGACTTGCTTTCAGCTCTTTGATCAAATAGGCCAGCACCGAAAAATTGACCAAATACCATATCAGCGGCAGTACCGTCAAAAACATTCCTGAAAACAACATGCCCAAACCCGGCAGCCATCTGGGGATGGTCTTGGTTCCGCTTCTGGTTTGGATGAACGTAAGCATCTCGGCCGGCCATTTGAAACGCCAGTAAAGCGTATAAACCGGAATAAAGCCAAACCCGACGGCCTTGCCGGGAGAAATCGGATAACTTCCGCCGGCGATCATCAACACGCTCTGGTGCAGTCGGTACACGCACACATTCCAATACACAAATCCCGCAAGGTTGACCGACAAAGCCAAAATATTGAGGGCCTGGCTCAGAGGTTGTCCTTCCCCGGAGATCAGTGTCAATGCGGCGATGATGATCAGTAAAAACAGCAATGCCAGAACAAAACCCGGCCAAATCTTGGGAAATTTAAGGGTTTTGGAATCGCTACTTCCGGTGATTTCTTCCATAGCCTATCTCCTCCTTGTCCATCGGACTCCGTCCGGTTGGATGAATGCTGCCTTCAAATATTAAATTGCAGATCGTAGAGTTTTTTATAGGCGCCGCCTTCTTTCAAAAGCGATTCATTCGTGCCTTCCTGGATAATTTTGCCTTCATCCAGCACAATGATGCGATTGGCACGTTGAATGGTCGAAAGGCGGTGAGCAATCACGAACACCGTGCGGCCGACCATCAAATTCTCGATGGCGGTCTGGACTTCGCGCTCGCTTTCCGTGTCCAGATGCGATGTGGCCTCGTCAAAAATAAGGATGGGAGGATCTTTCAAAATCGCCCGGGCAATCGCCAAACGCTGGCGTTGGCCGCCGGAAAGTTTCAGGCCGCGCTCCCCCAGCGGGGTGTCATATTTTTGAGGCTGGGCCTCGATAAATTCGGCGGCGTTCGCGGCCACGGCGGCATGCCGGATATCTTCAAAGCTCGCATCGGGACGGCCGTAGGCGATATTTTCCCTGACGGTTCCGTTAAACAGGATGGTATCCTGCGAGACGATGCCGATGAGCGCGCGCAGTGAATGGAGAGTGAACTTGCGGATATCGGTCCCGTTGATATAAATCGCGCCCCGGCTGGGGTCGTAAAAACGCGGCAAGAGATTCACCAGCGTGGTCTTGCCCGCACCGCTGGGACCGACGAGCGCGAACACCTCGCCCTGCTTGACGCCCAACGAGATGCCGTTCAAAACTTCCGCGCCGGTTTCATACGAGAAATTGACATTTTCATAACGCACTTCCCTGACCGGCTCATGAAAATCGATCGCATCGTCGACATTAAAAATCGTCGGCTTCGCGTCCATCACCTCGAAAATTCGTGCGCCCGAAGCAATCGATTGTTGGATGGTGCTGTTGACTTTGCTGATTTTTTTCAGCGGCTCATAGAAAAGGAAAAGCGATCCGACAAACGCGACGAAACGGTCCGGCGGCAAATTGTGCAACCCGAACCAAACGGCGATCGCCGCGCCGACCGCGCCCATCACTTCCACGAGCGGGCGCTGAACCAGCGTGATGCGGATGGTCTTCTTGAAAAACTCGAACACGCTTTTGTTGATTTGCTGAAAACGCGAGATCTCATCCTGCTCGCGATTGAAGGCCTTGACGACATTGATACCTGCCAGTGTTTCGCCGATGAACGCCGTGATGTCCGCGGTCCGTTCCTGCATGCGCTTGGTTGTGCGCCGGAGCGTACGGCCGAGGTAAACGATCGGAACGGCCACGAGCGGGAAAATAAGAATGGCGAAGACGGCATTGGGTCCGCCCCAGATAAACACCCACGGAATGTTGAACAAAATCACCAGCGGCTGCTTGACGAGATCGACGATGACATCCGTGACAGCGCCCTGAATCTGGCCGACGTCATTCATGATACGGCTCAGATAATCCCCGGTGCGGCCGCGGGAGTAAAAATCATTCGAAAGGGAAACCAAATGTTCGTACAAATCGTCACGCACCTTGCGGACAATGCGGATACCGATACTGGCCATCTGATAGCTGGAAAGGTACTCAAAAAGACCGCGCAGGAGGAAGACGCCGATCATGACAACCGGGATCCAATAGGCCGGAAAGCGAAAATCGATCGTGAAGGGCAAATGGGGCAGGTCGTTGACAACGACCTGGGTTTTGTTCTGCAGGCCGTTGACGATAATATAGGCCATGGCCGAGACAAGCGAATGCGCCAGCGAATAGCAGAACATCGAAATGATTGCGATGAACAGGCGCCCGCGGTTGGGCTTAACATACGCCAAAAGCCTTCGGTAAATATCCAATTCAGTACCCCTCTCGTCTTCGAGCCGCTCCGGTGAAAGCGTACAATGTAACATATGCATTGACACGTCTCAAGGTCGTTTGCTACGATTCTAAAAATAGCGCAGGAATTTGTTCCCCCGTCACCGTACGGTAAATGGTCTTAATGATTGCACAATAAGGTGTTACGATGAGCAATAAATTGCGTTTAGGCGTTGTGGGGATCGGTCATTTGGGCAAGGAGCATGCCCGCATTTATCATGAACTGACGGAATCCGAGCTTATCGGACTCTGTGATGCGGATGCCTCCAAAAAGGAAAAGGCCGATCAGTTAAACGCCCGGTTCTTTAAAAACCACCATGACCTGATCGGCATCGTCGACGCCGTCAGTATCGCCACCCCCACCTCCACGCATTACGCCATCGCCAAAGACTTTCTCAAAGCCGGCATTCATACCCTAATCGAGAAACCGATTACCCTGAACCTCCGCGACGCGGACGAACTCATCGCCCTGGCCAACGAAAAACATTGCGCCCTGCAGGTCGGACATATCGAGCGGCACAATCCAGGTTTCAAACGCATCGGTGAAATCGCGAAAAACATACGCTTCTTCGAAATCCACCGGCTTGGCCCGTTCACCGGGCGTATCAAAGACTGCGGCGTCGTACTCGACCTCATGATCCACGACCTGGACATCGTGCTCAGCCTGGTGAAATCCGAAATCGCGTCTTTCGACGCCGTCGGCATCAATGTCCTCACGCCTTACGAGGACATCGCCAATGTCCGCATCAAATTCAAAAACGGAGCGGTCGCCAATATCACGGCCTCCCGCCTGACGCCTGAGCGACAGCGGAAAATCCGCATCTTCCAGGAAGACGCCTACATCTCGCTGGACTACGAGGCCCAACAAGCCAAGATCTTTCGCAAGCAGCTGATGCAAATCACGCAGGAGACCATCGACATCCAGAAGTCCGAACCGCTCAAAGAAGAATTGCGTTTTTTTATCCAGGAAATTATCTCCGGCCGCAGTCTCGGACGCCCCGACACCGCCGCGCGCAACGCGCTGAGTTTCGCGCTCGAAATTGTCGAAGCCATCAAAAAAAACCAGCTTGAACAAATGGCGTTTACACGCCCCCGCTGATGCCGAAAAAAATCTATCTCATTGCCTGCGAGGCCTCCGGTGATTTGCATGCCGCGGAATTGATCGCGGCCTTCCGCGAGCGCGCACCTGAAGTTGAATTCAGGGGGCTGGGCGGCCCTCAAACAGCACTGGCCGGGATGACCGTCCTCGAGGACATGACGAAGATATCGGCATTGGGACTGAGCGACGTTCTCAGGCAATATTTCCGTTATCGCAAAATTTTTTACCGGACCCTTGCGGACCTCAAACACTGGCAGCCGGATGCGTTGATCCTGGTGGACTCCCCTGCGTTTAATTTGCGCCTCGCCAAAAAAGTGAAGAAGGCGCTTCCGCAGTTGCCCATCCTTTATTACATCTGCCCGCAAATCTGGGCGTGGGGACACCGGCGCATCGTCACCGTCAAAAAGAACATTTCCAAAATGTTTTCCATTCTGCCCTTCGAAGTCGACTATTATCAAAAAGCCAAAGTCCCGTGCGAGTTCGTCGGGCATCCCCTGCTGGACCATGTCAAGACATCCGCCGACCGTACGACACTACGGAAGGACTTCGGGATCGCAACGGACGAATTGGCGGTCGGCCTTTTGCCCGGCTCGCGCTCCAGCGAGGTTCGAAGGATACTGCCCGTCATGCTGAAAACGGCAGGGCTGATTTGCCGGGACGTCCCGCAAATCATTTTTTACATCGCGCGCTCGGACAACGTTGAGGATTCCGTCTACGACGACATCCTGGCCAAGGCTGCCGTGACTTTCCGCAACATCCATAACCGTTATTATGATTATGTCTCGGCAATGGACTTTGCCCTCGTCGCCTCCGGGACGGCCACCCTGCAAACGGCACTGGTGGGAACACCGTTTTTCCTGCTCTACAAGGCCAGCTTATCCACTTACCTGCTCGGGAAACAGCTCATCCGTGTTCCTTATCTCGGTTTGGTCAACCTCCTCGCGGGACGCCCGATTGTTCCGGAATTCATTCAGTACGACGCCCATCCGGAAACCATCGCCCACGAAGCGAAATTTATTTTGCTCAATGCCGAGTACCGGCAGAAGATGCAGGAAGAATTCGCGGAGGTCCGTGAGAATTTGGGCAAAGGCGGCGCCAGCCGGCGGGCGGCTGACGCGATGCTTACCTTTTTGGCTTCCCGTTAGTTGCGGGCGGCGGCAGCTCGTCCCAGGGGAATTCTGGATAAATCAAAGGCGCATAATTTTTCGGCCACGGCAACGGTGCGGTCACCGCATCGTACACTCCGGCACACGCACGGCCGAACGTGAAAAACGCACCGAGAAAAACCCCCTTTAACCACTTTGGTTCAAATTGGCTGGTCTGGTCGTTGGCTTCGATTTGCATGCGGTTCGAAATCTCGATGGGCGCGAGGGCCATGTTGGCGATGCCCCGTTGAAATTTCCGGGCCATGGTTCCTTCGGCGGCCAGTTCGGCTGCCGAAAGTACCGGAGTCCCCAAACAAGCGCCGACGAAAATCGAAAAAAGAAACAAGCGGATTTTCATGGCGTGCAATTTAGCATAGAAGCCGTTTAAAAACAAGAAGGGCCTGACTCTTGCGAATCAGGCCCATTCTCTCTAGTGTGGCTGATCAACGCCCCTTGACCAACCACTTCTTCCAGCTTATACGTCGAAATACAAATAGAACTCGTGCGGATGCGGACGAAGACTCATCTCGGCAATGTCCACCTGCCGCTTGTATGAAATCCACGTGTCGATGACATCCTTGGTAAACACATCGCCTTCGAGCAAAAAGGCGTGGTCCTTCTCGAGGGCATCGATGGCCTCGGCCAAAGAACCGGGGACATTTTTAATATTGACCTTTTCTTCGGGCGACAAATCGTAAATGTTTTTGTCGATCGGCTGGCCCGGATCAATTTTGTTGCGGATCCCGTCCAAGCCCGCCATGAGCATGGCGGCAAACACGATGTACGGGTTCGCGCTCGGGTCCGGCGCCCTGAATTCCACGCGCTTCGCCGAAGGGGATGCGGAATACATCGGGATGCGGCAAACGGCCGAACGGTTTCTCGCGGAGTAGCACAAATTCACCGGCGCTTCGTAGCCCGGAACCAGGCGGCGGTATGAATTTGTCGTCGGCGCGCCGAAGGCCAGGATCGCAGCCGCATGCTTCAGGAGTCCGCCGATGTACCATTTGCAGACATCGCTGATCAACGCGTAGCCTTTCGGATCGTAAAACTGATTGACGCCTTCTTTCCAAATACTGGAATGGACGTGCATGCCCGATCCGTTGTCCTTGAAAATCGGTTTCGGCATAAACGTGGCGGTTTTCCCGTATTTCTTGGCGGTGTTCTTGATCACATACTTGAACATCAGGAGCTGGTCCCCCATTCTCACCAGCGGCGAATAACGAATATCGATTTCGCACTGGCCGCCGCTCGCAACTTCGTGATGATGACACTCGATCGGCACGCCCACTTTGCGGAGTGTGAGCATAATCTCCGAGCGGATGTCCTGCAGGGTGTCGTGCGGCGGTACCGGGAAATAGCCTTCCTTGTAGCGGGGTTTGTACCCGAGGTTCGGCTTCTCGTCCTTACCGGTATTCCAATCGCCTTCGACGGAATCGATGTAGTAATACCCGAAATTTTCGCCCTGATCGAAGCGGATATCGTCGAAAATAAAAAATTCGGCTT
Source organism: Candidatus Omnitrophota bacterium (assembly GCA_028713205.1). Lineage (GTDB taxonomy): Bacteria > Omnitrophota > Omnitrophia > Omnitrophales > Aquincolibacteriaceae > JAQTOZ01. The sequence goes on from JAQTOZ010000009.1 coordinate 13,106, forward strand.
CCGGTCCCCAGTAACTCATATCGCCGATTTTGGATTTCTTCAAATATTCCTCGGCCTTTCTTGCGATAAACCGCGGATCCCGCGAGTACGGCTCTTTGGTGATCGGATCGTAAATATCGCAGATAAGACTCAGGGTCGGAACCTGACACACGGGATCAATGACCGCCGTCGTGGGGTCCGGCATAAGAAGCATGTCGCTTTCCTGGATCTGCTTAAATCCGCGGATGCTCGACCCGTCGAAACCGACTCCCTCGGACCAAATGCTTTTTTCGACTTTTTCGTAATCCACGAGCACGGCCGCGGGTATCGAAAAGTGCTGCCACATGCCGGGTAAATCGTTAAACTTGAAATCGATGATCTGAATTTTGTTTTTCTGAATAAATCGTTTGACTTCTTCGGGCGTAGTCGGCCGGGTCGATTCCACAAGCTCTTCTTCCCGGTCTTTCGATGTCACTAGAGTGGTCATGTTATTGTCTCCTTCATTTTTTTTCTTATCGGTATTTGATGTTTTCATACGAAGCCTTTTCTTTGACGTACGGTCGTTCTGATGTCTGAGATGTTTTCTATAATATCATAGTGGAGTAAGCAATATCCGTACCAAGAGCGTAAAGCTATATTTTGATATCTGGTGTTATATGTTGCTTTAACTAAAACTGCATGCTTAAGACATAAATGTAAAAATGAGACGACAGCTTACATTTTTGTCACACAAAGAGCCTATTTCAGGCACACCAAACACCTATGAACCCAAAAACCTTATTTCACCGGGGAAAAGCAACAACCAACAGGCAAACCGCCCGTCTATTTTGCCTGAACAACGCATTCTTTGCCGGCAAGTTCATTGACCTTCTTCATAACTTGGAATGCGTCCGCGACATAAAGGACATCGGCTTTGCCCTGCGCCCAGCCGCAATTGGGATCGAGATTCACGGCGCGCCGTTCATTAATGAACCGCCAGCCGACCACGTGCGGTTCTTCGCCATGGCAACACGTCGCCAATCCTTTGGGATGCCGTGGCGTCGATCCGGTTTGTCCGACTTGATTCAGATGACTCAGACACGAGAGGACTGCCGCGCCTTCGGTGGATTGGTCCACCAGCGATTTGCTGCTCCCCAAAGAAGCCTGCGTTTTGGCGAGAAAATCCAGGATAAGCTGCTCGGCTTCTTTGACATGCGTTTGCCCATCCGACTGTTTTTTTGTCCAGCCCGCACCGGCAACAAAAAGGAGTTCCGCGTCCGGACGGATGGTCTGTTGGCTGACTGCCGGCGCCTGAAACCCGAGGACTTGGGTGCGCTTGGCTTTTTCCGTCAAAGCGACCGGCACAAGCTCTACGGACGCCGTTCCGGTTTTGCCCTGCCACGGTTGAAAGACACCCGAATCCATCAACAGGATCCAAGGACGCGTCGTCCGTGTCATCGTTGCCATCATGCGTTGACGGTAATACCAGCGCTGAATACTTAACTTGCCGCCGTCCGTTTCGAACCCGCTGACATGCGTATCCGTGCGGCCGTTGAGACGATAAGCAGCACCCGGCATGGCACGGGAAAACCGCGAGGTTGCGGGCGCGATGACCAGCGTCGCTCCCGACTGGCGGATCAAAACCTGCAAGGCCTCTGCGTCACTGGCGTAACGGGAACTTGCAAAATCGGGACCGGCAACGCCCAGTATTTTGGCGGCGCCCGCGCCGGCAATCGCGTTGGCGGCCGTTTGAACGTCCCCGCCGATAAGTCCGGCGCTGAGCGTTGCCCCTGAAAGTTTCTGGGTCAATTCTAGCGCCGCGCTCAGAACTTCGAATGCGATTTTGGGTAAAGTCCCGTCAGGTTGTGTGTGTGCGAGATAAAGAATTTTTTCCATGATTTTTCTCCTGGGACGATTCTGTGTTAACCTTTAATCCACGTTATGATTTCTTTGGCGATTTCCTCAACCGGCACGTCCTTGACGATTCTCGTCTCGCGCTTTTGTTGAGGCAGTTCGACTTTCGCGAAAGTGACGCCTTCCGCGCCGACTTTGGCCGGTTGGGCCTTTTGAAGAGCCGGCATGATTCCGCGCATATTCGCCATGCCGACTTGCGGATTATTGGGAGGCTCGGGCAAATTGCCCGTGGCCCACGCCAGTACGGCCGGCGCACCGGCGCATTCGGAGGCCTGATACTGACCGCCTTCGATACGCTCCAAAACTTTGAAGGCGCCGCTGGGTTGCACCGTCAACTCATCCACACCGAGGAACTGGTCTGCGATGCCGAGCTGTTCCCCGATCATCTGCATCGTCACACTTGCATCGCGGGACGCCGAAGCGCAACCGCCGAACACCAAAAGCCGTGACCGGTCGAGCCCCGGAATTTTTTCGATCGCCGAAGCCAACGCCGCTGCCGCTTCAAAGGGATCCGTGAAACCGCTCGCGGAACCGTCGACCACCACCAATTCGAACGGGGCTTTTTGCGCGATGGTCATCATCAACTGCTGCAATTTGGCTTTCGGTCCTAAGCTGACCAGCCAGACTTTGCTGCCGGCCGCAGTCTTGGCCAAATGGGCCGCTTCGTAAAGCGCATGCGCCGCCCAGGGATCAAGCACGGAGGGCAGCATCATTTCATTTTTCAGGGCCGGCCCGGCAGGGCCTGCGATCGGCTCCAAGGTTTGCAGTGGATCCGGCACCAAACTTCCGCAGACAACGATATGAAATCCTGATGACATGTTCTATTTTCCTCCGTGGTTAAATCATTCCGATTAATTTTCGGCCGAATGAAGGCCGCCTGAGCCGGCGCGGAAATCGATATTGCTTTGCTCCGGGTCACCGTCACGCGGTTTGACACAGTTCCAAAAGCAGGCGCCGCAATGGATGCATTTTTCGCGGTCGAATTGCGGCACGCCGTCGTTTTCGCCGTGCGTGATGGCCTGCGCGGAACACATGGAAATACAAAGTTTGGTCTCGCATTGTTCGCAGAGACGGGGATTTAAAAAAAGCACGTGGTCGGCATAACCGCCCGCCGCCTGAACCTTGCCGCCCAAAAGAAGGGCGTCCTGATGCGAGACGAGCAATTTCCCGTCATACGGAACTTTCGGCCAGCCGCTTGCGTCCAGCAAAGCATCATGCACGGCCACGTTTGCGGCACGCGCTTCTTTCTTGATGCGGTTAAGTTCGTCACGCGAAATTTTGCCCCGGTAATATTGTTCGTAAGAAGGCACCCTTTCATAGGGACGCTTGATGGTCCCGGGAAAATTGAGAAGGCCGCCGGTCATGCCGGTCAACCCCATCCCAAAGAGACCTGCGAGAAAATCCGTTTGGAATCCGTCGCGCGATTTTTTCGCGATCCGGCCTTCCTTTTCGACCCAGCTTGCGCGCCGCCGCCGGACATAAGCTCCGTCCAAATTCTCTTTCGTAAACGGTTTGCCGGCCTTCGCCAGTTCGATCACACCTTCGGCGAGCTGAACGCCCGTCGCCCAAGCTTCGTCGACGCCGGAACCCGTCAGCACGTTGGTGCTCCCAGAACCTTCGCCGATACGCGCATAACCGTCGCCGGCCAGGATTGTCTCGCCGCGTTTGCCGGATTCCTGAAGCGTTTTTGCGCCCCAAGATTTCAAGGTACCGCCCTTGAGATAGCGCCAAAGATACGGATGCATCATCCAATACTGAAGATAGCGATAACTGGTACGCACAGGCGAATCCATCCAGGTCGGGATAAAAATCCCGAGCGATGCCAGGCGGTTGGGATACACATAAAGGAATCCGAAAATTTCAGGTTCGGGATAACCAAACGTATGCAAAACCGTTCCGGGTTTCAGCGGCGTATCTTCCGGTAACTCCACGACCGCTTTCATGCCGACGGCCCAGTCGCGCTGATGATTGCCGTCAGGCATCCCGAATTGATCATTGAGCTCTCGTCCAACCGGCCCCACGGGCCCGTCGCCAAGCACGGTCAGCTGAGCGCGGATATCCATGCCGGGCATGTACCCCGCATCCGGTTTCCCCGATTTGTCCGTTCCCTGATCCACCAACCGCACGCCGACGACTTTACCGTTCTCGGTAAGCGCCCGGTTCACCGGCATACCGGGCCAAATCTGTACCGTTCCCGAGCCCATCAGCTGTGATCCGACCCATTGATTGAACTGGCCGATCGAAAGCACCATGCCTTCTTCTTTGCTCATAAACGGCGGTATATAAGGAAGCTCGACCGCGTGTTCTTGGATAAACGGGACAAACGGAAGTATTTTATGTGCGAGCCGCGCGCACCCGTCCGCAATCCGGAGAAGCCATGAACGCCTGCTCGCACCGATCGGGTCCATGAGATAAACAACTTTCTCATGCTCGACCCGATGGGCCATAGGAATCTGCGATAGGTCCAGGTCGGGAAAAGTTTGGCGGAGACTGCGTCCCTTGGTCACAACACCGGAAACGCCGAAGCCGATGTCGTCTGCACGTTCATAGCAAACGACCTGCAGCGGCAAACCGGGCGTCGTTTTGCTTTCCAAAAGCGTCTGGCCGTTGGCATCGACCATTGCGCGAGAAAGCGTGGTCAGAAAACCGCCCACCGCCGGACCGAAACCGACACAGACAATATCGATATCCATACTTTGACGTTCGTGTTTCATGGGATCCGTCATGGCACGTTATACCGGATAATCCAATGCTTCGGGAATCATCACCTGTGTTACCGCATTGGCAGCGCGGTCTTTGGCAAGCCGTGCACCGGCGAGACATTCATCCAATCGATTGCGCAAATGGACAAAGGTTTCCTTGCCGTCAAAGCTGACGCCCGAACCGGCCTTGAGCGAACACGCGCAAGTGCCGCTCCCTTCCGGAAGCCGATGATAACCGTAAACAAGTTCCGCGCAGATTTTGCCGGCTTCTCCGGCGGCACGTGCCGCCTGCACCGCGCAAAGGTCCGAGAAGAAATTGACAAATCCCGGCAAGGCCTCGGTCAGCACGGGATTCGCAGGCCCCTTGGCCTTCAATTCCAACGTGTCCAACATCTGATAGCGGACGGCCAAAAGCCAGCACAGCGCATCCGCCAGCGGGAAACAAACGCCGTGGCGCTGGCCGTGATACAGCACTTTGCCGTTCTCGTCCTTGGCTGTCGAGAGATGTTCCAACGTCCACAGCCAGAGTTCCATCGCGACGGCCAATGTCCCGGCGCCGATACAGGTATTTTCCGCGGCCAGTTGGCGCATCTCTTTGATCCACTCACGATACTGCTCGAGGAAAAGTTCGTTGGTCATGGTCACCGACAATTGCCGCCGCTGAACGGCCTCGGGGCCTTCGTAGGTGGCCTCCAATTGCGTGTCCATCCATTTCTGTCCGAGAAAGCCTGGGCAATCTTCCGTAATACCGTAACCGCCCATCAAACTCACAGCCTCACGCATCATGTCGGCGCCGTGGCCCGTGTTCCAAAGCTTGCAGGCCGGGCACAAAACGTTCGCGAGGGAATCGGTCACCAGGAATTGGACCAGCGTGTCTTTGCCGAGTTCCTCGAAACGTTTCTGGTCCCGCTTGCCGCCCTGATATAAAAGTTTGATATATTCCAAAGCGCCTTGCTGCGGGACTTTTAACGCCTTCATCTGTGCCCGCGCACCTTTGATCCCCTGCTCTTCGAAAATCTGGTTCTTACGTTTCTCGACCTCGTCGAGCGCGTCAAAAAGCCGCGCCGCCGCGAATCCCAAGGAAGCGCTCGCTTCGCCGCTGGCCCAAACATCCGTCAGACGATGGACGGCATCTTCTTTCTGCTGCAGTCCCAGGTCATAGCGCGGCGTACCGGGCGCACCGGAATCCCCGCCGCGAAATCTCCCACGCTGATAACGGATCACCGGTTCGATGGCCGACAGAAGTTTTGCCGAACTCATCAGCGCCACCGTCACGCGGGTACGGCGAAACACCGCTTCGATCACTTCACCGTGGCTGAAATTAGGGATAATCACACCGTCTTTAATCGTATAACCGCCGATGATACGGTTGGCGGGAACTTTGAGACTGAGAATCGGATCGCAGGTGGATGAAAGCTGATGCACGAGTTTGAGCGTGGCCGAACCGCGATCGTAAATCCCCGGGTCACCTTCTTCGAGGATAATCATGCAGCTGGACTTGATCCGCTCATCCGCGGTGTCCACCACGGCGGTCACGAAATTCGCGAACCCCATGTTCGTAATGAAGCGGCCGCGTTTGTCGACTTGCAGCACCGGTTCTTTGCCTTCTTTCCATTCCGCCACGCGGACCTTTCCGGAGACAACCCCGGTATCGACTCCGACATACGGCAGTGGCTCGGTCAAAGCGAAGGCCCCGCGCCAGGGTTTGCGATTCTCACCCGGCTGGGCCGGCAAGCAACGGCTCATGTAAGTGTGCTTTTGTTCGTCTGTCCCTTTTTCATGGATCGGCGCCAGGGCCAAATTACCGGCCAAACTGCAGGTCGCGGCGCCGGCATCGACCCACGATAATTCAAAGGCCACCAAGGCTAGGGCCATATTTTTGGGGCCCGCAATGAACCCGCCGTCCTCGGGGTCCATAAATACCGCGGTCACGCCCGACTCGTCAAACGCCTTGAGCATTTCGGCCTTTTGCTCGTTCCATTCATGGGAATTACGCGCCCCGTCCGCCACCAATTTGGCCACGAGTCCGCGCGCCACGGAACGCGTTGACTGAACCACCATCTGCAAATCGTACCGGTCCGCAAACCGCCACATGATTTGCCGCACATCATCGCCGGGAAGTGTACTCAAAACCGCTGTATTATGATCCGAATTTGTTTGACTCATAAATGCCGATCTCCTTTTCAAACTTGTCAGTTATTAGCTTTCGAAATTACCCTGCGGGGTCTTTCCAGCGTGGGTTTTCGTACGGTATCCGCAACCACAAAACTCCGGACGCAATCCCAAGCGAGTGACAACCGATCGATGCTGGCCGGGATACCGCGCCCGCGTTTCGGTGCCTATCTTAACGGCGGAGCGTGTCACATTCAAGCGAATTTCCCTTTGAGCAATCCCGTCAAAAACACCGTCAATCGTCTTCAAAAAAGCCATGCCTCGTCATCCTAAGTCGTTACAATGCCGTAGTTTTTGATCTTATACCCTAAAATTCTTTCCGTTACTCCGAGAAGCTTGGCGGCTTGCCGTTGATTCCCTTTGGTCTTTACCAGGGCATCCCGGATCATCCGTTGCTCAACCCTTTCGACCGCTTCCGGCAAATTCTCAGGGCTTTGAGCCGGAACCGCCCCTTTGTCTTCCAGCGTTGAAAGCGGTTCGGGTGGTTTGAACCCCTGCAGCACCGGATGCGTCTTGTTTCCCGGAATGGGCAATACTTCGAGAGTAATCGTATCGCCTTTGCACATAATCACGGAACGTGTGACCGCGTTTTCAAGTTCGCGAATATTTCCGGGCCAGCTGTAATTCATCAGATATTCCATGGCTTCGTCCGCAATGTACTTCACGTCCTTGCCATTTTCCTGGTTCGCCAGCTTCAAAAAGTGATTGAAGAGTATCGGTATGTCTTCCCGGCGCTCGCGCAGCGGCGGGAGGAAAATAGGAATCACGTTTAACCGGTAATATAAATCCTCGCGGAACTTTCCCGTCCGGACCAGTTCTTCCAAATCCTGGTTGGTCGCGGTAATCAACCGGATATTGACCCGCAGAGTCTCCGTCCCGCCGACTTTTTCAAATTCCTTTTCCTGGAGGACACGCAGCAGTTTGATCTGGGTGCTGGGGGAAATATCGCCGATTTCGTCCAAAAAAAGTGTCCCGCTGTTGGCCATCTCGAACCGGCCGAGCTTGCTTGTTACCGCCCCGGTGAACGCACCTTTTTCGTATCCGAAAAGTTCGCTTTCCAAAAGCGATTCCGGCAGGGCCGCGCAGGAGACTTTCACAAACGGTTTGTCCGAGCGGGAGCTATTATAATGAATAGCATTTGCGACGAGTTCTTTGCCGGTCCCGCTTTCTCCGCGCAGGAGCACCGTGGCCTGGCTTTGGCTGACCAGTTCGATGGAGGCATAGACATCGGTCATGCGTTTGCTTTGGCCGATGATATTCGCGGGCCGGAATTTGCTTTTGAGTTCGCGCTTCAGAAACGTATTTTCCTTCTCGAGTTTTTCTCTTTCTTTCTGGACCATTTGATGAATGCGCACCGCCTGGGCGACAATCGAACTGATGATGGTTAAGAGCCGGAGGTCCTCTTCTAAGGCCACGTGCCCGCCGAGCAAACGGTCTACGCTCAAGGCGCCGATGGTCTTTTGTTCCAGGTTGATCGGGACGCAAAGATACGCGATGGTGTTGCGCTTCAGATCGCCGCGCGACTTGGTGCGGTCGAGAAACAGGGGTTCTTTGCCGACGTTGGGGATGATCATAGGTTCGCCCGCAGCGACCACCCGGCCGATGATCCCTTCGCCGAGACGATACCGTCCGAGACGGACTTGTTCTGCGCTGATGCCATGCGCCACCTCGATCGAAAGCTCATTGGTTTTTGTGTCCAGAAGCGTCAGCGTCCCACGCTCCATGCCCATCTTCTCATGCAAAATGCTCAAGACACGCTCCATGGTCTTTTCCAAGTCCAGCGACGCAGTCACGGCCGAGGAAATTTCCAGAAGCACGCTCAATTCCTGAAGCTCGTGCTTGAGCCCGGAAATCGCCTTGCTCTCTTTGTCCGGTTTGGCAGATTTTACTTTCATGACGCGCTGTCCACTCCCATAAGAACGATCCCTTTTTGATTGGCGCGATCGATAAAATCTTCCCGGTCCATGATGATGGTCTTGCCGGCCTCATAGGCAAAGGCCTCCGCTTGGGCCGCGATAAGCTCCTTCATGGTATGCAATCCCACGGTCGGTACGTCAAAGCGCATGTCCTGATTCGGCTTGGCCACTTTGACCACGGTCACCTTGCCTCCGCCCAATTCACCGCCGCGGCGAATGGCATGGTCGGTCCCCTCAATGGCCTCGACGGCCATAACGGCTTTCTTTTTCACCACTACGGTTTGACCAATATCAAGTCCCGCGATCGATTTCGCCATCTGAAAACCGAAGCGGATGTCTTCCATCACGGCCTTGGAAGGTTTATGCCGTCCCTGCACTCCCGGACCGGGCAGATGATCTTTTAAGAAAATGGTGGAATCCAGCAATTGAATGCCCTTTCCGGCGAGAAAATCGGCAATACCGGCAAGAAGCGAATCGTCCTTGAAATCGCGCGTCTTCATGAGAACTTTGATCATCTCGAAATCCGGGCTCACATTTTCCTGAAAAAGCCGGACCTTTTCCACCTTACCCGCCATGAGGGCTTCGGTCACGTTTTCCTTCTGAAAAAAATCCACCAGCTTTTTGAGTTCGCCGACCTTGACCCACCGGCAGGCATCGGCCTGTTTCTCGATGCTTTCATCCGCTTCACGAAGAATGGCGCAGACCACAACGCGATAACCTTGCACGCGTGCCTCCCGGGCCACCAGCAACGGGAAACAGCCGTTTCCTGCAATCACGCCAATGGTTTTCGTCATGAACTTTACCCTCGATCTAACGCTCACCGATGATGATCACGATCGGAGACGGAATTCGCCCTTCCGGCCAGCCATTCCGTTTTCGCGAGCCTACCGGCAAATTCCCCGTTCTGAAGTTTTCAAGAACTGCAATAAGACCTGAATGGTAGGATAGCTACTCAAACCTTCTTCTTCGATCTGGCTGATCGCGCTCTTTAAGGCGAGCTGGGACTTGAAAATAATCTTGAATGCCTTTTTGAGTGGTGCCCGATCTTCCTTGGCGATTTCGGCACGGTCCAACCCCACGGAGTTGATCCCGTAGGCGCGGGCGGGATGACCGTCGACCATCATGAAAGGGGGAATATCCTGAACGACCTTCGAGCAACCGCCGATTAAAGCCAACTTTCCGATGCGGACAAACTGATGCACGGCGCTCAATCCGCCGATCACGGCACGGTCGTCCACAATCACATGACCGGCCAGCGTCGCCTGATTGGCAAGCACCGCGAAATTGTGGACGATGCAATCATGGGCCACATGGCTGTAAGCCATCAACAAATTATCGTTACCAATGACCGTACGTGTTCCTTCCTTGGTCCCCGGATTGATGGTCACGTACTCCCGTATCCGGTTCCGGTCGCCAATATCCAGGTAGCTGATCCCGCCGTCAAATTTTTTATCCTGGGTGCGGCTGCCGATGACGGCGCCGGTGAAAATCTCGTTGTCAACACCGAGAACGGTATGCCCCTCAATCACGGCATGCGCACCGATTTTGGTGCGGGCACCGATTTTGACGGTCCCTTCGATAATCGAATAAGGTCCGACCGAAACCCCTTCGCCCAGCTCAGCGTCCGGATGAACGATGGCTGTGGGATGGATCATTGCCGATCGACGACCGCAAACTTCACTTCCGCTTCGCATACCAGTTTATCTCCGACATAGGCCCGCCCGACACATTGCCCCGTGCGTGCCCGTTTTTTGAGGACCTCGACTTCCATGCGCAAGACGTCACCCGGCACAACCGGCTGACGGAATTTCGCCGAGTCGAGACTCATAAAATAAGCGATCTTCCCGCGATTGGCCGGCTCGCTGAGCATGATCACGCCGCCGACTTGCGCCATGGCTTCGATGATGAGCACGCCCGGCATGACCGGATGACCCGGAAAGTGGCCTTGAAAAAAATAATCATTCATACTCACTTGTTTAAAACCCGTTGCTTTGACGCCCGGTTCGAACTTCTCGATCCGGTCTACAAAAAGAAACGGATAACGGTGCGGAATAATTTTTTGAATGTCCTCCACCAAAAGCACCGACGGAAACGAAATAGGTTCTTCCTTGTGCACCATGGCTATTTTCCTCACGAGTTCCAAATTTAAGGAGTGTCCACTCCGGGTCGCGATGACGTGCCCACGGATGAACCCTCCGGCCAAATAAAGATCCCCCAATAGATCTACAATTTTATGACGGCACGCTTCATCCGGAAACCGCAACGTATTTTCGACCGGCAGGTTCCGTTCGAAAACGAGGGTATTATCCAAATTAGCGCCCTTGCCAAAACCCTGCGCCAAAAGCTGTTCGGCTTCCTGCTTCAGACAAAACGTCCTTGCCGGCGCGAGTTCCCGCTCAAAGATCTCGGGCAGGATCGTGATCGAAAGAAACTGATCGTTCAGATCCTCGTGACGGTAGCTCAGGGTGTAAGAAATCGAAAGATGCGGCCCGGGCATGAGCACGATCGACTGGTCGCCCAAATCCACAAAAATCGGGGCCGTAATTTCAAGCCAGCGTCTTTCTTCCGCCTGCTCGACAATGCCCGCCTGCAAAAAGGCGTCCGCAAAATCCTTGGCACTGCCATCCATGCCCGGCAATTCTTCGCCGTCCACTTCCACGACGGCATTATCAATGCCGAGCCCGTGGAAAGTCGCCATCAGATGCTCGATGGTTCGGACGACGCCCGTACCGATGACAAGGGACGTCTGACGCGTTTCGTCCCGCTGCACATGTTCGAAAGTCGCACGCACACGCAAACCGGGATCCAAATCCACGCGCGCAAACACGATGCCGGTATTCGGTTCCGCGGGACACACACGGACCATGACCTCCTTGCCCGTATGCAGTCCCAATCCGTGAAACGCTACCGCTTGTTGTAAGGTTCTCTGTTTCATGACTTTTTGACTTTGACGTAATTCTTGTTGAGGTCTTCTAAGATTTTGTCGGTGATATCAAATTTTTTGTTCTGATAGAGCAGCGCGCGGTCATTGAGAATATAGTCATACCCTTTGGCTTGACCATATTTTTGCACCACCCCGTCGATGTCATTGAAAATTTCTTTGATCACCGCTTGTCTCTTTTCGCCCAAAGTCCGGCGGACCTGCAAATCAAAATCCTGTAGCTCGCGCACTTTTTGATCGATGGCGTCTTGCTTGGCCTTCTTGGCATCATCATTCAAAAGCTCAAGCTCGTCTTTCATCTTGCGGACTTCATCTGCGAGGGCGTCCTTCTCTTTCTGTTTCTGAGTTCCTTCTTCCTGAAGGGTCGCATCGTTGTCCTTGGTCTTCTGATATTCATCGAACAACTTGGCGACGTTGACCGTAGCATAATTGTCACCGGCCGCAAAAACCGCCGGACTCGAAAAAAACATCAACCCTGCGACAAGCATCGCAACCATTTTTGTAGCAAACTTCATACATGATCCCCCTTTGATTTTTTGTGTTAAAAACCCCGGCCCAAACTGAACTCAAACCGGCCGTTCTTATCTTTCGTATCCCGATTCGCTATCGGAAAACCGTAATAAAACGCAACGGGTCCAATCGGCGTCTTGATCTTGATGCCGGGACCGACGCTAACGGCAAACTTGCCGAAATCGAGGTTATAAGAGTCAAAATCCACTTGCCCCACGTCCACAAACGCCGCCCCGCGGAACGCATCCAGGTTAAGAATCGGGAATGTGTATTCCAAATTCGTCACGGCGATCGTTTGACCGCCGATCGCGTCCCCATCTTCGATCGGACCGACACGGCGGTAGTTATAGCCACGCACCGTCCCGAGACCGCCGGCATAGAAACGGTCAAAAACCGGGGTATCGTTTGTATCACCAAACGACTGCGAAGCCCCCAAATGGATCCGGTACTCAATCACATGCTTCTTAAAGAGCCGCCAATACTTGGTAAAACTGGTCTCCAAAATATAATAACTCTGATCCCCGCCCAAAAACCCTCCGATGAGATCTCCATTCAAAGTGGCTAACATACCCTGAGTCGGGTTAAAGATATTATCACGAGAATCGTATGATGTAAAAGCCCTCACGCGCGAGAGCCAATTGGTACCCGCAAAATCCGTGACCGAAGTCGGCGCATCTTCCGAGATGTCGTCTAAATGCACACGCTCAAGCGTATATCCGGTCCCGACACGGAACAAATCCTTGAAGAGCCGTGACAGCGTAAAAGCAGCGCCCAAGCGCTTTTGCGCAAAATCGACATTATAATCGTCACGGCGCACATTAAAAAGATTGACGCCGAAAGAATAGGGCCGGTTGAACAAATAAGGCTCGACGAAGTTCACATTAAAATCCTGGCTGATGCTGCCGATGCGCGCGCTCACGGAAAGCGATTGACCGCCGCCGGTAAAGCGCGGCCAGTTCCAAAGGTCGAAGTTGCGCTGCGAGATCTCCGCAAAACCCAAAAACTTGTCGACGGAACTGACACCGCCGCCGAAGGACAGTTCGCCCGTTCTCTTTTCTTTGACGCGCCAGATGATATTCTTACGGTTCGTCGCGTCCTGCACGGGCTCCGTATCGTAAGTAATTTCTTCGAAATAACCCAGGTTTTCGAGACGTTGCTTGGATTTGTCGATTTTTTGTCCGTCAAAGCGGTCGCCGGGACGGATGCGCAGTTCGCGACGAATGACAATATCCTTGGTCTTGGTGTTCCCGCGAATCACCACTTTCTCGACGAAATAAAGGTCGCCTTCCTGAATTTCATAAGTCACATCCACCTTGCCCGTGTCGCGATTCATGCGCACATCGGGCAGGATTCGCGCTTCCATATAGCCGCGGTCGAAATAATACTTCCGGATCTTTTCCACATCCTTAAACAAGTAATATTGCGAATACGTCAGGCCCGGCAACATTTCGAGTTCCTGCCAAAGGTCGGTCTCCGGAAAAACGTCATTGCCTTTGATCAAGACTTCCCCGGTCACGTAATGCCGGCCTTCTTCGATCACGAGCGTGATGAAGATACGCTTCTGTTTTTCTTCGTAATCAAAACGGGGTTCGACTTTCACGTCCAAGTAACCTTCCTGCTGATAAAATAACTTGATCCTTTCCAGGTCCTTCTGAAAATCGGATTCCTTAAACACGCCGGTCCGGATCAACCATAAATTGCGCGCCTTTGTCTTCAACAACCGGGCCAATTTGCCGGGTTTGAAGGCCGCGGCGCCTTCAAACTGAATTTTTTTAATGCGGTATTTCTCGCCTTCGACAATCCGGATCTTCACGGTCGCTTCTTTGGTCGGCCGGTTGACCTCAATCTGGCTTTGGACGTCCACAAAACGATACCCTTTATCGGCATACAGTTTACGGATCGCGGTTTCGCCTTGCTTGACCGCTTTTTGATCCAGGATCTGTCCTTCAATCAACTTGAGCGTCTTGCGAAGTTTGTCCTCTTTAAAAACGCTGTTCCCTTCGATAAGGACCTGCCGGATGATCGGTTTTTCATCCACAATGATTACAAGTTTGTATCCGGTCTTGCGCTGTTCGACCTCAATGCGGATGTCCTGGAAAAACCCGGTGGCGTAAAGATGTTTTAAATCCTCGTTAATCGTTTCCTGGACAAGAGAACCACCTTTGGTGGAACGGATCTTGCTCAAAATCGTGTTCGTACTCACAATTTGATTGCCTTGAACCTCCACCTCTTCGATCACAAGCGGAACGCGCGGGGCCGGAGGATTCGTTTGATCCGCAGCCGCCTGCGGTGCGGACGGCGAAGATCGCGCCTCGCCCCCGGCGGGTCCGGTCTTATCAGCCTTGTCCGTAGCAACATCCGCGACCTGGGACGTTGTGTCCTCGGTGGCACACAAGCTCGGCATAAAACCTAAAGCAGTGATCAACAAAACAAACAGCAAAAACAAACGTCTCACAACGCAGGTTCCTCAACGCGATGAAATTCCATGTTTTCAAAACGAGTCCATTCCTTGAGAAAAACCAATTCAATCGAGCCTGTGGGGCCGTTACGCTGCTTGGCGATGATCGCCTCCGCCTTGTTGCGATTCTCTTCCGACGGGCTGTAATACTCTTCGCGAAAGAGAAAGACGACGACGTCCGCATCCTGCTCAATGGCTCCCGATTCGCGCAGGTCCGACAGCTGCGGGCGATTACCCGTACGGCTCTCGACCGCGCGGGAGAGCTGACTCACGGCAATGACCGGCACGCGCAGTTCACGCGCCAAAGCCTTCAGCGACCTTGAAATCTCGGAGATTTCCTGCTGGCGGCTCTCCGCCCTTCCCACTCCCTGCATCAGCTGCAAATAGTCCACCACCACCAACGAAAGATCGTTTTGCATTTTCAAACGCCTTGCCTTCGCACGCACTTCCAACACGGTCTGCGCAGGGGTATCATCGATATAGATCGGAGATTCCGACAATTTGCCGGCAGCGCTCGTCAGCTTCGGCCAATCTTGATGTGAAAGATATCCCGTGCGCACTTTCTGGGCATCGATCTTGGCATGCGAGCACAGCATGCGCTGCACCAACTGTTCCTTGCTCATTTCCAGCGAAAAAAACGCGATCGGCTTTTTCAAAACGATACCGATGTGTTCGCAAACGGATGAAACAAACGCCGATTTTCCCATCGAGGGGCGTCCGGCCACAATGATTAAATCGGAAGGTTGTAATCCCGCGGTCTTGATATCAAATTCATGAAAACCGCTCGCCAGCCCCGTCACATGTTCGCGGCGCTGATACAGCTTGTCAATCGTCTCCATACTGCTGTGAATAATTTCCTTGAGCGCGTAAAAACGCCCTTCGATCTGCTTCTGCCCGATCTCAAAAATCATTTGCTCCGCGCGATCGACGAGCTCGTTGACGTCGCTGGAAGGCTCAAAGCTTTCCTGCACAATCTGCGTGGAGGTGTGAATCAAATTGCGCAGCAAAAATTTTTCTTTCACAATCCGGGCATAATGCTCGAGATGTGCCGCCGTGGGAAGCTGGGACACCAGTTGAGTGAGACGGCTTGCACCTCCGACGTTTTCAAGCTGCTTGCGGCTGCGGAGCTCTTCCGTGACAGTCACCATATCCACGGGCTGGTTTTTCTCGAAGAGGGCCTGAATGGATTCAAAAATATGCTGATGGCCTTCTTCGTAAAAATAAGAGGGATGGAGTATTTCCAGTGCCCGGACGAGCGCCGATTCTTCCATGAGCATGGCACCGAGCACGCTCATTTCGGCCTCGCGGCTTTGCGGGGGAACCTTTTCAAGAAGACTCACTGTAGTTTTGGAATCCGCCATAGAGTCTGTTGGTGTTTCTAAAACTAAGCTTTGCGAACCACGTCGATCGTCACGCTGGTCTTGACCTGAGGATAGACCTCCACGACCACCGTATGCGTGCCCAAAGCGCGTATCGGATCTTTGAGCTGAATCCGTTTCTTGTCCACGTTATAGCCTTTATCCGCGAGGGCTTGACGAATATCCTCCGCCGTGACAGAACCAAAAAGTTTTTCATTATCACCGGCAGCGGCTTCCACCGCAAGAGTCATTTGCTCCAGTTCTTTGGCCTTACGTTCCGCTTCGGCTTTTTCCTGGGCGTGTCTTTTTTCGGCGCGCATTTTTTGTTCTTCGATAAATTTCCGGCTGGCCCCGGTCGATGGGAAACCCAACCCTTTGGGAATTAAAAAATTACGAGCATAACCATCCCGGACATTGACTTCCTGACCTTTACGTCCGACACTCTCGACATCTTTCAATAAAATCATCTTCATTCGATTAACTCCTTCGCACAACTCGATTTCCCCAAGAACCGCCGAGATTGAACTGTTCGTGCGGAATTCCGTTACCTGACTCTGGGGAGTGTTTATACTTCCTGAAACGCAATAATGGCAGCGTGCCGCGCACGTTTAATCGCCCGCGTCAACATCCGCTGATGCCTGGCACAAGTCCCGGTGGTACGGCGAGGGATGATTTTCCCCTTCTCCGTCAGAAACCGGATAATCCGATCGCGGTCTTTGAAATCAATGAGGACCGCATGGTCCTGGCAAAAGCGGCAAACCTTTCTGCGCAGCATGGGCCGCTTGCCCGTTCTCCTGGGTTGCGCATGACCATCTCTTCGTGTATCTCTACGTGTGTCTCTTCTAGGTGCGTGAGGTTTCATCATCATCGATCATCAAAACGGGATATCACTATCCGGTTCTAGCTCCTTTTTTGAAATCGGAATGGGCCGCCCCTGAGGGCTCCCTTCCGTCGGTTCTTCGAAAATTGCGGTATCTTCTTCCGCCGCGGGTTCGGTCGAAGCCTGTCCGCGATTTGAACGCGAAAGAAATTGGATATTTTGTGCGACCACTTCCACCGTCGAACGCTTGCTCCCGTCTTGAGCTTCCCAGTTACGCGTCTGCAACCGGCCCTCGACAAACACGGGGCTGCCTTTCTTGAGATATTCATTACAAACTTCCGCGTGCCGGGCCCAAGCCACGACACGAATGAAGCTGACTTCTTCCTTCTTCTCGCCGCTTTGAGAATTATAAGCACGATTCACCGCGACGGTAAAATTCGTCACGGCTTGTCCTGACGGAAGATAACGCATTTCGGGATCACGCGTTAAATTTCCGATAATCATCACTTTATTGAGACTTGCTGCCATAGCGGATACCCCCTCCTTTAGGACACTGTCGGCGAAGGTGCTGGCGCCGGCGCCGGTGCTGCCGGTTTCGCCGCTTGAGCGGCGGCCCGCTTGGCCAATTTGGCGGCGGCTTTGAGATCTTTCACCGTCAGCATGTACTTCAACACTTCTTCGCTCAATTCAAGCGCTTTACGGAATTCGTCAATCTTGGCAGGATCCATTTGAAAATGTAAAACGAGAAAATAGCCATCGCGGAATTTCTTCAACGAATAGCCCAGTTGCCTTCTGCCTAAGTCTATTTTTTCGGTAATCGTCCCCTGGAATTTCTTGATCAAATCGTCAAGCGTCCGGAATTCCCGCTCCCGAGTATCCGTCCCGCTGTCCGGCGGATAAATAAAAACACCTTCATATGCTTTCATTGGTTCATCTCCCTGAAAATAACAAATTGCCCCCCGCTTGTTCTATCATTGAAGCTAAGAGTTTCGGCTGTTGCTCAAAATATCTTGTCCGGAGGGCTACATTTTTGAAAACAGCGTATCAATCTAACATAAATGAAAACAATAAGCAAGTATCGGTTTGGTAATTTAACTCATTGCATGGCCTGCATTTACAACATTCATGGCTTAATCAATCGGTTGCGCTACCCATAACCGGACAGCCTCATAACCCCTGGCCATCATCAAAGGGAGAAGTTCTTCCTCTTGGGCACTAAATGAAGAGAGGACATACTTTTCAAGCTTTTCAAGCGCGCCTTCCCCTTGCACAAGAGCTTTGCCGTCTTCCCCGGTACGGGCAATTCCAAGCCGGAGCCGTGCATAACCGGATCCGTCCAACGCAAGGTTGATGGACTTAAGCCCGTTATGCCCGCCGTCGCTCCCGCGCGAACGAAGGCGCAAGCGGCCGAAAGGCAACGCAACATCATCGACGAGAATCAAAAGATTTTTCTGAGGATCAATCGAGTAATGACGGACAAGTCCGCCCACCGCCTCGCCGGAACAGTTCATAAAAACTTCCGGATAAGCCAGCAGGATTTCTTCCTCACCGAGATCACAAAGGGCGGTGGACGCCGACAGGTTCTTGGATTTAACAAATTGAAGCTTGTGCCGGAGAGCCAATTCCTCGACAAGTCTACGTCCCGCGTTGTGACGGGTCTTCTTGTACTTTGCACCCGGATTGCCAAGCCCAACGACAAGTTTCATCTCACGCCGCCCAAAGGTTCCAGATCGCCGTCAAGAAATTATTCTTTTTTCTCGGACTTCACGGCCTTTTCGGTTGTTTTCTCAGCGGCAGGCGCTGCGCCTTCCTTCGCTTCTTCCTTCTTGCCTTTTTCAATGACTTCCGGTTGCGCGACTTCGCCTTCGGCGGCCGGAGCTTCTTCGACTTTCTTGGGCGCATGCAATGCAACAATCACTTCGTCCGGATCCAACTTGCAGTCAACCCCTTCAGGGAACGAAAGGTCTTTCACATGAAAGGCGTCGCCGATTTTCATGTCTTTGACATTGACTTCAAATTTTTCCGGAATCTGCGTCGGCAAACATTCGATCGGAAGTTCATGATGGACGACGTCCAGAATACCACCCTCCTTGACCCCCACCGCTTCGCCGGTGTTCAACGCAATCAACGGAACGTTGACCACGATTTTTTCCGTCAGGGAAATGATCGCAAAATCCACGTGCTGGATTTCATCCGTCACGGGGTTATGCTGGATGGCTTTGATCAAACAGGTCTTCTCTTTGAGACTCGCGCCTTCGACTTTGAGGTCGAGGACCACGTTTTCACCGGCCTTGGTATTGAGCGATTGCAGGAGCGCCTTGCGATCCACTTCGAGCGCCAAAGGTTGCATCCCGTGACCATAAAGAATGGCCGGGACTTTTCCCGCCCGGCGCACCGCTCGCGCGACGCGCGTACCGTCCGGTTGTCTTGTCTTCACCGCTAAAGAAACAGTATCCATTGAAATTACCTCCTAAAAAGTATTTTTGATTTCGGAATTTTTATTTCGAAAAATCAGGCTTCAACCCCCGCCTTGGAAAAAAGCGAACTGATGGATTCGTCCTGATGAATCCGCTTGATCGCCTCAGCCAAAAGAGAGCCGACGGAAATTTGAATGATTTTCGGAAGCCTTTTCTCGGGCAGAATCGGAATCGAATTGGTCACAATCAATTCTTTAAGCTCGGAATTCTTAATCCGCTCGATGGCGGGCCCGCAAAGAATCGGATGGACCACCGCCGCGTAAATATCCAGCGCACCCGCCCCTTTGAGCGCCTTCACCGCTTCGATCAAAGAACCGGCGGTCGAAACCATGTCATCGATAATGACAACGTTTTTCCCTTCGACGGAACCAATAATATGCATCACATGCGTCTGCGACGCATCCTCGCGCCGTTTGTCGACGATGGCCAGTTGAACATTCAGCAATTTGGCATATCCGCGCGCCATCTTGATACCGCCCACATCGGGAGATACGACAACCAAATTCCGCGGGGCCCTTTGATTGACGACATCGCCGATCACATTGATCGAATAAAGATGGTCCACGGGGATATCAAAAAATCCCTGGATCTGCCCCGCATGGAGGTCCATCGTCAAAACCCGGTTGGCGCCCGCCTGGGTAATGAGGTTCGCGATGAGCTTGGCCGTGATCGGAACACGCGGTTTGTCTTTGCGGTCCTGACGGGCATAGCCGAAAAACGGCAATACGGCCGTCACCCGGGCCGCGGAAGCGCGCCTCGCAGCATCGATCAAAATCAAAAGCTCCATCAAATTTTCATTGGGCGGCGTGCACGTCGACTGAACGATAAACACGTCTTTGCCCCGGATGTTGTCGTGAATCTGGACACGCACTTCCCCTTCGGGGAAGCGATCGACCAGCACATCGGCGACCGGGACATTTAAATGCTTCGCGATTTCAGAAACCAATTCCGGATTCGAATTTCCTCCCAACACCACAAGCGACTTATTCCCTTCTTTTGACGAAAACCCAAACATGGTTATTTCCTCTTTGTTTTTAGCGGTCGTGCCGGCACGCCGACAAAGACCTCTCCAGTTTTAATTTTGCTTCCGCGGGTCACCACGGCGCCGGCACCCGTGCGGGCGCTGTCAGCCACGGTCACGGGAGCGACAAAAATAGTATCCGAACCGATCAAAACATTTTTCCCGATACGCGTTTTATTTTTCTTCACACCATCAAAATTGGCCGTGATCGTCCCGGCACCGACATTGGTCCCGTCCCCGATCACCGCATCGCCCAAATAAGCAAGATGTTTCGCATTCACTTTCTTCCCGATCTTTGAGCGGTTCACCTCGACAAAACTACCGATGGCCGAACCGTCATCGACCGTGCTACCTGCGCGGATTTTTGCAAAAGGGCCGATCTCGCAACGGCATCCGATTTTGACACCGGACTCGATGTAACACCACGGATAAATCACGGTATCCGCTCCGATGGTGACGCCTTTGGCAACAAACGTCTGCTCCGGCGCCACGAAGGTCACCCCTTTTTCCATGTGTTGATGAATTTCCCGCATCCCCATGATTTTAATCACTCCCGCCAAATCTTTTCGATCATTGATGCCTTGCCCTTCTACCGAGGAGGCCAGCGGAAAAGCCGAAACCGTCCG
>JAQTOZ010000168.1 GCA_028713205.1 Candidatus Omnitrophota bacterium
GGGAGTCACGCCGGCATGTACCAAACTCGCGGCGGCCTTTTACGGCCTGGCCATCGAGCATGTCCATCCCGTCTCTTCCACCAGTTCGGCGGAAATGGTGAAGCTCTTGGAAAATACCTTCCGGAGTGTTAATATAGGCCTCGTTAATGAGCTTTGTCAGATGAGTCAAAAGCTGGGCGTCGACGTATGGGAAATCATCGACGCGGCGGCGACCAAACCTTTCGGTTTCATGCCGTTTTACCCCGGCCCCGGACTTGGCGGCCACTGTATCCCCATCGATCCGCATTACCTCGCATGGAAGGCGCGTATCAACGGGTTTAACCCGCGTTTTATCGACCTCGCGGGCGTGGTGAATGCCGAGATGCCGGAATACGTGGTCCGGAAGGCGCAGGACGTTTTGAACAAGCGATCTAAGGCGTTGAAAGGATCGAGAATCTTGATTTTTGGCGTGACATACAAGAAGAATATTTCGGATGTACGCGAATCACCGGCCCTGGAGATCATCGAACTCCTGGAAAAACAAGGCGCGGAAGTGTCCTACACGGACCCATTTGTGCCGGAGCTGACATTGCACGGGAAAACGTACCGAGGGCGACTCGTTGACACGGCGAAGGGGCGAATGGGCGACGCGGCGCAAGATCGGATCGCCGAGTCTCCGCGTCACCGAGTCTCCGTGTCGGAACAATACGATCTCGCCGTCATCGTCACCGACCATGCCGCGTTTGACAAGGACGCGATCCTGGCCTCGGCGCCGGTGGTCCTCGATACGCGCAACGTGTTTCGCGGCGTGAAAAACGAGAAGATTGTGAGAATTTGAGAGCAGCCATCAGCCTTCAGCTGTCAGCCTTCAGCAAAAAGTACCACGTGCCACGTACCAAACGAGTAACGGAGTAAGGGATAAGGATTAAGGAGTAAGGGGAAAAGAGGGACGCGGCGAGTGGGAGACGCGGCGAAGCGGAGAAAGAGTGAAAGATGAATATTCGAAATTATAGGGAGTTGGATGTGTTTCAAAGAGCCATGAATTTAACTATGAAAATATTTGAGATAACCAAAGGCTTTCCGCGGGAAGAGCAATATTCGTTAACGGATCAGATACGCCGGTCATCAAGATCCGTGTGTGCCAATATCGGTGAAGCATGGCGGAAACGACGATATCAGGCCGCTTTCATTAGTAAACTGAGCGATGCCGAAACTGAAGCTTGCGAAACGCAAGTATGGGTAGAAATTGCGAAGCGATGTAGCTATCTGACCGAGGCTCAGGCAAAGCATCTGGATGAAGAATATGATCATGCCATTGGTCAATTGGTGTCGATGATTGACGATTCTGGCAAATGGATCGTTCGTGCGCCGCGTCACCGTGTCTCCGCGTCGCCGGTTCATCATGGAGAATTATCATGACCACGCCCCAGTTTGATAGCACGGACATCGCCGCGTTCCTGTCAACTCCGCGGAGTTGACGCCATGCCCCTTCCCGTCCTTCATACCTTCGCCGGATATGTGATTTATAAATTCAGCAAGCAGACTGCAAAAAGCAGTCTAAGACGCGGAGACTCGGCGACACGGAGACGCGGTGATGAATTCGAATCTTCAAACTCGAAACTTGAAACTCGAAACTCTTCTTGCTCCGCGTCACCCATTCGCCCCTTCGCCGTGTCCCGAGTCTTGGGTCCTGGGATCAAGTTTCGTCATTGCGAGGACGGCGTAGACCGGACGAAGCAATCTCAAACAGAGATCGCCACGTCCCCTGCGGGGACTCGCGATGACAGTTGCACAGACGCCGTGCCCCGTGTCCCGTGTCTCATGTCCCGAGTCTTGGGTCCTGGGTCTTGGGTCCTGGGTCTGTCCTTGCTCGCCAATCTTCCCGACTTCGATTTTATTCCCGGGCTTTTTATCCAGAACGCAGGATTCTTTCATCACGGCATAACGCACAGCCTCGGCGCCGCGTTGATCGTGTCTTCCGTCGTGACGGCATGCTATTGGATTGGGCAGGTATTGAGTACCAAGTTCCAAGTACCAAGTACCACGTCATTGATTTCCCGCATGGTACGTGGAACGTGGCACGTGGAACGTGGCACACAAAGCTGCAAGCTGAAAGCTGATAGCCGCACATTGGGACCTGGGTCTTGGGTCCTGGGTCCTAGATATATTAATCTTTTCCTCCTCACTTTCTGCGTCTACTGCTCCCATATCGTGCTCGATATCGTGGTCGGCTCGGTCAAAGGCATGCCGATCCTATGGCCGTTTTACACGCCGCGTTTTTTCGCAAGCCCGTATCTCAGGCAGGACCCGTTCGAGCTTCTGTCCGCCACCGGATTCGCGAAGGAATTGGTCTCTAGCGAATGCGTCAGGCGATTTGTTTATGAATCCATGCTGGTCTACATCTTTTGGGCCGGAAGCAAGGTTTGGACAATATTGAACAAACAATATAGTCCCAAGTCCCAAGACTCAAGACTCAAGACCGGTCTTGGGTCCTGGGTCTTGGGTCCTGGGTCTAGATTGTTTGCCGCTCTCCGCAACTTTCTCGTCGGCACATGTTCCGTCATTTATTACGGTATCCAATTTGTGATCCTGCGCCTGCGCGCGGGCATCCGGCGCCCGTACTCCCTGGCCCGCGTCGCGGTCCGGGACCCGGCGCTGATCCAGGGCCTGTTCTTCCTGCACAGTTGCGTGTATTTGTTTTTTAGCAGCAAAAAATAAGGCGTAAGAAGCAAGAAGTAGAGAAGCAAGAAGCAAGACGCATGAAATGAGAAAACGAAAATGCTGACAATAGTAAAGGAAAAAGAGAAAAAGCTTGTGAGAAATTATGATGCGTTGAATGTGTTTTCTTTCTGCTCGCTTTTATCTTGCTTCTTGCCTCTTGCTTCTTGCATCTTTAATGAGGTAATCAAATGACCAGTTTAAAACATAAGACAGTTTCTGGAGTAAAGTGGCAGATGGTGAGCAAAATCACCCAAAAGGCGATTTCGGTCGGCACCTTCGCCGTCTTGGCGCGCATCCTCGAACCGTCGACCTTTGGCTTGTTTGCATTAGCCTTCGTTGCCATCGATGGATTTCATATCTTCAAATCGTTCGGACTCGATTCGGCTTTGATTCAAAGGAAAGACCGCATCGACGATGCCGCCCATACCGCCGATTTTATCGTCCTCGGCATGGGTTTTTTGATGGCGATTGTCTGCTTCCTCATTGCGCCGCTAGCTGCGTATTTCTTTCATAATCATGACGTATTGTCGGTTATTCAGGTTCTTGCTGTTATCTTTGTCATTAGCTCATTTTCGAAAATACCGGGGACACTCCTTGCTAAGCAAATGCGTTTTGGTGTTCTTTCAGTTATTGATCTTATTGCGACGATAGTGAACTCTTTTTTTGCAATAAGTTTTTCGATTCTTACGCCTACAGTATGGAGCCTTGTCTTCGCTTACTTAATTAAACAAATAGTGACTGCACTGCTTTATCGAATTATTTCGGGCTATAGGTTTAAATGGTATTTTGATTATCGTTTGGCGAAAGAATTATTGCATTTTGGTAAATATATGATGGGACTGGGATGGCTAGGATACTTAAATGAAAATATTGCGAATATTTCCATAGGCAAAATATTGGGTGCGCTGGATTTAGGTTACTATGCGCTTGCGAATAATATTGGTAATTTTATAAATACTCATTTTACATATTTGCTAGAAGGCGTAATGTTTCCTGCTTACTCCTCCATACAGCATGATAGAGAAGAGGTGCTGCGAGTATACTTAAAAACCACAAAATATGTATCTCTTTTAGCTTTGCCGTTTAGTGTTTTATTGATATTTCTACCAAAAGAATTAGTTTTGACCTTATACGGTGAAAAATGGTTAGCAATTGTTCCTTTGCTTAGAATATTTGGTATTGTTCAGCTTTTTGCACCCGTGTCAATTTGTTCGGGCTCAGTGTTTTTGGGATGTGGAAAGCCTGAATATAATTATCGCATTGCTCTGTATGCTGTCCTTATTAAAATACCGCTTTTGATAATTTTTACCAAATATTATGGATTGATCGGCGCTGCTCTTGTGGATTTGATTATTTTATGTGTTTTACTGCCACTGAATATGCAGTGGGTTAGAAGTATTATTCCTTTTAACTATTTGAAATTATTCAAGCAGTTTATCCCGACGATATCCTGTGCGATTGTAATGATAGCTGTTGTTGCGGGTGTAAAGGCATTCATATTGCCCTTGCTGGAATTTCAACAATATCTTACTTACTTAATAAATTTGGTATTGCCAAGCATGATTGGTTTAGGTGCATATTTAATGGCCTTTTCCTTGATTGATAGAGCTGCGATACGTGAGATTAAACAATTAATTGTTAAAACCAATTCTGAGGTATGACACCAATAGGGATGAGGAAAGGCAAATACAATGTCGAGAGAGAGATTTAAAAGCGATTATAGTATGCATTATAAGAATTGGTTTGATGATAATCCAAATCGGATAAATGATTATATTAATTACTTTAGGGGAATCATTGCGCCATATCTTTCGAATGTTAAATTGTGTCCAGCGCTTGATGTGGGATGCGGAATGGGTTTTGGAATGAATGCTTTAATGAGCATGGGTTATGACGATGTGGATGGAGTGGATATAGATTCTCAACAGGTGAATGCATGTGTTAAAAGGGGTTTAAAGGCCTATTTAGTAGATGATGTGATCAAATATTTAGAAAAGAAGTCTGAGCATTATGGAGTTGTGTTAATGTTGGATGTGTTAGAGCACATTCCACCTGAAAATCAAATTGATACGATGAAAGCTGTTTATAATTCGCTAGCCCCAATGGGGCGGGTAATATTAACAGTTCCTAATGCTAGCTCTATTATGGCGACACGTCATCGATACATTGATTATACGCACTACTGTAGTTTTACTGAACATTCGTTAAGTTTCGTTCTTAAAAGTGCGGGGTTTGAGAACGTTATTATGGCTAATCGAAAGCCAATAAAACACATATCGCTTAAGTTATGGAAGGCTGAGAATCGTAGAAATATTCGAAAGTGGATCATTCGATGGTTGTGGCGGCAAGTATTAGCTGAATATTACGGCCATTGCGAGGCTATTGATCGGATTTCGTTAGAGCTTAATATTGAAGCGCTTGCAATTAAGGAAATCAGTAAATCATGAAGGTCGTTTCTTTCGACGTTTTTGACACAGTTCTAACTCGTAAAATTGGGAATCCTCGTTCACTCCATATGATTTTAGGAAAACAAGTCCAAGGTATCCTTACTACGCCATGTTCAGTAGAAAAATTTGCGTATTTGCGTACTGCGGCTGAATCAATAGCGTATGAAAAAATGGGGCAATCCACAACGCTAAGCGATATTTATATGGAATTAGAACGTTCAATGGGGTTGACTCAATATGAGCGAGAAAAAATAATGAAAATGGAGCGTGAGCTCGAAGAGAAACTGATTATCCCTATACCGATAGCGAAATGCTTAGTTGAAAAAGCTCGCAAAAATAGGCAACAAATTGTTTATGTTTCTGACATGTATTTGGATTCTGATTTTATTAGAGCTCAACATGAGCGATTTGGCCTTTGGCGGGCCGGTGATAAATTATTCGTGTCATGTGAATATGGTAAGTCGAAGTCCCAAGGATTGTTTAAAGAAATTGTTAGAATCTTAAATATAAAGGCTAGTGATATCAAACATTATGGAAATGATGAATTTCATGATTATAAAGCTGCTAAGGTTGCTGGGTTAAAAAGAACACTTCTGAATAATGGAAATCTAAACCGTTATGAAAGGATACTCGAGGCATTTTCTTCTACAACGCAGGGATTAGCATCTATTATGGCGGGTGTTTCACGACAAGCGCGAATATCTGTGCCCGCGTCTTCAAAGAAGCAGGAGTTGATTCGTGATGTGGCCGCCAGTGTTGCAGCACCACTATTGGTTAGCTATGTCCTGTGGGTTCTGCAATATGCAAAAATTAATCAACTTCGTAGGTTGTATTTTTTGGCGCGTGATGGTCATATTCTGCTAAAAATTGCAGCCATATTAATACGCAAATTAAATTTATCTATTGAGCTTAAGTATTTGTATGGAAGTAGGCAAGCATGGTATTTGCCATCGTTAGAAGTGTTGGATGAGAAAGAACTTGAGGTGATATTTGCGCCGTCAAGTATCATGACTATTAAGGATTTGTTTGCAAGGTTCAAGATAACGCCAAAAGATATTACCAACCATCTCAAACATATCGGATTTAATAGAGCGGACTGGGAACGTAAGTTAACGAATGACGAATATCGTTCTTTGCGTAAATTGATTCTCGAAGAGAAAGAAATTAAACAATTGATTCTTGAGCATGCAAAGGATTGTAGAAAGCTGCTGTTGGGATATCTTGCTCAGGAAGGATTGTATGATGCGACACCTTATGCCATTGTTGACCTTGGTTGGCGTGGTGGGATGCAAAAAGCTTTATCGCGGGCTGCGAACATTAGGCCAGTTGGGTTGTATTACGGGATTATTGCAGAGAAGCCTTTAGATGAAAAATATGGAACGGCAAAATGTTATTTATTTGATAACGGAACGAAACAAGGATTTCTAAATTATGCGGACAAGGATTTAAATATAATGTTGGAAACTCTTTGTTCCGCAGATCATGGCGTTTCGATGGGGTATGAAAAAAAAGGAAGTGTGATTGTCCCAGTTCTGAAAGAAAATCGCAATACCGAAGTTGTTGACTGGGGATTGCCATTGATTCAACAGACGATATGTCAATTTTCGGAAAATATGGAGCTTGACTCGGATTTGGTAAATCCTTGGGTGGACATGCGTCAAGCCTGTAGCGCATTGATTGATAATTTTTGGCTGAAACCTGGGAAAATAATTGCCAAAGCGTGGGGGGATTTCCCATTTGAAGAAGACCAGTGTTCGGGTAAGTATCACTCATTAGCAAGTTCTTATGGAATGGGAAATATAATATCAGCTTTCAACAAAGTAAAATTACCGCAACATCTGTTTTGCTCATGGCGTGGTGGTAGTATGGCGATTACTCCTGTGCCTCTACAAATACTTTTGACGATGGCTGTAGCCTTGGGTAAACGTTGGCGTGCGATGAAACTAAACATAATTCAAATAATCAAACGGGTGTTGAACTTTAAGTAGGTTTTGATAGTAGATTATGAAAATTTTATACTTGACCCAAAATTTGCCGTACCCGCCAATATCAGGTGGGAGTATAAGAGCATTCCAAATCCTGCAGTATTTAATAGGCAAAGGAGATGTTGCGCTTGTATCAAAATATAATCCGGATAAAGATGCTGACGCAGTGTTCCCTTTAAAAAAGTTATGCAGAAAAGTAATTACTATTGATTACAAAAAATGCAATTATCATATAAAGCAATCTTTTAAAGTTTCTATTCGGCAAAGGATAAAGCGTTTAATCGATTTAAGGACATGGGAATTGTATGATTCCTATTCTGATGAATACTATGATGCGATAAACTCCCTTTGCCCAGAGTCATTTGATTTAATTGTCCTCAAAAATTCGGCTTTATTTCAATACTTTATCTACAATTCAAAACTTCGCAAGCTAGCTTACAAAGTTGTCATCGATTCGGATGACGTATTGACGAAAATGCTTGATCGTGAGATCAGCGCAATGCCTATTAATGTGCATCGGTTTAAGAGGATGGTGGAT